>NZ_CP146092.1:1322138-1652672 GCF_037023145.1 Ralstonia sp. RRA | reverse complement strand
GCATTGCATCGTCTACTTCTGGCGCACGCGCCACGTGCAGGGCTGGGAGCGCGACGTGTGGCGCTTCCTGTATCGCAACCGCCTGGAAGGACTGCACTGGGATGTCCTCGAGCAGGACCGTGTGGTGCTCGAATCGCTGGCACCCGAGGCGCGTGACCACGAGACGCTGTATCAGCACGACATCGGCATCACGCGCATCCGCCGCATCCTGGCCCGCCGCGCCGCAGCTGAACTGGCCGATGCGCCGGTCGCCATGCTCAAGCCCATTGCTTCGGAAGCCCAACATGCCTGAGCGCAATCCTGCCACCGGGCTGCTGGCCGGCCGCAAGGTGCTCGTCACAGGCGCCGCACGCGGGCTGGGTCTGGCGTTCGCCAAGTCCATCGCCGAAGCGGGTGGTGCGGTCGCGCTGGCAGACATCCTGGGCGAGCGTGTGCAGGAGGAGGCCGCAGCACTGCGCGCGGCCGGCTTCGAAGCCCATGGCTTCACGCTTGACCTCGGTGACCCGGCTTCCATCCAGGCTTGTGCTGCTGCGGCTACGCAGGCACTGGGCGGGCTCGACGGCCTCGTCAACAACGCGGCGATCACCAACTCGGGCGGGCGCGATGCCTCGTCCATCGACGTCGACACCTGGGACCGCGTGATGAACGTCAACGTGCGCGGCACCTGGCTGATGACGACGGCCTGCCTGCCGGCGCTCAAGGCGTCGGGCCGTGGCGCCATCGTCAACCTGTCGTCGGACACGCCGCTGTGGGGCGCGCCGAACCTACTGGCCTATGTGGCCAGCAAGAGCGCCGTCATCGGCATGACCAAGTCATTGGCGCGCGAATGCGGTGCTGACGGCATCACCGTCAACGCCATCGCGCCGGGACTGACGCTGGTGGAAGCCACGGAATACGTGCCGGCGCACCGCCACGCGCTATACCGCGATCAGCGCGCCATCTCGCGCGACCAGGTGCCCGACGACGTCTGCGGCGCCGTGCTGTTCGCGCTGTCCGATCTCTCCCGATTCGTGACGGGCCAGACGCTGGCCGTCAACGGCGGTTTTGTCATGCAGTAACGCAACCACACACCATTGAGAAGAGGTATTCGATGAGCGATCTCTCCGAACAACAGCAAGTGCAGCGCACGTGGGACCGCCCGGAAGGCGCGTCGTTTGAGGACTGGATGAACAGCCGCGTAGCGCGTTTCGCTACCCGCCGCTACGACTGGGACGCCCTCAAGTTCCAGGCCGACTACGACCCGAAATATCGCCGTGCGCAAATGCGCTACCTCGGCACGGGCGGCACGGGCGTGGCGGCTGACACCAACACGGTGCCGTCGGAGCACTTCACGTTTTCGACCATGGTCATCCCGGCCGGCCACGAAGGCCCGTCGCACCTGCACACTGATGTGGAAGAGGTGTTCTTCGTCATCCGCGGCAAGCTCAAGCTGGTCCTGGAGAAGGACGGCGAGCGCTTTGAGACCATCCTGACCGATCGCGACCTCGTTTCGGTGCCGCCCGGTGTGTACCGCGAAGAAATCAACATCGGCGACGAAGACGCGCTCATGTGCGTGATGCTCGGCGCCAAGAAGCCGATTACGCCGACGTATCCGCCCGAGCATCCGCTCGCCAAGATCAAGCGTTGATGCCATGTGTGCGCAGGCTGTCATGTCTTCTCATCCGTTGCGCGTTGCTGATGCGCTGGCGTTGCTCGGCGCTGAGTTTGCCGAACGCACCGCTGTGATCAGCGAGCGCGGCGATCGCGTCGGTTATCGGCAATGGGGCGATCGCGGGCCGGTGGTGGTGCTGTTGCACGGCATCAGCTCCAGTGCGGCGTCATGGCTGCCTTGCGCGCAGTTGCTTTCGCAAAGCACGCGTGTGCTTGCGTGGGATGCGCCGGGCTACGGCAACTCCACACCCCTGGAGCGGCACGAGCCGCGCGCGGCCAACTATGCCGCGCGGCTGCGCGCCTGGCTCGCTGTGCTCCACGTCAAGCCGGACGTGCTTGTCGGGCATTCCCTTGGCGCATTGATGGCTTCGGCCTATGTGGCCGACGCACCCCTGGCGATGCAGCCGAAACACCTGTTGCTGCTGAACCCGGCACAGGGTTACGGCCAGCCGGGGCAGGAAGCCAAGTCCCGCAGTGTGCAAGCGCAGCGCCTAGCCACGCTTGACCAACTGGGTATCGAGGGGATGGCCGAATCGCGCCACGCGCACCTGCTGCGCCCCGATGCCACCGGCGAAGAACGTGCCTGGGTGCGCTGGAACATGAAACGCCTGAACGATGGCGGCTATCGCCAGGCTGTGGCGATGCTAAGCGGCGACGACATCGGCGCCTATCTGCGCAAACGTCCGGCATCGACACACGCCCATGTGGCATGCGGCGATGTTGACGGCATCACACCGCCGCAAGGCTGTGAAGCCCTGGCCGAGACGTTCGGTCTGCCGTTCGCGCTCGTGCCGTCTGCCGGACACGCCTCCTATATCGATGCACCGGATGCTGTTGCTGGCTGGATCGAACAAGCCGTCCTCTCCCAATCCCGAAACGCGTAAGCGCCAACACGTATGAGCAACGACCTCATCTCCGAAGACGTGCAGGAAAAGTACATCGTCCCCGGGCTCGAACGCGGCCTGCGCCTGCTCTGCGAGTTCAGCCACAAAGATCGTGTGCTGTCTGCACCGGAACTGGCGCGCCGGCTGAAAGTGCCGCGCTCGACGGTGTTCCGCCTGCTGACCACGCTTGAAGTGATGGGCTTTATCGAGCGCGTCGATGGCGGCCGCGATTTCCGCCTTGGCATGGCGGTGCTGCGCCTGGGCTTTGAATACCTCGCCTCGCTGGAGTTGACCGAGCTAGGCCGCCCGCTGCTCGATCGCCTGCGCGACGACATCCACTATCCGTGCAACCTCGTGGTGCGCGATGGCCGCTCGATCGTCTATGTGGCGAAATCGGTGGCGCCCACGCCGTTCACGAGCTCCGTCAATGTCGGCACGCGGTTGCCCGCGCATGCCACCGTGCTGGGCCGTGTGCTGCTGGCGGATCTGTCACTGGCTGAGTTGCGCCAGCTCTATCCGGAGCCTCAACTGGAAGCGTTCTCTGCCAACACGCCGCGCACGGTGGAAGAGCTGTTCGAGATGGTCCAGCGTGATCGAGACCATGGCTACGTGCTGCAAGAGGGCTTCTTTGAGGCCAACATCTCGACGATTGCAGCGCCCGTGCTGGATCGCGGCGGCAAGGTGGTCGCCGCGCTCGGCACGACGATCCCGTCACCGCGCATCGAGCCAGCACAGCTGGATTCGATGATCGACAAGGTGCGCGCTGCCGCCGGCGAGCTGTCGTACCTGCTGGACTACCGCCCCGCCAGCGGCAAGGTCGTCAACCTGTTCCGGGAATGACCATGCCGATGATCGATCTGACGGGCAAGACCGCTGTGGTGACCGGGGGCTCCTCGGGCATCGGCCTCGCCACCGTTGAACTGCTGCTGGAAGCCGGTGCCGCTGTGGCGCTGTGCGGTCGCAATGCAGAACGTCTTGCACAAGCTGAACAACACCTGCGCAGCCGATTCCCGAGCGCGAAGTTGTTCGCCGCAACCTGCGATGTGCTTGATGCCGCGCAGATGGCTGCGTTTGCCGATGCGGTGGAGCAAGCGCTTGGCCCCATCGACATGCTGGTCAACAACGCCGGCCAGGGCCGCGTCTCGACGTTTGCCGACACCGACGATGCCGCATGGACGCAGGAGCTGCATCTCAAGTTCTTCTCCGTCATCCACCCGACGCGCGCGTTCATGCCGCAACTGGAGCGCTCCGCGCACGGTGCGATCGTCTGCGTGAATTCGCTGCTCGCGCAGCAGCCTGAGCCGCACATGGTCGCCACGTCGGCCGCGCGGGCGGGGGTGCTCAACCTGGTGCGCTCGATGGCGACCGAATTTGCACCGAAGGGCGTGCGCGTCAACGGCATCCTGATCGGGTTGGTCGAGTCCGGCCAGTGGCGGCGCCGCTTTGAGGCGCGCCCCGAAGAAGACAAGCATCTGGACTGGGCCGCGTGGACGCGCCGCCTGGCCACGCAAAAACATATTCCCCTTGGCCGCCTGGGCCTGCCCGAAGAGGCAGCCCGCGCCATTCTGTTCCTTGCCTCGCCGTTGTCTTCGTACACCACGGGCAGCCATATCGATATCTCCGGAGGACACTCCCGTCATGCTTAATAGACAACCACAGGAACAACAACTGGTCACCGTGGGCCACGCGATTGCAGCCTTCCTGGAATCCTGCGAGGTCAAGGCCGCCTTTGGCGTGATCTCCATCCACAACATGCCCATCCTCGATGCGATGGGCGAGCGCGGCAAGATCCGCTTCATCATGGCGCGCGGCGAAGCAGGCGGCACCAACATGGCCGATGCCTATGCCCGCACCACGGGTGGCCTGGGCGTGTGCCTGACCAGCACCGGTACCGCTGCCGGCAATGCCGCCGGCGCAATGGTCGAAGCCCTGACTGCTGGTACGCCGCTGCTGCATATCACGGGCCAGATCGAAACGCCGTATCTGGACCAAAGCCTGGCCTACATCCACGAAGCGCCGGACCAGCTCACGATGCTCAAGTCGGTGTCGAAGGCGGCCTTCCGCATCCGTAGCGCAGACACCGCCATCAGCACGATGAAGCTGGCTGTGCAGACCGCACTGACGGCCCCGACCGGCCCGGTGAGCGTGGAGATCCCCATCGACATCCAGGCCGCGCTGATCCCGATGCCGACCGACCTGCGCCCGCTGCTCGTGCCGCAGCATGTGCCGTCGGCGCATGCGCTGGATGAGCTGGCCGAGCGCCTGTCGCGTGCGCGCCGCCCGATGCTGTGGCTGGGCGGTGGTGCCCGCCATGCCGCGAAGCAGGTCAAGCGCCTGATGGACCTGGGCTTTGGCGTGGTGACCAGCACGCAAGGCCGCGGCATTGTGCCGGAAGACGATCCGCGCTCGCTGGGTGCCTTCAATCTGCACAAGCCGGTCGAGGCGTTCTACCAGACGTGCGATGCGATGGTCGTAGTCGGCTCGCGCTTGCGCGGCAATGAAACGCTCAAGTACGAACTGAAGCTGCCGCGTCCGCTGTACCGCATTGATGCGGATGCTTCGGCAGAAGGCCGCTGCTACGCCAGCGACTACTTCGTCTGTGGCGACTCGGCCCTCGCACTGGACGGTCTGGCCGATCGACTGGAGAAGAAGATGCAGATCGACGCGGCATTTGCCGGCGACCTGCGTGCCGCGCATGAGACGGCAGTCGGTGCACTGGTCGATGGCCTCGGCCCGTACTCGAAGCTGGTGGAAGCCCTGCAGGCTGCCGTGGGCCGTGAGTTCAACTGGGTGCGCGATGTGACGGTATCGAACAGCACCTGGGGCAACCGTCACCTGCGTATTTTCGATTCGCGTGCCGGCGTGCATGCGTTGGGCGGCGGCATCGGCCAAGGCCTGGCGATGGGCATTGGCGCGGCCATCGGTGCCGCGGCAACCGGATCGGGCAAGACCACGTTCTGCCTGGCCGGCGACGGCGGTTTCATCCTGAACCTGGGTGAGCTGGCAACGGCCGTGCAGGAGCGTGCCAACCTCGTCATCGTGCTGATGAACGACAAGGGCTACGGCGTCATCAAGAACATCCAGGACGCGCAGTACGGCGGCCGCCGTCATTACGTGGATCTGCATACGCCGGACTACACGGCGCTCTCGCAATCCCTGCAGTTACGCCATCGCCGCGTGTCGGATCTGGCCGACGTGGGCAACGCACTGAACGAGGCCGCTAGCGGTGAGGGCCCGTTCCTGCTGGAGATCGACATGCTCTCCATCGGCAGCTTCAAGACCATCTTTGCGGGCCCGCCGGTCAACCAGCTGGCCAAGGAAGGGCAGGGCGAACGCGCAGCCGAACGCACCACGGTGGTGGCGTGAACCCGCAACTGAGCCAACCCAAGGAGCCGGACATGCTGCATGTATCGATGGTCGGTTGCGGAGCGATCGGGCAGGGCGTGCTGGAGCTGCTCAAGAGCGATCCGGACGTCTGCTTTGATGCCGTGATCGTGCCTGAGCACGCGATGGACAAGGCGCGCGAGGCCATTGCCCCGCTCGCGCCGAACGCACGCGTAGTCACGCATCTATCCCCCGATGCACGCCCCGACCTGCTGGTCGAATGCGCCGGGCATGACGCGCTGGAAGAGCACGTGGTGCCGGCGCTGGAGCAGGGCATTGATTGCCTAGTGGTGTCCGTCGGTGCGTTGTCCGAACCGGGCGTGGCCGAGCGTCTGGAAGCTGCAGCACGGCGTGGCAACGCGCAGATGCAGTTGCTGTCAGGCGCCATCGGGGCCATCGATGCGCTGGCCGCCGCGCGGCTTGGCGGGCTGGATGCTGTGGTTTACACCGGCCGCAAGCCCCCGCGTGCCTGGAAGGACACGCCGGCCGATCAGCAATTCGACCTGGATGCGCTGAGCGAGCCGACCGTGATTTTCGAAGGCAATGCCCGTGAGGCTGCGCGCCTGTTCCCGAAGAACGCCAACGTGGCGGCCACGCTGTCGCTGGCAGGCCTGGGGCTGGAACACACACACGTCAAGCTGCTGGCCGATCCGACGGTGGACGAGAACATCCACCACGTCGAGGCACGTGGCGCCTTTGGCGGCTTCGAGCTGACCATGCGCGGCAAGCCGCTGGCAGCCAATCCCAAGACTTCTGCGCTGACGGTGTTCAGCGTGGTGCGTGCGCTGGGCAACCGCGCGCACGCTGTTTCGATCTGAGTGAGGCCACAGCGCCATGACTGTCTCCACCCTGAATCCAACCGCAACCGCTTTGTTGCCGATCTGCATTGCAGGCGAATGGCGCCTCGGCACCGGCGAGCGCTATGTCACGCGGTACCCCGCCACGGGCGAAGTCGTGGCTGAACTCAACGCTGCCAGCGTGGCCGATGTGGAAGAGGCCGTGGCCGGTGCCTACCGTGCCTTCCTCTCCAGCGGCTGGGCACAGCGTAAGCCGCATGAGCGTGCGGCTGTGCTGTACCGCGTGGCCGAGTTGATCCGCTCGCGCAGCGAAGCCCTGGCCCAGCGCCAGCGCCTGGACAACGGCAAGCCGATCAACGAAACGCGCGCCCTGGTGGCGAGCGCGGCCGCGACGTTCCAATTCTTCGGCGCTGCTTGCGAGACGCTGGAAGAATCCCTCACGCCTGCGCGCGGCGATTGCCTGACGATGAGCGTGCACGAGCCCATGGGCGTGGTGGCGGCCATCACACCGTGGAATTCGCCCATCGCCAGCGAGGCGCAGAAGATGGCGCCTGCGCTGGCCGCTGGCAACGCCGTCGTCGTCAAACCTGCTGAAGTCACGCCGCTGATGGCGCTGGAACTGGCTGCCATCTGCGAAGAGGCCGGCGTGCCCAAGGGCATGATCAGCGTGCTGCCGGGCAAGGGTTCGGTCATTGGCGACGCGATCACTAAGCACCCGCTGGTGCGCCGCGTGTCGTTCACGGGCGGCACGAACACTGGCCGCCATATCGCGCATATCGCGGCTGACAAGATGATGCCGGTGTCGCTGGAGCTGGGTGGCAAGTCGCCGACCATGGTGTTTGAAGACGCCGATCTCGACCACGCGGTCAACGGTGTGCTGTACGGCATCTTCAGCTCGTCGGGCGAGTCGTGCATCGCGGGTTCGCGTTTGTTCGTGGCGCGCTCGCTGTATGAGCCGTTCATGGACCGCCTGGCGGCTGCCGCAGCACGCCTGCGTGTCGGCAACCCGGCCGACGAGTCCACGCAGATGGGGCCGCTGATCACCGATCGCCACCGCGAGACCATCGAGTCTTACGTGGCGATGGGCGTGGAAGAGGGCGGCCACCTGCGCACCGGCGGTCTGCGCCCGGACATCGCCGGCTGTGAGTCGGGCTACTTCTATACGCCCACCATCATCGAAGGCCTCACCAACAGCGCGCGCATTTGCCAGGAAGAGATCTTCGGCCCGGTGCTCGTTGCCATGCCGTTCGACGATGAAGAGGAGCTCATCGAGCAGGCCAACGACAGCGTCTACGCACTGGCCGCCGGCATCTGGACGCGCGACTACAAGCGCGCCTGGCGCATCGGCCGCGCGGTGCAGGCCGGCAACGTGTGGATCAACACGTACAAGCAGTTCTCGATCTCGACGCCGTTTGGCGGCTGGCGCGACAGCGGCCTGGGCCGCGAGAAGGGCCGCCTGGGCATCCTGCAGTACATGGAGCAGAAGAGCCTCTACTGGGGCCTGAACGAACAACCGCTGGCCTGGGCCAATTGAAGCATTGAAGCCCCGGGGCAGGTGTGAGGAGACAAAAGAATGAAATCGCATCAACGCAACGCGCAAAGGAGCTCGCAATGAACTCAAGTGCGCAACGCTGGTTTGGCGTGGTCGTGTTGTTCCTGGTCGTCGCCATTTCGTACATCGATCGCATCAATATTGCGGTGCTGATCACGCAGCATGACTTTCTGCAGCATATTGGTCTAGCCGCCAATGACCGCAGCGGCCAAGGGTTGTTGGCCACGGCCTTCATGGCTGGCTACGGCTTGTCCGCCATTGTGTTCACTCCGTTTTGTGCTGCCCTGTTTGGCGTGCGCCGCAGCTTGATCTACGGGCTCTGCCTGTGGGGGCTGATCACCATGGTTTCGCCTTGGTTCAACAGTTACATCGAGATCCTGGCGTCCCGCTTTATTCTCGGCTTTGCCGAAGGTCCGCTGTTCTCGCTGGGCGCGTCCTACATCAAGGCTCATTTCGACAGCCGGGAAAGCGGCAAGCCCAACGCGATCTTCAACATGGGCACCGGTGTCGGCTTGGCGGTGGGTTATCCGCTGGTGGGCTACGCCATTGCCAGCGCCGACTGGGAAGCGTCGTTCCATCTGCTCGGCCTCCTTAATCTGCTCTTGGGCATTCCGCTGGTGCTGGCGTTTGTGCGCATGCCGGCGCGTTACGCGGCTATCCCTAAGCCGGAGTCGCTCCCGGCTGCGCTGAACACGGTTGGTGAGATGTTTCGCGGTGCCTTCCACACGCGCCACATCCTGACCATGACGGTGCTGACCGCCGCCTTCCTTTCCTACCTGTGGGGCAGCAGCAACTGGTTGCCGACCTACCTGAAGGAAGCGCGTGGCTTTTCCCTGCGCGAGATGGGCTGGATGGCATCGATGCCGCAATACGCTGCAGTGCTCGGTGTGCTGCTGGGCGGGCTGTTGCTGGATCTCATCCCGCGTCGCCGCATTCCGCTGATCTTCGTGTTCGGCAGTTTGGGCGTGGCGGTGGCAGTGCTGCTGGCCATCAATAGCACCGACCGCTATGCCGCCGCTTACTGGCTGACGGCCGCCAGCCTGTGCTGGGGCCTGCAGAGCCCGGCCATCCCCAGCACCGTGCAGTTCAACGCCAAGCCTGAGCACGTTGCGTGCGCGTTTGGTGTCACCAATGGTGTGGGCAGTCTGGTGGCGGGTTTTATGCCGGCCATCATGGGTGTCGTGATCGGGTTGGGGGGCGGTGGTGGCCTTGCTGCCGGTTTCGGCAGCCTGGTGGGTACCCAATTGATCGTACTGCTGTGTGGACTGGCCCTGCTGCGCAAGGGAGAGGCAGCCACGCGCGCCGTCCCTGGCACGGTGCACTGACAACCCGCAACGAATCACAGCGCTCGCCGGCCACCCGAGGCCACGCGGCGCCAAGCAGGAGATGAAGATGAATACCATTCGAGGCATCGACGAAATCGTCTACGGTGCCGACGACCTTGCCGCCTGTAAGCAGTTCTTCCAGGACTGGGGCCTCACGCTGAAGGCAGAAGACGCCAGTGGCTTGCTGTTCGAAACGCTCAACGGCTGCCGCGTGCGCGTCAAACGCAGCGACGATGCCACGCTGCCGCCGGCCATGGAGGCCGGCCCTACGCTGCGCGAAGTGATCTGGGGTGCGGATTCGCAAGCCGTGCTGGATCGTCTGGCCGACAAGCTGGCAGGTCAACCGGGCTACATCAATGCGGACGGCCGTGTTGGCTGCATCGACCCGAACGGCCTGGCTGTGCGGGTGCAACTGACCGCTAAGCACGACATCGACGTGCAATGCGCAGCGATGAACACGTGGACAGACAAGCCACGCCTCAACCAGCCCAGCCCCATCTACGAACGCGCCACGCCAATCGAAGTGGGCCACGTGGTGTTCTTCGTGAAGGACGTGGCCACGACCGAGCGCTTCTACATCGAGAAGCTCGGCTTCGTACCGTCGGATCACTATCCGGGCCGCGGTGCCTTCCTGCGCTGCGAGCCGGAAGGCGGCCACCATGATCTGTTCCTGCTGCAACTGCCGCAGGCCAAGAGCGGGCTGAACCACGTGGCCTTTACCGTGCGCGATATCCACGAAGTGTTTGGCGGCGGCATGCATGTGTCGCGCTGCGGGTGGGATACGCAACTCGGCCCGGGCCGTCACCCGATCTCGTCGGCGTACTTCTGGTACTTCAAGAACCCCGCCGGCGGCCTGATCGAGTACTACGCCGATGAAGATCAACTGAATGGCGAATGGCAGCCGCGCGATTTCGAGCCCGGCCCGACCGTGTTTGCCGAATGGGCCATCGACGGCGGTATCGACGGCAATACGCGCCGGCAGAAGGATGCCGGCAAGGTTGAGGGCAAGTTCCTCACCGAGAAGCGCTGAACCGAAGTTGAGAGACGTGTCAGTCATGAGTACGAATCCCCCCCTCAACCTGCGCGTGCACGCCATGCGCTACGAAGCCCAGGGCATCGTGAGCGTGGAGCTGCGCGATGTGGACGGCAAGACCCTGCCCGAATACGCGCCGGGCGCACATATTGACCTGCACCTGGGCAATGGCCTGGTGCGCAGCTACTCGCTGTGCGGTGCGCCGGAAGTGCGTGACCGTTATGTGGTCGGCGTGCTGCTCGACCGCAATAGCCGTGGCGGCTCGCGCTACGTGCATGAGCAACTGCGTGTGGGCTCGACGCTCAAGATTGGCGGCCCGCGCAACAACTTCGTGTTGGATGAAGCCGCGCCGCGCACGGTTCTGGTGGCCGGCGGCATTGGCGTGACGCCTATCGTGTGCATGGCGCGCCGGCTGGCAGAGCAGGGCAAGACGTTCTCGATGCTCTACTGCGCCCGCTCACGTGCGGAAGCGGCCTTCGCCGATGAACTGGCGGCACATGGCGATGCTGTGCGCTTTCACTTTGACGCAGATGCAGGCGGCCCGCCGGATCTGAAGGCGCTGCTCGCAGGCCATCCGGCGGATACGCATTTCTACTGCTGCGGCCCCGGCCCGATGCTGCGCGCTTTCGAGGCCGCATGCGAAGCGCTGGGCTACACCAATGTCCACATCGAACGCTTTGCGGCGGATGCGGAAGTGTCGTCGGTGCAGGAGGGTGAGTACACGGTCAAGCTGGCGCGCACCGGCTCGGAGCTGTGCGTGCCCGCCGGCAAGTCGCTGCTCGATGCGCTGCTGGAAGTGGGCGTGGAGGTGGAATACAGCTGCAAGGAAGGCGTGTGTGGCTCGTGCGAGACACGCGTGCTGGAGGGGGAACCCGAGCATCGTGACAGCGTGCTCTCCAAGAGCGAGCGGGCCTCTAACCAGACCATGATGGTCTGCGTATCCGGCTGCAAGGGTAAGCGGCTGGTGGTTGATCTTTAAGCAGTTGAGCGCCGGCCTGACCAGTCGCGCGCTCTCTTTTTTTACGTTGCCAATTTCTTAAACATCGTTTCATAGGTGGAACGATCGATAACGGTCTGCCAATAGGCGGGCGATAACAACGGACGGGGCCCGACACCCCGGCCAACGGAGGAAGCAAACATGAGGAAGACACTGTTCGCCATGGTGGCGATGGGCCTGGCCGGTACGGCTGCCGCGCAGAGCAATGTGACGTTGTACGGCAGCATTGACCAAGGCGTGGCCTACATCAACAACCTGAAAAGCGGTGCGACCAGCGGCTCTGCCATGCGCGTGGACCCGGGCACGATGCAGCCGGACCGTTTCGGTTTCCGTGGCTCGGAAGATCTTGGCGGCGGTACCCAGGCCATCTTCCAGTTGGAATCGGGCTTTCTGGGCGACACCGGCAACAGCGTGGTGGCAGGCAAGCTGTTCAACCGCGCCGCATGGGTCGGCCTGTCGAACGAACGTCTGGGCAACATCCAGCTCGGCCATCAGGCGGACTTCATGTTCGATTACCTCGGCCGCCTGAGCAACGGCTTCCAGCTCACCAACTTCTACCTGTTCCACCCGGGCAACTTCGATAATCTGGCCAACCAGTTCCAGATCGACAACGCTGTGCGCTATGTCTCGCCCATCTTCGGCGGGCTACAACTGGGCGGCATGTACGGTTTTGGCGAGGTACCGGGTTCGCCTTCGAAGAGCCGCAGCTACAGCCTGGGCGCGTACTACAGCAACGGCGGCTTCCGCGCTGCTGCGGCCTATACCGCGTCGAACGACCGTGCGCTGGACATTGCCGGCCGCCTGGGGATCACCAACACGCTGGGGACGACGCTGGTGCCGGGCGTGATGACGCCGATGAGCTCGGTCAAGTCGTTCGGTGCGGGCACGCTGTACCAGTTCAGCGGCCTGCCGGTGCAGATCAATGCGGTCTACACGCAAACGCGCATCACGCTGGGCGGCGCCAATGCCCGCTCGCAGAACGTCGATCTGGGCACGGCGTGGCACTACACCGCGGCGAACACGCTCAACGTTGGCTATACCTTCAGCAAGTACGAAAGCGCACGCTGGAACCAGTTCAGCGTTGGCAATGTGTATGCGTTCTCCAAGCGCACGCAGGTGTACTTGCAGGGCACATATCAGCGCGCCTCAGGCGATGCGCCGTCGGCGGCGATCAACGGTGTAGGCGTGTCGGCCAACCGCAGCCAGATCGTTGTCAGCACCGGCGTGCATCACTCGTTCTGACGGCCTGACCCGGCGCGGCGCTGCCAGACTGTCGTCTAGCGGTGCAGCGCCGCGCGTTCCCTAGGCCTTGCGCCGTGATTTGGAGGCAGGCAGCGGCATGGCGTTTGCCGCCGCTTCGCGGCGCCGGGTGGATTCGCGCACAACCAGGCGCGGTTCGAGCAGCGCATATTCGCCGTCACCGTCCTGGCCGGCCAGCAGATCAAGCAGTTTCTGCATGGCCACCTCACCCATGCGCTCGCTCTGCAGGTCCATCGTGGTGAGCGCGGGGGAGGAGTACTCCCCGTAGGGCACGTTGTCGAAGCCCACCACCGATACGTCATCAGGCAAGTTGAACCCGAGTGCGCGCGCTTCTTTCATGAAGCCGAGTGCGATCAAGTCGTTGTAGCAGATCACCGCCTGCGGGCGTTTGGGCGCAAGCATGATGGCAGAACAGGCCTGTTCGCCAGCCAGCGCCGAGGGCGCGTACGCGTCGTGAATGTCGACGGTAAGGCCGGCCTCCTGAAAACACTCCGATACCCCGCGAATGCGCTCTGCATTCCAGCGCGATTGGCCGAAGCCCAGGTAAGCCACCTGGCGGTGGCCTTCGTTCAGCAAGTGTTTCGCCAGCATGTAGGCTGCCAGATGGCTGTCTGAGCCGACGCTGGGAATCTGCAGTTCACGCGTGCGGCCAAACAGCACCACCGGCTTGTTCAACTCGAGCATCCACTGAATCGCTTCTTCCGGCATGCGCGAGCTGACGATCATGCCATCCACGCGCTGTGCAAGCGCTTCGATCAACTGTCGCTCGCGCTCTTGGCTTTCTTCCGTATCCACCAGCAGCAGCGTGTAGTCATTCTGCAGGGCAATCCGGTTGGCGCCTTTCACGATGTTGGTGAAGTGCGGATTACGGATGTCGAGGATGGCTAGGCCGATGGTGCGTGTCTTGCCCGTGATCATCGAGCGCGCGAGCGGGTTGGAGCGGTAGCCGAGCTGTTCGATGGCGGCCTTGAGCTTGGCTTCCACCGGCGCGGAAAAACGCTGCGCGCCGTTCATATACTTCGACACGGTGGCCACGGATACCTCGGCAGCGGCTGCAACGTCTCGAATGGTCGGAGAGCTCTTTTTCATCGGGTGGCACGTACGTGCGGTGGCGAGAGGGTGGGCCGCTGCACGAAAACGGCAGCGGCCAATGGTGCGGAATTATAGGTGGAGAACGTTTTCCACCGGTGCGCATTGGCGTGGATGGCGCACGGTGCTGCGCCGGTACCCTCCTCAGGCGACGGTGTGGTCCGCCATCAGTTCGAGCGCGCGCACCAGGGCGGAGTGGTCCCATGCCTTACCGCCGTTGGCGGCGCACACGCTGAAGAGCTGTTGTGCACTGGCAGTGTTGGGCAGGGCGATGCCGAGCTTGCGTGCGCCGTCCAACGCTAGGTTCAGGTCTTTCTGGTGCAGTTCGATGCGGAAGCCCGGGTCGAACGTGCGCTTGATCATGCGCTCGCCATGCACTTCCAGGATGCGCGACGAGGCAAAGCCGCCCATCAGCGCCTCGCGCACGCGCGCCGGGTCGGCGCCGGCCTTGGAGGCGAACAGCAGCGCCTCGCCCACCGCCTCGATGGTCAGTGCCACGATGATCTGGTTGGCCACCTTGCAGGTTTGCCCGGCGCCGGATTCGCCCACCAGCGTGATGTTCTTGCCCATCAGTGCAAACAGCGGCTTGGCGCGTTCAAACGCCGCCTCCTTGCCGCCCACCATGATGGTGAGCGTGGCATCGCGCGCGCCAACTTCACCGCCCGACACAGGCGCATCCAGGTAGTCGGCACCGAGCGCTTCGATGCGCTTGGCGAAGGCCTGCGTCTCGATCGGCGAGATCGAGCTCATGTCGATGAACAGCTTGCCGGCGGTCAGGCCCTGGGCCACGCCATCTTCGCCAAACAGCACGTTGGCCACGTCCTGCGTGTCCGGCACCATGGCAATGATGATGTCCGCCGCCTGGGCGACAGCCGCGGAATTGGCGACGACCGTGGCGCGTGCACGCAGGTCATCGGGCACCGAGTGTTTGCCACTGACGACAAGCGTGTGATCGCCCTTGAGCAGGTTGCGGGCCATGTGGGCGCCCATGATGCCCAGACCGATGAAACCGATGGTTGCCATGATGTTCTTCCGAGTTGTTCGGTGAGGTGAGGGTGGTTGCTTCGTACTTCGCAATCAATAACGCGGTTTCTTGCGTGTCCAGTCGGGGCGGAACTTGCGCATTTGCGAGACATCGTCGCGGTTGGTGATGCCGCAGCGCAGATACTGCGCGTGCAGCGCGGCTAGTGCATCCTGGTCAATCTCGATGCCTAGGCCCGGCGCGTCGGTCACGCTCACGCAGCCGCCCTCGATGGCGATCTTGCCGCCCTTGAGTACTTCGTCATCCTGCCACGGGTAGTGCGTGTCACAAGCGTAGGTCAGATTGGGTACGGCGGCGGCCAGATGCGTCATCGCCATCAGACTGATGCCCAGGTGTGAGTTGGAGTGCATCGACAGGCCCAGTCCGAAGGTCTCGCACATCGCCGCCAGCGTCTGCGTGGCGCGCAGGCCGCCCCAGTAGTGGTGGTCCGACAGCACGATCTGCACACCATTGAGTGACACGTTGCGGCGGAACTCGTCCATGTCCGTCACCACCATGTTGGTTGCCAGCGGCAGGCCGGTGGCCTTGTGCAGTGCAGCCATGCCCTCCAGGCCCGGGGTAGGGTCCTCGTAATACTCCAGGTCGCCCTGCAGCAGCTCGGCCATGCGGATGGCCGTCTCCAATGACCAGTTGGCGTTCGGGTCGATGCGCAGCGGATGGTTGGGGAAGGCGCGCTTGAGCGCCTTCAGGCACGCCACCTCCACCTCCGGCTCCAGCGCGCCGGCCTTGAGTTTGATGCTGCCGAAGCCGTACTCGTCGATCATCTTGCGGGCCTGTTCGACCATCTGCTCGGCGTTGAGCGCAGGGCCCCACGCGTCAGGCTTGTACGACGGGTCGACATCGCTGGCGAACTTGAAGAACAGGTAGGCGGAGAACGGCACCTTGCGACGCACGGCGCCACCCAGCAGCGCGTGCACGGGAATGCCGAGCGAGCGCGCTTGCAGATCCACGAACGCCACCTCGAACCCGCCGAACACCTTGCGATCCCCCTTGCTGGCCGCGGAGCCTGGCGCGACGTCCAGTTCGACGCCCTGCGCTGCCGGGGCACCCGCCGCCGTCACGCGCTGCCACAGACCGTTCAGGTCAAACGGGCTCAGTCCGATGAGTGAATCCTTTACGCGCAGCAGGCCTTCGAGCACCGGCTTGTCGCCATACGTTTCGCCCAGGCCGACGAGCCCGTTGTCAGCCTCCACTTCGATGATGGAGCGCAGCGCAAACGGCTCGTGCACGCCGCTGGCATTGAGCAGCGGCGGATCGCTGATGGCGATGGGGGTGACGCGGACGGCGGTGATCTTCATGGAGGGCTTCCTGTTGCGGATGGGGCGGCTGGTCGACCGCCGGGTATCTTTGGGTAACGTTTTCCTATCGTAAACAATTTTCCTGAAAGCGTAAACCGAGCGATCGGCTACCTGGTCGATAAAGAAAGTGCTGAGGATGTTCTCAGTAGAAATCGAGAAAGAGAAAACAGAATGTTGGCTTACCTAAGCCATCTTTGACTAGGGTGTGATGCAAGAGGGGGCGGCGCATTCCAGTTGGTGTGAGCGGAAAGGTGGAGAGCGAATCGCTTTGAGGAAGTCGGTTGACGGTGGGTTCGGGTTTTCACGAGTGTGGCCAACCAGGAAAACGGTTGACTTGGCTCTGGCTGATCCCTATAGTTTGGAAACCGTTTTCCAAGAAGTTCTCTTTCAACCGCTTCCTCGATATGCACACTCAGTTCGATTTCCACGGCAAGTTGGCTGTCGTGACCGGCGCCAGCGGCGCGATCGGCGCAGCCATCGCGCGCGAATTCCACCGTGCCGGCGCGCACGTGGTCGCCACCGGCCGCAATCGCCAGGCACTCGAAGCCCTGAGCAAGAGTCTGGGTGAGCGCTGCGACATCGTCATGGGTGACATGGCGGATGGCGCGCATCGCCAGGCCATCATCGACCGCTCGGCGGAGCGTGGCGGCATCGACGTGCTGGTCAACAACGCCGGCATGACCCAGACCAAGAAGCCGACCGCAGACGGCACGCTCACGGATTTCGACGAGATCGTCTCCGTCAACCTCCGTGCCATGTACGCGCTCAGCCTGGATGTGATCCGCGGCTGGATCGGGCGCGCGCATCCGGGGGTCGTGGTGAATGTGTCGTCGCCGGGGGCGCAGCGTGCGCACCGCAACAACGCAATCTACGACATCAGCAAGGGCGGCGTGGATGCCATGACGCGCTGTCTGGCCGTGGACTTCGGCCACCACGGTATTCGCGTGAATGCGATTGCGCCGGCACAGATTCCGCATTCCCACACGAAGAACGTCGACCCGGCTGCCGCACGCGGCTTGCCGCTGCCCCGTCACGGGTTGGCGGAAGAGGCCGCGCGGCCGGTGTTGTTTCTGGCGTCCAGCGCAGCGTCGTTCATCACCGGGCACGTGTTGCCCATTGATGGCGGTCTGCTCGCGCAGTTGCGGATGCCCGCCACCGCGTAAGGGTAAGGGGCGGTGCAGGGCTTGAGCGGCTTGCCCGAGCCGGGGCGTGGAAGTTGATGAACGAGCACGGCGCCACATACGTTGGACGCCGAGCCGAAAGAACAAGCAGGAGACAAGATGAAGATCACCAGGGAACGCACGCGCCTGTTTGCGCGGCTGATGGCATCAGGCGCAGCATGCGCGGCACTGTTCGGATTCGCATCGCACGTGCAGGCGGAGACCACGCTGCGTGTCTGGACGCGCTCCAACCCGGATGCGCGCGCCACCTACGACAACATCGCAGCCGCGTTCACCAAAAAGACCGGCATCAAGGTCGAGTACTTCAATGCGATGACGGACTACGAGCAGCGTCTGTCGCGCGCCATTGCCGGCAATGACCTGCCCGACGTCATCATCAACGACAGTTCGTCGCTGGGCCTGATGATGAAGACCGGCGTGGCTACCGAGATTGACCGTGCCGGCTTCCCCGGCAGCGCCGATATCCAGGACCGTGCCTGGCAGGGCGCGCAGGGCTACAACGGCAAGTACTACGCGGTGCCGGTGTCGGTGCAGTCGTTCGTGTTCTTCATCCGCAAGGACTGGCGCGAGAAGCTCGGCCTGCCGCAGCCGAAGTCGTGGGACGACATCGCAAAGCTGGCCAAGGCCTTCACCACGATGCAACCGGCAGGCGCCGGCAAACCGGTCTACGGTTTTACGTTCCCCGCCTCGGCCACGCGTGGTTACACCACGTGGTTCATGAGCAGTTTCCTGTGGCAGGCGGGTGGCGATTTCATCCGCCCGGATGGCAAGGGCAAGTTCCGCGGCGCGCTGGATGAGCCCGCCGCCGCCAAGACCGTCGCCTACTTCCGCCAGATGCTGTGCACCGACAAGGTGACGCAGCCGGGCGCCATCAACGCCACCACGGCCGATGCCATCGCCAGCTTCCGTTCCGGCCAGACGGGCATCTTCTTCAGTGGCCCCTATCACATCGCAGTAGTGGATCAAGAGCCGGGCCGCGACAAGATCGAGGTGGTTGCGCCGCCGCCGGGCCCGGCCGGCAAAGCGGACAGCCTTGGCGAAGGCGAGTTGGCGTACGTCACGCGTTCGGCCAATAAGCAGGCTGCGCTGTCATACATCGCGTTCCTCACGTCGCCGGAAGGGCAGAAGTTGGGCATGCATCCGGGCGGTTTTCCGGTGGTGCGCCTGCCGGTCAACAAGACGGTGGATGCCGGCAAGGTCTACAACGACCCGCGCTGGCAGACGGTCGAAACCGTGTACGAGAAGAACGCGCACTACGCCCCTGCCATTCCTGACTGGATGAGCATGCGCCAGCTCACGGCCGACGGCCTGAACCGCATCCTGGCCAACTGCAGCAGCGATATCGATGCCGGCCTGAAAGACCTGAACAAAAAGGTCAACCAGGAACTGGCCCGCCAGCGCGTGGCTGCAAACTGACGGCGGGCTTGTCATGCGACTCACCATGAAACGCAACGCGCGCGGGCTGGCCACACGCCATCCGATTGTGCCGTGGCTCTTCCTGCTGCCGGCCATTGCGGTGTTTGTCACGTTCAAGTTCGTGCCGATGCTGCGCGGGCTGGAGATGAGCTTCTACCAGGTGCACTTCGGCGCGGATTGGCAGTGGGTGGGGCTCGAGAACTTCGAGCGCGCCTTTGCCGACACCGATCTGCACGCGGCTGTGGTGCAGACGGCGCTGTATGTGGCGGTGTCGGTCATCGCATCGGCTGTGATTGCCTTCTTCCTGGCATTGGCGCTGGAAGGCCCGGCGCGGCATCTGCGCATCATCCGCACGGCGATGTTCCTGCCGGCTGTGACGAGCGCTGCCGTGGTCGCGCAGATCTGGCAGATCCTGCTGGCGCCCACGCCGGAGGGCATCGGCAACACGATCCTCGGCTGGGTTGGCGTGGCACCCGCAGGCTTCTTTGCCGACCCCGATCTCGCTCTCGGCTCGCTCATCGCCATGCAGATCTGGAAGACCGTGCCCTACGACATGATGATCTTCATCGCGGGCCTGACCGGCGTGAACCGAGAGCTGTACGACGCGGCCGCCGTGGATGGCGCCCGTTGGCACCATCGTCTGTGGTATGTGACGCTGCCCGCCATCCGCCACACCTTCGTGATCGTGGGCGTGCTCGGTTTCATTCGCGGTGTGCGCGTGTTTACCGAGGTGTATTCGAGCACGGGCGGCGGCCCTGGTGGCGCTACCGAGGTTGTCATGACGTACGTCTACAAGGCCGGCTTCGTGCAGTTCGACTACGGCTATGCCTCTGCCGTGTCGTGCCTGCTGTTCCTCTTCACGGCGGTGACCACCGTCACCTACCTGGCCCTGCGGCAGCGGAGCAAACGTCATGAACGCTAAATCGATTGTTTCCGGGCAACCCGCTGCCATGGCGCCTGCGCAATCCCGCGTTCGGTTTTCGGGGGTGGCCGGTACGGCAGTCCGCTGGCTGCTGTACGCAGTTGTCGTGGCCGTGTTTGCCGGCCCGTACTGGGCAATGATCGCCACCGCTTTCAACGCCGATACCGTGCAGCCGGGCCAGCTCCAGTTGTGGCCGTCGCACCCGTCGCTCAAGCATTTCGTCTATGCGTGGAGCGAGGCTGGTGCGTGGCGCAATCTGCTGAACTCGTGCGTCGTGGTGGTAGCCGGCCTGGCGCTGCAGATCACGGTGAGCGCGCTGGCGGCGTACGCGCTGGCTCGCAAGAAGTTTGTCGGCGCGGGCGTGGTGAGCCTGCTGTTCCTGTCGACCATGATGCTGCCGGAAGAGGTCATCGCCATTCCGCTGTACCTCGTGCTCGGCAAGCTGCCAGTGGTGCACGCGAGCCTGTTGAACTCCTACCTCGGGATGATCCTGCCGGTAGCCGGCTGGGCGTTCTCGATCTTCGTGCTGACCGAGTTCATGAAGGCCGTGCCGATGGAGCTGGAAGAGGCCGCGCGCATCGACGGCGCAAGCGAGTGGCAGATTTTCTTCAACGTTGTGCTGCCGCTGGTCAAGCCGGCGCTGGGCACCACGGCCATCTTCGGTTTCCTGATGATTTGGGACCAATACCTGCTGCCGCTCATCGTGGTCAACCGCGAGACGCTGTACACGCTGCCCGTCGTGCTTGCCTCGCTGCGCACCGACGAACACATCTCGCCCAACGTCTTCATCGCCGTCACGCTGCTGGCAATGATTCCCAGCGTGGGGCTGTACCTCGGCCTTCAGAAGCACTTCCAGCGCGGACTTACGTCCGGCGCGTTGAAGGGCTGAGGCTGGGCCCGGTAACCGATCAGAACAGAAAGAGGAGCGAACCATGGCTTCCGTGACCCTGGACGCAATCGACAAGCGCTTTGGCGACCAGCACATTATCAAGAACGTTTCGGTGGACATCCGCGACGGTGAGTTCTGCGTGCTCGTGGGCCCGAGCGGCTCGGGCAAGTCGACGCTGTTGCGCATCATCGCCGGCCTGGAGGAAGTGTCGGGCGGCACCGTGCGCATCGGCGGGCGTGACGTCACGCAACTGCACCCGAAGGAGCGCGACATCGCGATGGTCTTCCAGAGCTACGCGCTGTACCCGCAACTGACCGTGCGCGAGAACATGGGTTTCAGCCTGAAGCTCGCCAAGCGGCCGAAAGCAGAGATCGATGCCATCGTGAATGAGATCGCGCGTTCGCTGGCGCTCGACAAGCTGCTGGACCGCTATCCGCGCCAGCTCTCGGGCGGGCAGCGTCAGCGTGTGGCCATGGGGCGCGCCATTGTGCGCAAGCCATCGGTGTTCCTGTTCGATGAGCCGCTCTCCAATCTGGATGCCGCACTGCGTCACCACGTGCGTGCGGAGATCCGCGAGATGTACGAGCGCATGCGCACCACCTGTGTGTATGTGACGCACGACCAGGTCGAGGCCATGACGCTGGCTGACCGCATCGTGGTGTTGCGCGATGGCCGTGTCGAGCAGGTCGGCACGCCGGTCGAGCTGTATGACCGCCCGGTGAACCGCTTTGTCGCGCAGTTCATCGGCTCGCCCTCCATCAACTTTTTCGAGGGCGTGGCCCAGGTGCGTGGCGACCAGACCGCCATCCGCTGCGCGGAGGGCATCGAGATTCCACTGCCGGAGCGCGCCCCCGTGCACGATGGTCAGGAGATCGTCTGTGGTGTCCGCCCCGAGCACATCCGCATTGGCGCGGACGACGGGGCACAAGACATCCGCATGAACGCCCGCGTGAAGAGCGGCGAGTTCTACGGCGCCGAAACGCTGCTCGTCTGTGACACCCCGGTCGGCGCCCTGGCCGCAACCGGGCGCGACCGCCAGGCCTATGGCCTGCAGCACGGCGCACAAGCCAGCCTGAGCATTCAGACGGCCAACCTGCATCTGTTCGATCGCACAACCGAGCTGCGCTTGAACTGAGAGACCGGTTTCCCGCAGTGGATCTGCCACGGGTGAAAACCACAACGCAATCACAAAGAAGACAGAGATCCACAAGGAGGAAGGAAATGAGTTTGAAGACGAAACTCTCTTGCGCGGCGGGCGCGGTGGCGGCGATGTGTGCGACCGTCAACGTGCATGCACAGAGTTCGGTGACGCTGTATGGGGTGATCGACAACACGGTCGAGGCAGTGCGCACTACGGGATCCAACAAGGTGGGCGGCAATGTGCCGATGGCAGTGAAGGATTCCAGCAACAGCTCGCTGTGGGGCTTGCGCGGCAAGGAGGAACTGGGCAATGGCCTTTCCGCCATCTTCCAGATCGAGTACGGCTTTAACGCGGACACCGGTTCCGGCCCCAGCGGGCGTGATCAGTTTGTCGGCCTTCGCAGCGACACGCTCGGTACAGTGCAGATGGGGCTGATGACGACCCCGATGCGCGGCCTGGGCGGCAAGCTCAACTTCATTCCGGGCAGCACATCGATTGCCAACAACATTGGCATCATGACCACGCTCAACGGCGTGCAGACCAACCTGAATGCGCGTCTGGCGAACACCATCCAGTACACGACGCCCGACATGCTGGGCGGATTGAGCGCGCAGGTGGTGTATTCGCCAGGCGAGGGCAGCGTGGGCCCGACCAACAGCAGCGTGGGCGGCACCGCCGGCCAGCCGATCAACGGCATGTATGCATGGGGCGCCGGGACGCAGTTCGCTCGTGGCCCGATCTACGCGGCTTATGCCTATGAAACGCGGCGTGGCCAGGCATTGCTGGGCGCGGGGGCGGGCCTCTCGGGAGCGGGCAGCGCGGGCATGGGCGTGGCCGGGGCCGGCTACTCGAACGACTACGAACACCGCGTGGCTGTGCGCTACGAGGCGACGTGGCTGTCGGCAGGTTCGACCAATTTTTCGGTGGGCTGGGACCGGCTGGGCTCCAAGGGCATCTTCGGCACCGGCGCGGCAGTGGGCAAGGGTGAGACCTACCGCGACGCCTTCAGCGTCTCGGTCATGCAGAAGGTCGGTGCGCAGGATTTCATCTTCAGCTATTCGGTGGCACGCCCGCTCAAGTGCTCGGGTGCGGCGCAGTTCGGCCAGTGCGCGGATGCGCAGCGTGAGCACACTGGTGCGCAGCAGATGGTGTTTGCGTACCACTACTGGTTGTCGCAACGCACCATGTTGCAGGCCTACGTCAGCCGTATTCACAACGGCTCGTTCGCCACCTATGACTATGACGTGAACCCGGTTGTGACTTCGGTGGCGAGCCGTGCACCTGGCGGATCGCCGATCGGTGTGGGTCTGGGTATCCGCCACTCCTTCTAACTTTCGGTGGGGCATTTCCATGCAGCGCAACCGGTTCAAGGCACAGTTGCTCGCCCGCAAGCAGCAACTCGGCATCTGGAGCATGCTGGCCTCCAGCAATGTCGTCGAAGTCCTGACGCAGTCTGACTACGACTGGATCCTCCTCGACACCGAGCACGCACCCAACGAGGTGCCGATGGTGCTGGACCAGTTGCGCACTGTGGCCCAGACGACGATGTCGGCAGTGGTCCGGCCGAACACGAACGATGCGGTGGTGCTCAAGCGCCTGCTCGACATCGGCGCGCAGACGGTGCTGGTGCCCATGGTGGATACGGCGGACGATGCAAGGCGCGCCGTTGCGGCGGTGCGCTATCCGCCGCAGGGTATTCGCGGTGTCTCGCTGGCCACACGCGCCAACCGCTACGGGCGCGATGCCGACTACGGCCAGTGCGCCAACGAGGAGGTCGGCCTGCTCGTGCAACTGGAGACACCCAAGGCCCTGGAGAACCTCGAAACCATCGCTGCGGTGGAAGGCATCGACGGCATCTTCGTCGGGCCGGCCGACCTGGCCGCCACGATGGGGCACCTGGGTAACGTCCGGCATGCGGCAGTGCAGGCTGCCATCCATGACGCCCGCGAGCGCGCTCACCGTTGCGGCAAGCCGATCGGCATCCTGATGGCCGATCCGGAGCTGAATGCTCGCTATATCGCCGACGGCTTCGACTACGTCGCCGTGGCCACCGACATCAGCCTGATGCGCAGCGGTGCCGAGGCGGCACTCAAGCAGGCACGGTCACATCAACGCTAACCACATCATTCAAGCATGGGAATCCACGACAAAGAAGGCGGCACGGCCGCACAAGGCAAGCCATTCAAGCGCCTGCTGCTGACCGGCGCTGCCGGCAACCTCGGCCGGCAACTGCGCGGCGCACTGGCGGCATGGGCGGACGTGGTTCGCGTGAGCGACATTGCCCCGCTGGGCGAGCTGGCGGCGCACGAAGAGGGCGCAGTCGTCGACCTGGCGGACCGGCAAGCCGTGCTCGCCCTGCTCGATGGCGTGGATGCAGTCGTGCACCTGGGCGGCATCTCGGTCGAGGCGCCGTTCGATGATCTGATGCAGGCCAACATCCTCGGTCTGTACAACCTGTATGCGGCTGCTCAGAAGCAAGGCGTGCAGCGCGTTGTCTACGCCAGCTCGAACCATGCGATGGGCTTCCATCCCGTCACCTCTGTGCTGGATGTCGATGCGCCGCTGCGCCCCGATTGCCTGTACGGCGTGACCAAGTGCTTTGGCGAGGCGCTGTCGCGCTACTACTTCGATCGCTTCGGCCTGGAGACCGTGTGCCTGCGCATCGGCTCGTCGTTCGAGGCGCCGAAGAACCCGCGCATGCTGGTCACCTACCTGAGCTATCGCGATTTCATTGAGCTTGTGCGCTGCTCGCTGTTCACCAACCGCGTTGGCCATGCCATCGTTTATGGCGTGTCGGACAACCGCATCAAGTGGGTGGACAACACCAAGGCCAGCTTCCTGGGGTTCCGCCCGCAGGACAGTTCAGCCCAGTTCGAACATCTGTTCCCGGCCGTTGCACCCACCACCGATCTCGACGACCCGACGCAGCGTTTTCAGGGCGGACCGTTCGTGCTCGCCGGGCCGATGGAGCCAAAGTGATGCACGTGGTTTCGCAAGCACGTATCGAGCGCATTGACGAGGGGTACGCCCCGGCCACGGTCGGTGAGAGCCCGGTCTGGCGTGCGCAGGAAGACGCGCTGTACTGGGTGGATATTCCCGCGCAGCGCATCGTGCGGCAGCACGTGGCCTTGGGTGTGCGCACGGAGTGGGCGCTGCCGGAGAAGGTTGCGTGTTTTGCGTTCTGCCGCAATGGCGGGTTGGTGGCTGGGTTGGAGACGGGCCTGTTTGCCGTCGCGCTGCCAGAACCGGCGCCTGCCGACGGTGCAACGCTGGCCTACGCACGCAAGCTTGCTGCACCGGTGTTCCCTGTGCCGGGCATGCGCTTCAACGACGGCCGTTGTGATCGCCAGGGCCGCTTCTGGTCGGGCACGATGGTGCAGGATATGGCTGCAGCCAACCCGGCCGGCGCACTGTTCTGCCTGGACACGCAGGGGCGGTTGTCGGCGCCTGTGGTTGATCAGTTGATCGTGCAGAACGGGCTGGCGTGGTCTCCTGATGGCACGACGATGTATCTGTCCGATTCGCACCCGCAGCGTCGGCTGATCTGGGCGTTCGACTACGACACCGAGACCGGCACGCCCAGCCGCCGCCGCGTCTTTGCCGATCTGCACGACTACGTAGGGCGCCCCGATGGCGCCGCGGTGGATGCCGATGGCTGTTATTGGATCTGCGCGAACGATGCCGGCGCGGTGCTGCGCTTCACGCCGCAGGGTGTGCTGGATCGCAGGAGCGATCTGCCGGCCATCAAGCCGGCCATGTGTGCATTCGGCGGGACCGATCTCGACACGCTGTTCATCACGTCAATCCGCCCGGCCACCGGTGCCACTGAGCACGACGGGCATGTCTTCGCCGTCCGCCCAGGCGTGCGAGGGTTGGCCGAGGCGGAATACGCGGGGGTGCTATGAGCTGCGAAGACGTTTCCGGCCGGCACGCCCAGGGCCGTCGCCTGCTGCTGCGGGGCATGTTTGCGGCACCGTTGACGGCGGTGGCAGGCGCCTATCGCACCACGTGGGCAGACGGTGCCGTCGCCAAAACCAGCGCCAAGCCCGCTGCCACCTATGCACTGTTTTCAACGCAGCGTGCAGAGGCGTTGGCGGGCAACGTGCCACCTGCCGTGGCTGCGCAACTGATCTCGCTGGCACAGGCCGGGCTGACGCGTGCGTTGCACGTGCGCGAGGTTGTGCATACGCAGGGTCTGTTGCCGCATGAAGGCGACCGCGATGCGAGCGTGCTGGCGCAGCAGGACTGGCAGCAGACGCTGGTGCAGGCGCTGGCGTTTCGTGTGTCCAGTACGTCCGCCTATGCCGACAAGGCGGTGGCGTACATCGCCGGCTGGCTGCCGGCGTACCGGTCATCCTCCAACCCGGTGGACGAGGCGGGGCTGGTGCAATTCCTGTTCGGGCTGGATCTGGTGCGCGAGCATTTGTCGGCCGAGCTGACCGCGCGCATTCCTGCCTTCGGCGCGCAACTGGCCGAGGCTTACCTGACGCCCGCGCGGCGCGTGGGCGACGACAGCACCCTGCTCAACAACTGGCAGAGCCATCGCGTCAAGCTGGCGACCGCCGGTGCCTACCTGAGCGGCGACAGGCGCTGGATCGACGCGGCGCGCGCCGCCTTCATCGGCCACGTGCGACAGAACGTGCGCGATGACGGCAGCACCTACGATTTCGCCCAGCGCGATGCCATGCACTACGTGGTCTTCAACCTCGAGCCGCTGTTGATGGCGGCGTCGATGGCGGTCGCGCATGGGCACGATTGGTATGGCGCGCCCGAGATTCGCGGCCGGCTGGCGAGCGCGCTGAACTGGCTTGCCCCCTTTGCGCGCGGCGAGCGGCAGCACGAGGAGTTCGTGCACAGCACCGTCAAGTTCGATGCGCGTCGTGCTGCTGCCAACGTGAAAGGCTACGCAGGCCTTTGGCAACGCAACGAGGCTGCCGACCTCTACCGGATCGCCTCGCATCTGGATCCG
This sequence comes from Ralstonia sp. RRA, assembly GCF_037023145.1. NCBI lineage: Bacteria > Pseudomonadati > Pseudomonadota > Betaproteobacteria > Burkholderiales > Burkholderiaceae > Ralstonia > Ralstonia sp. RRA. The sequence continues at coordinate 1,625,843 of NZ_CP146092.1, read as the reverse complement.
CAATTCCGCGCGGTATCGGTTGGGCTGGATGCCACGCCGGTTGCGCGCACTTTGTTCCCGGCCTAGGGAGACCGCAATGACAATGAAAATCAAGGGACTGCGCTGGTGGATGATCGGCCTGCTGACGCTCGGCACGGTCATGAACTATCTGGCGCGCAGCTCGCTGGGCGTGGCCGCACCCACGGTCATGCAGAGCCTGCACATCACCACGCAGCACTATGGGTGGATCACGGGCGCCTTCCTGGTCATGTATCCGATTGGCGCACCGCTGACCGGCTACCTGATGGACCGTATCGGCTTGCGCTTCGGCTTCTTGCTGTGCGGGGTGGCATGGTCGCTGATCTGCATAGCGCACGGGTTCGTGAGCGGCTGGGTTGGCCTGTTCATCCTGCGCGGCCTGCTGGGGCTGGTGGAGGGGGCGTTCATTCCTGCCGGCATGCGTGCCACGGCCTACTGGTTTCCCGCTCGCGAGCGGGGCTTTGCGGCCGGCACGTTCAACCTGGGCGCATCGGTCGGTGCCATCCTGGCGCCACCGTTGATCGCATGGTCGATCCTCAAGTACGACTGGGAGACCGCGTTCATCATTGCCGGCGCGTTGAGCCTGGGCTGGGCGGGGTTGTGGCTGATTTTCTATCGCCACCCCGATGAGCACCCCGCGCTCACGAAGGAAGAAGCCGATTACATTGCAACCGGGCAGGAGCAGGACCAGGAAATCACAGGCAGCGAGCGGGCGGGGCCGGCCAGGGAAGGCGGCAAGCCGTCCATCCGGCACATTCTGTCGCAGCGCAATTTCTGGGGCATCGCGCTGCCGCGCTTCTTTGCCGATCCGGTGTGGGGCACGCTGGTCTACTGGATGCCGCTATACCTGTACCAGGCGCGCGGGTTCGATCTCAAGACCATCGCGCTGACCGCGTGGCTGCCATTTGTGGCGGCGGATTTCGGCTGCATGATGGGCGGCACCATCTCGGCCTATCTGAACAAGCGCTTTGGCATCGTCATCGTCGACGGCAAGCGCGTGGCGTTCTCGTTGGGTGCGGTGCTGATGATCGGCATGGCGGGCGTGGGCTTCGTCAAGGATCCAGCCGTGGCCATCTTCCTGCTGTGCCTGGGCGGCTTTGCGCACCAGACCTTGTCGATCTCGGTGATCTCACTGTCGGCGGACCTGTTCCCTAAGAATGAAGTGGCGACGGTGACCGGCATGGCCAGCTTCGTGGCCGGCCTCGGCAACCTCGGCTTTACGCTGATGATCGGCTGGCTGGTCAGCAGTATCGGCTACACGCCGTTTTTCGTGGCGCTCGGTTGCGGGGACCTGATTGGCATGGCGTTGCTATGGACGCTGGTCAGGCCGCGTGCGCAGACGCTAGGGCGTGATGTGCCTTCTGCTGCCAACGCGTGATTGGCGCTCTCGCTCTATGAGCGCTTGAGTCGTGACGGGTACAAACGAGACTCCATCGTCGTAGATGTGTTCGACCTGCCAAGCTCACCACCTTGCATGACGAAGTTGCCGATGCGCCGCGTGGAGAAGCGCGGTACGGCGTTGTTGCTGGCGATGCGCGTGGAGGAGCCCGAGGTGTTTCGCACCTTGCAGCGGGTGGCGTAGGGCCTGTCAGTCGTGCATCACATGGCGGCGACGTGACGCGAAAGATCCCCCTGAGAATTGGCGGCAAGAACCGTCGTTGCTCGCGCAATGGCTTTACGCCGCCCTCTCATAAGCTGAATCCGTGCCGATAACACAACTATCGGAGCACGGCAGAGATGGGAGGGGATATGTCAACCACAGCCACAGCAGCCAACTGGATCGTCGTCCTGACATGCGCGTACATGGAGTACAGCACTTGGCACGGCATGAGTATCTATCGCCGCACAGTCGGCTATGAAAGCGTGGTCTGGTGCTGACTAGCGCACCATGGGCTTGGGCAACAGCTTCCGGATCAACGAATCATGTGCCGCATGACTCTTCAACAGCACATGGCCCTCCGCCAATTCGAATTCACTGAACTCGAAACCCGGCGCGACCGTGCAGCCAACCAGCGCGTAGCCGTGCGCTCCGGCCACACGCTCGGCAGCAAACCAGCGGCCCGCCGGCACCACCGCCTGGTACACCGCCATCTCGTCCTCGGCCGCGTGGCCCAGGCGATGCGTGCGCACCGTACCGTCGTCTTCCAACACATGCACGTCTAACGCATCGCCTGTATGGAAATGCCAGAGCTCGTCCGACTGGATCCGATGCCAGGCGGAATATGCATCATCCGCCAACAGGTAGTAGATGGCGGTGGCAGCCGCACGTTCGACGGAAGGGACACCGCGCTGGACGCGTTCCTCGCTGCGATAGGTCTCGCGGTAGAAGCCGCCTTCCGGGTGCGGTTCGAGACCGAGCCGGCGGATGAGGTGCAACGCAGCGGGTGCAATCGGCATGATGATGAAGCGTCCTCGACTCAGTTCTGCTGACGGCGGAACGGAAAGCGCTGCTGGTTGAGGAAGCCGTCGGGCATGTAGTCACCCACCACGCCGTATTTTTCTGGAAACGCCTTCTTCGATTTCACCGCCGTACCGAACAGGTAGTCGATGAAGGCGAAGTGCGCAGCGTAGTTCTTGTCGATGGCTTCGTCTTCCGACGAGTGGTGCCAGTGGTGGAAATCCGGCGTCACGAAGATGTACTTCAACGGCCCCCAGGGCAGGTGAACGTTGGCGTGGTTGAACACCGCCTGGAAGCCCACAATGATGATGTAGACATCGACCACGGCCTTGTCGAAACCCAGCACGAACAGCGGCCCCAGCACGGCCACACGCGTGACGATCAACTCAAGAATGTGCTGGCGCGAGCCGGCCAGCCAGTCCATCGTCTTCACGCTGTGGTGCACGGCATGGAAGCGCCACAGGAACGGCACCTCGTGATACGCGCGGTGCGTGACGTACTCCATCAGGTCGGCCACCAGCATGCACAGCAGCAACTGCGGAATGAACCAGATGTGCTGCACCATCTGCTGGAAGCTATCGTGGACCATCCACCCGAACACGCGGTGGATCAGGAAATTCACCACCAGCAGCACCAGGCCCACGATGAAGTGGTTGACCGCGAAGTGCGCCATGTCGGTCTGCCACTCGGCGCGGAACACCGGCTGCTTCTTATAGAGCGGAAACAGCTTTTCGAGCAGCACGAAAATGGCGGTGGAGCCGAGCAGATCGAGAATGAACCAGTCCATGCCGATATACGGCGTATGGTCCGGGAAATCGCCCACCGGCACGCGGGAGCCGCCCAATGCCACTGCAATCACCACGAATACAAACGCCAGACAGTTCAGGCGGCGCCGGTTATCCAGCACGATATTCGCCAGCGACAGGCCACCCGAAATCAGCAACGAGACAAACAGGATCTGTCGAATCACATCCACCGAGTACGCACGTCGCAATTCCGGCGTGGTCATGTACTGCGGAAAATGAAACGCCAGCACGCCCAGCAGGCAGAGGAACCCCAGCACCAGTGCCAGAACGGTGCCGATCATGCCGCGGCCGAAAACCATGCCGCCGCTGGAGTGGAGCAGCGTGTTGGCATCGCGGATCGTGGCGTCAGCCACGCGGACGATGGCGGGATGTTGTTCCTCTTCGAGCAACGGTGCCGAAGGTTTATGGTTGGTATTCATGGACCTGACTCGCGCGTATTGTTTTATTTTGTTTTGATAACAAATGATGTGCTCTATACCGGAAACCCTTTTAGCTTGGATGCCGCTTGTTGTAGCGGGTTTTCCGTATAAGCAACGCCCCGGATGATATACCGGTACGCGATGTAAATCGCTCCGGCTCTTTTGCGTCTGGCGACTGAAATCGAGGGATCAGTTACAAGTACCAGATGACAAGAATCAAGCGGGTCTAAACCGTTGTGAATACGGCGCAAGTACGGGGGGATGTCGGACCGTGGGATGCAATCATCCCGGGTTCGGCAGGGTCACTTCGCAGGGCCGTAGCGTGTTCACGCGGCAATATGGTGCGACCTGGGGCGTGTGCGGTAAGCCGGCGCTTGGGCCGTTCGCCGAATTGCCCGTCGGGCAGGCGCAGTCCGTGGTGCCGGACTGGTTCGTTGAAGGTCGTGGTTGGGATGGCGCGGCGGCGCAGCCAGGCTGAAGCGAGCAAGGCGCCGGTCATCAGCTTGAGTCGCCGTGGGCCACTGGCAGGGTTGCCAAGGCAGATCCGCGTGCATTGACGCAAGCGTCGGAAAATGCACTGCGCTAGGGCAGCGCACTGCAGCGGATCCTTGTCCTGTATCGGGTATCAATCCTGGTGCCGTAAAGGACGGATGGCGCCGCTTAGTCCTCAACCTCGCTGCGAACCATCAGCACAGGTTTGTTGGTCTTGCGAACCACGCCTTCGGCCACACTGCCCAGCACCAGATGGCCGAGGCCGCTTCGGCCGTGCGTACCAAGCACGATCAGGTCCGCCCCGTTTTCGTTGGCTTCCGCCACGATCGTCGCCGAGATCTGGCCGGGAGCGATCCCCCGTTCCAGCAGCTTGGTCGAGTGTTTGATGCCGGCCGTCTCCAGCTTGGTCGCTGCGCTGGCCAGGGTTTCCCGGCCCACCTCGAGCACGCGCTTTGCGTAGGCAACTGAGTCGCAGCCGACCATGTCGAAGGTCAGGTCCGAACTGTCAGCCACAAACAAGGCCTCGACCTCTGCGCCGGTGGCTTTGCCCACGACGATAGCCTGATGCAATGCGAGCAGCGATGCATGACTCCCGTCGATAGCGAGCAGGATGCGTTGGTACATGGTGGTCTCCAATGGGATCACGCGAAATGGTGCCGCGTGTCACCAGCGTAGGCCGCATGGAGGGCGCCCCATTGACCCACATCAACGCTTATCAGACCTGACCTTCAGGACTGCCGCGCCGGCCACGCGTCCCGCGCGCAGGTCATCCAGTGCAGTGTTGGCATCTTGCAGCCGGTACGGTGTGACATGAACCTTCAGTGGAATTGCCGATGCCACACGCATCAGCGCAAGACCGTCCGCGCGGGTCAGGTTGGCGACCGACATGAGTTTTCGCTCCTCCCACAGCAGCCGGTACGGGAACGACGGAATATCGCTCATGTGAATGCCGCCACAGACCACGGCACCACCCTTGGCAACGGCCAGCAGGGCTTGTGGTATCAGCGCCCCAACCGGAGCAAAGATCAAGGCCGCGTCCAGCTGCTCTGGCGCAGATTGGTCACTCGATCCTGCCCAACTGGCGCCAGTCTGCAGGGCAAGTTGCTGTGCAGCAGTGTCTCCGGCGCGTGTGAAGGCGAAGACTTTGCGCTGCTCCGCTACGGCAATCTGGGTGACCAGGTGGGCTGCCGCACCAAAGCCATAGATGCCGATTCGACGCACATCTCCAGCCATGCGTAGCGTGCGATAGCCGATCAGGCCAGCGCATAGCAGCGGCGCCGCATGTGCATCGTCATACGGCTCTGGAATGGGCAGGCAGTACCGGGCATCGCAGACCACGTACTCGGCATAGCCGCCATCACGCGTGTAGCCCGTGAAGGCGGGGTGGTCACACAGGTTTTCGTGCCCGCTCAAGCAGAACGGGCAGGCTCCGCATGTCCAGCCAAGCCAGGGCACCCCAACTCGATCGCCCAGCGCTGGCGAAGAAACGCCAGGGCCACAGGACTCGACCATGCCCACGATCTCGTGACCGGGAATGAGCGATGCCTTGGGGTGTGGAAGCTCACCATCCACGATGTGCAAATCGGTGCGGCAGACGCCACACACGGACACGGCAATCCGGACTTCGCCCGGCCCGGGAATCGGTGCAGGAACCTCTCGCCACTGCAGTGGCGCCCCCGCGCTTTCGTGGACCATGGCTCGCATGGCTTCTGGCATCGGCGCCTCCAAACGCACCGCACCCGTTCAGTATGGATGATGCAGAGCGTTCAATCTCGGCCGATGCCCATCATCCAATAGACCGGACACATGCGGATGAGGCCGGTGATGAGAGGTACCAGACCAAGCCATCCAACCCAGGCCGGCACCTTGCTGAAGAGCGCCAGCAGAATCATCACGAGGCCGACCAGGATGCGAACGATGCGGTCGGCTGTTCCAACGTTGGGAAACATGGCAGCACTCCTACGGATGAAATGAAATCGGGCGGACGTCCGCAACGGTTAACGGAGAGAGGGTTTCGGAGCCATGGTCGGTGCACCGGTCGCGGCCGAGTATGCCGGCCAACAGAGTCCATTCGCCGCCGATCGCGCGGATGGTGTCATCCAGGCTCAGCATGCCGATGAGTTGCTGCTGATCGTCAATTACCGCAAGACGGTGCAGGCCGTGACCGAGCATGGTGCGCAGTGCCTCGCTGATGACTGCATGCCCCTGAATGGTCAGCACGCCGCGCGTCATGACTTCGGATACGGCGGTTTGAGCGCAATCGGTCTGGCTGGCGATGCCATGGACCACCATGTCGCGGTCCGTCACGATGCCGACAACCCGCATGCCTGTTACGCCATGCTCAGTCACGAACAACGCCCGCAGGCATTGGTCTCGCATCAGGCGTGCGGTCGTCTGCAGCGTTGCGGAGACCGGAACGTGGACGATGCGGCGGGAGCAAATCTCACTGACCCTCATGCTGGACTCCGATGCGCGTACGTATTCACTATAAGAACGGACAGGTTCCGGAAGTTGATCCCGCACAAGATGTTGTCGCCCTCCATTGCTGGTGTTGGCTGCAGCGGGAAACCAAAAAGTCTAGTGAAAAGGGCGCCAGCCCCCTTGAGGCAGATCAAGCGGCCGTGGTCTCTTCGCGCATGGGAAAACGCTGATGTAAATCAAGGGGCAATCCCTCCGGTGGTCCAACATGGAATCACGTCAGCCCGTGTTCGGGCGCTCGGCCGATTCAATATGGAGGCGCACCATGTACGACAGGATCCTGGTTGCGGTGGATGGCAGTCCAACGGCGGATCGCGCTTTGGACGAAGCCATTCAGCTCGCCCTGAAGCTCGACGCGGAGTTGATCATTGCTCACGTGATCGACAACAACTACCTGAGGTACGACGTTGGCTACATCGATGTGGCTGGATTCACCGAAATGCTGATTGAGTCCGGCAAGCAGATCGTAGCGAGCGCAAAAGCCAAGGCAGAGAAGGCAGGCGCGCGCGTCAAGACGGCACTCGTCAACGACCCGCTTGGTGCCTTCGATGTGGGCTATGCAATCGAACAGGCCGCGCGCGACGCCGACGCCAAGCTGCTGGTGCTCGGAACGCATGGCCGACGCGGCTTTCGGCGGATATTGCTCGGCAGCGTGGCAGAGAGCGTCACGCGACAAAGCACGCTGCCAGTGCTGCTGGTGCGGGCCGTTCCGACTGAAACCGAGCACGCGGTCACTGAACCGCTGACGAACATTGTCATTGCGTAGCGCGTTCTTCTTTTGACTCCAAACAAGGTTCGATCATGACTTATGCCAGTGTGATGGTGCACCTCGATGCCAGCGAGCGTGCGATGCACCGCCTCAGTCTTGCCGCGTGCTACGCGCAAGCGCACCACGCAACGCTTATCGCTGTCTATGCAAGCTTTGCGCCAAGCCCGAACTGGTTCTACCGGATGGAAGGCGCAGCGCATTATCTGGAAGAGGACCGCAATCGGCGCAACCGTGTCCGAGACGTTGTGCACGCGCGTTTTCGTGAGGCGGTGCAATCCGTTCCTATTGAGACGGAATGGCGGGCAGTCGACGGTGATTCGCTGGCTGAGGTGTTGCGCCAGGCGCGTGAGGCGGACCTGCTGGTTGTCGGCCAGGAAGACGCCAGCGACGCCGAAAGCTTTGTTGCCCCCGATTTTGTTGAGACGCTGATCCTTGAGTCAGGCCGGCCGGTACTGGTCGTGCCGTATGCAGGCCGCTTTACGAGCGTGGCGCAGAGGGTGCTGGTGGCGTGGAGCGGTGGCCGGGAGTCGGCACGTGCGCTGCACGATGCTATGCCGCTGATGTCCGGAAACACCGTACAGGTACTGCAAATGACGGGTGACCGCCCGCCACATTGGGCGGAGGACACGACCGTTGGTCAAGTCGCCCGCGCGCTGGTGGCACATGGCATTGAGCCCACGGTTGAGGAAGCACGTTGTGTGGATTCCGACGTCGCAATTGGCGAGATGCTGCTATCGCGCGCCGCCGATTTCGGCGCAGACCTGATCGTGATGGGGGGCTACGGGCACAGCCGTTTGCGTGAGCTCGTGCTTGGTGGGGTGACGCGCACGCTGCTCAAGACGATGACCGTACCGGTCTTGCTGTCTCACTGAGTCCGGACGTTGTTCCAGGAGACCGCCGTGAAGAACGATATCCAGCTCAAGAGCGACGTGGAAGAAGAACTGCAATGGGATCCGGCTGTGGATGCTGACCGGTTTGCCGTTCGCGTCAAGAACGGCGTCGTCACGATTTCCGGCAGCGCCGATAGCTTTGCGGACAAGCATGCCGCGGAGGAAGCCGTTCGTCGGGTAGCCGGTGTGACGGCGCTCGTTGTGCACGTGCAGGTGCGCGTGCCGCCCGATATGCGGCGCCTGGACGAGGAGATCGCCCAAGCCATCGGCGATGCCCTCCACTGGAACACTGCCGTGCCTGCTGACGCCATTCGCGTCACGGTCGAGGATGGTGCGGTGACCTTGCGGGGCCAGGTTGATCAGGATTTCCAGCGTCGCGCTGCACTGGATGCCGTACAGCGCGTGCGCGGCGTGACATCGGTTGCCAACGCGCTGACCCTTCGGGAGGCCGCCGGCCCGGCAGACCTGTCTGAGCGCATCGTCAAGGCACTGCAACGCCAGGCTGTTCTCGATGCCGCTCGGATCAATGTCGTGGTGGCGGATGGCACGGTCACGCTGTACGGGCCCTTGCGCAATCTGCATGAATGCCGTGCCGCGCGGGAGGCCGCCATGGACGCGCCAGGTGTACGAGCCGTGATCGACCATCTTTGGGTGAGCACCTGACCCACGGCGGCGCACCTCCCAACCCTATCCATTTCGGACTTCTGCCATGGAAAAAAACCTGATCGTTTACTACTCGCGCACCGGAACCGCACGCCAGGTGGCTGAACTGATGGCGGCGCAAAGCGGTTGGCAGCTTGCCGAGGTGTCGGATGAGTACCCGCGTGCCGGCTTTCTTGGCGATCTGCGCTGCATGATTGAAACGCTATTCCACGTGCGCGCCAAGTATCACTATGCCGGACCGCCACTGGATGAGGTCGACCAGGTTGTTGTGCTGGCGCCAATCTGGATGCGGCATCTGGCCTCGCCGATGCGGGATTTCCTGGCGGATCAGTCGCCGTTCTCGGCAAACCTGTCGGTGATCTGCGTGATGGCGTCGCGTGGGGCGTTCAGTGCCATGGAAGAGATTGCGCGCATCACCTCTGCCATTCCGGCACCTGTACTGGCACTTTGCCAGCGCGATGTGCTCAGCGGTCTTTCTCAACAAGAGATCTCGGGCTTTATCGAGCAAGTGCAGACCGCTGGCAAGTGGGATCAATCCAAGCGCCGGCCAGCATGGCTGTCACCGACCGAGGCCTGAAACCCACGTAGGGACTGCGCATCAGATCGATGGCAGGAGAGCGTGAATGGACCGCTTTACCGAGGCGCAATGGACGCGACTCAACACATTGCTCGATGAACAAGAGGCGCGCACACAGCGTCAATTGGTAGCACTGCGCGCGGCGACCACGCCGGCATCCTACGAGGCACCTGTCGAGAACGCGGAACTGGCGGATCAAGAAGCTGGAGACGCGACGAACGACATCATGCTCGCTCACTACAGAAATGAGCTTGCGCAGGTCGACGCGGCACGACTGCGCATGCAAGAGCAGCAGTACGGTATCTGTGTGGATTGCGGCGAGGCGATTCCCTTCTTGCGCCTGCAAGCGCAGCCAACCGCGCTGCGCTGCCTGAGCTGCCAGGCATTGCGAGAGCGCAAGTGGGGCTAGCGAGCAGCGTAAGCACAGTAGGAGTGAGATATGAAAAGCGACTTGAGTATCAAGCAGGACGTCAATGACGAACTGCTCTGGGAGCCCGCGGTGGATGCGGCAGGCGTGGGTGTGGAGGTCGACCACGGGGTGGTGACACTCACTGGGCACGTACATAGCTATCTGGAAAAGGTTGCGGCAGAGCACGCCGCCGAACGCGTTGCGGGTGTGCGCGGCGTGGTTCAGAAGATCGAAGTGCGATTGCCCGGCACACACACGGACGCGGATGTTGCCGAGGCGGCGCGCTCAGCTCTGGAATGGCATTCCAGCCTGCCGTCCAACCGGATTGAAGTCCTGGTGGAGAACGGATGGGTGACGCTCTCGGGCGAACTGGATTGGCCTTACCAGTGTGAACTTGCGGCGCATGCCGTCGGGTCACTGCGTGGCGTGGCCGGGTTGATCAACCGGCTGAAGATCAAATCGCGCGTGGTGCCGGCCAATATTACGCAGCAGATCGGGGCAGCACTCCAGCGCCATGCCGCGCGCGAAGCCAACCATATCCAGGTGTCCGTGCAGGGCGGGACGGTGACGTTGAGTGGCCGCGTCGACTCCGCATCGGAACGCAAGGCGGCCACGGGAGCCGCGTGGTCTGCGCCTGGCGTGACGGAAGTCATCGACCATCTGCAGCTCGCCACTTGATGGCAGGGCAGCGCCGCCCGCATCTTCAACGGCGGCGCTTGCCTTCCATCGCGCGGCTACAGTTCACTGAGCGCCGATTTGTTGGCAATCTCAATCTGCTTGCCGCTCACCGCGATCCAGCCTTCGCGCTGGAACCGCGACAGCGCGCGGCTGACGGTTTCCAGTTGCATGCCCAAATAGCTGCCGATCTCTTCGCGCGTCATCCGCAGCGTAAAGCTGGACCCTGAGTAGCCCCGGTCTTGCATGCGTGTGGACAGATTGAGCAGGAAGGTGGCGACGCGCGCCTCTGCTGTCAGCCCAGCCAGCAGCAACATCAACCCGGATTCGCGCACGATCTCTTCTGCCATCAGTTGGTGGAGCCGGCGCTGCAGCGGACGAATGTCCTGGCACAGGTCTTCAATGCAGTGGAAGGGCATCGAGCAGACGGTGCTGTCTTCCAGGGCAATTGCGTCGCACGTATGACGATCTGCGGCAATGCCATCGAGACCAAGGGTTTCCCCTGCCAACTGGAAGCCCGTGACGTGGTTCGTGCCATTGGGGTGGGACACGACCGTCTTGAAAGAGCCGGAGCGGATGGCGTACAGCGCATGAAAGGTGTCGCCGGCACGGAAGAGCGATTCACCTTTGCCGACCTTGCGCCAGGTATGCACCATCCGGTTCAACTGTTCTTGTTGCGTGGATGGTACGGCTGCGGTGATACACGCCCAATGCATCATGCAGTTGGCGCATTGGCTGCTTAGCGCCGGGCTGGCCGTTTGGCAGCCCTGTGTTGCATCGCGGACCAGCTTGAGCTGGGGCAGGGGTGTGGGGCGGACAACTTCGACGGACGTCTGGGCTTTGAGAGAGCTCGGAATCATGGGGCCTCCGGAGGGCACGCGCTGTATGTGGGTCCCGCGTCTGGTTGGGAGGGGCGGGATCGGCCACCGCATGCAGCCACAGTTCGGTGTCCGTATGCTCAGTATCGAAGGCGCGGCGTTTGCGCGAAATCAGGCGGCGCTGAGATGCACGTCGGGATACGCTGCGATGCTGTCAGGCATCCCTGACAGCATCGAGGGGGTTTTCCTGAGGCGCCTCCATCACTTGGCTAGTACCTCCCGCCGTCTGAATGGGCTATGTTGTGTGCATCACGGCCTTTTTTTGGTGGCATCTGTGGTGAAGCAAGACAGCCATTCCTCAAAGAAGGCGTCGCGCAGGCGCCTGTTGCTATCGCGTTCCACACCGGCCGAGCTGGTGGCGGGTGGGTTGGCCATTCTGCTGCTGGCTGTGTCAGTCACCTGGCTCGCCATGGCGCTTCAGGCGCGGGATGCACCGTTTGCATTGTTGGCCTTGGCAAGTATTGCGGCTGTTCTGGCGCTCGTCTTCTATTGGCTGCGGCTTCGCATGCTGCGTGCAACGGTGGCCAAGGATCTGACCGACTTGGAGAAGAGCGAGGCCCGGTTGGCGGGCATCATCCGCTCCTCCATGGAGGCCATCATTTCCGTGGATGATGCCCAGCGCATCGTTCTGTTCAATCCCATGGCGGAAACCCTGTTCGGATGCCCGGCCAAGCATGCCATCGGCCGTCCGTTGTCCGATTTCATGCCGGAACGTTTTCGCGGTGCACACGAGGCGCACGTGCGGCGTTTTGGCGTGACGGGCGTATCAGAGCGCCAGATGGGCAAGCAGCGCCCGTTGTTCGCGCTGCATGCCGACGGCCGTGAATTCCCGATCGAGGCGTCGATTTCGCAGATCGAGGTGAATGGCGGCAAGCTCTTTACCGTGATGCTGCGCGACACCACAGAGCGCGTGCGGGCAGAAGCGGCGCTGCGTCGCTCGCGGGAAGAATTGCAGCACCTGTCGGACAGCATTCTGGCGTTGCGGGAGGAAGAGCGCCATCGCATCGCACGGGAGCTGCACGATGACCTTGGGCAGCGTCTGAGTGCGCTCAAGATGGACATCTCACTGCTGGCAACGGATCTGCAGGCCGGGGGAGGTGACAAGGTGCTGATCTCTCAGACAGAGGCCATGCAACGCGTGATTGACGAGACCATTGCGGCGGTGCGGCAGATTTCAGCGGATCTTCGTCCGCCGTTGCTTGATGAACTGGGGCTGGTGCCCGCTATCGAGTGGATCGGCAAGAACTTCCGTCAGCGCTTTGGGCTGATCGTCAACGTACACGCCCAGGAGACACAGCTGCAGGAGCGTGCAGCAATCTCGGTGTTCCGGATTGTGCAGGAGGCGCTCAACAACGTGGTGCGCCATGCAGACGCGACCCGCGTTGATATCGAGTTTACGCAGCAAGGCGACATGCTCGAACTGTCGATTCAGGATAACGGCCGCGGCTGGAGCGGGGTGCCGCCCGTAGCGGGTGAGCGCATGCCGCTGGGGTTGCTTGGCATTCGGGAGCGTGCGCGTCTGCTGGGCGGCCAGGCCTCTATCACGCATACGCCCAACAGCGGCTTTCGGTTGAGCGTGCGCTTTCCTGCTGCCCACGAAGTGACCGAGGAGACCGGACGATGATCCGCGTGATGATTGCCGACGATCACGCTGTCATGCGCGACGGCGTACGCCATATCCTGGAGCGCGCAGGAGATTTCGAGGTCGCCTGCGAGGCGTCCGACGGCACCCAGGTGCTGCAGCTTGTACGTGACCACCAGCCGCAGGTCATCGTGCTTGACCTATCGATGCCGGGGCGCAGTGGGCTGGAGCTGTTGCGCCAGTTGCATGACGATCACCCGACCGTACGTGTGCTGGTGCTGACCATGCACGCAGAGGAGCAGTATGTGGCGCGGGCCTTTCGCGCCGGGGCAGCGGCCTATCTGACCAAGGAAAGCGCTGCGACCGAACTGGTGACGGCGCTGCAAAAGGTGGCGCGCGGCGGCACGTATGTCAGCCCGCCCATGGCCGAGAAACTGGCACACAGCCTGGGCGAGGCCAACGAAGAGGCCGCGCACACACGGCTGTCCGACCGGGAGATGGAGGTCTATCGCCGGCTGGTACGCGGGGAACCGCTAACGGAAATTGCCACCAGCCTGTGCGTGAGCGCCAAGACCATCAGCACCTATAAGATGCGCCTGATGGACAAGCTGCAGGTGTCCAGCGAGGCCGCGCTCGTGCGCTATGCGATACGCCATCGCTTGTTCTCGGACGACGACACCTTGTAGCGCATCCGCACGCAAGGCGTGCGCCGCCTTTGCGGCACGTCAAAGGCCGGCATGCATGACTCGCTATCGTTGAGGCACATGCATCGGCACCCGATGACTTGGCACGCGGCCCATTGCGGGTCTCTCGAACGTCACCCCAAGGCATGACCTCACCCGCCGTGCATGACCACGGGGGGCTCGTGTCAGCCATTCTCCAACTCGCCTACAAGCTCTTGGTCAACGACAAGGCCAAGCTGAGCGGTTTGCTGGTGGGCATCACCTTTGCGGTGTTCCTGATGATCGAGATGACCTCGCTATTTGCCGGGGTGCTGAACCGGTCGTCCTCTTCCGTCTACAACATCGGCGCGCGCATGTGGGTCATGGACCCGGCCGTCAATACCGTCGCCAACACCATCGGCATGCCGGACTACGTGCTCGACGCCGTGCGCAGCATTCACGGTGTGAAGTTTGCCGTGCCACTGTACTCGGGTGGAGCGCTCGTGCGCCTGGCCAGCGGTACCTACCAGCCCGTGACCGTGGTTGGCATTGACGACGCCACCTTGTTCGGCCGCCCGCGCATGCTCAATGGACGCATTGAGGACGTGTATGGCGAGAACGGTTTCATCGTCATTCAGGATGCTGAATTCGGCAAACTTGAAAACCCCCACGTTGGTACCGAGTTCGAGATCAATGACCACCGTGGCGTGATTGTGGGGATCGGGGAGGTTGCCACCGGCGGGCTGTTCGGTGTGCCCACGCTGTACACGACGTATAGCCGCGCGCTGCAGTACCTGCCGACCACGCGCTACACGATGTCGTACATCCTGATCGAGCCCAAGAGTGAGGCGGATATCGCAGCCATTGAGCGCGCAGTTGGCAAGCTCGGCTATCGCGCCCTGACCAAGGAGGAGTTCATCGGCCGCATCTCGCACTTCTATACGTACCAGACGGGGTTGGGCACCAACATCCTGTTGATGACGGTGATCAGCTTCATCGTTGGGTTGTCGATCTCGGGGCAGACCTTCTACACGTTCATCCTGGAAAACCTCGAACGGTTTGGCGCCCTCAAGGCAATCGGGGCCAAGGGGCATGAGCTGGTAACGATGATCGTGTTCCAGGCCACCTTTGTGGCGCTGGTGGGCTATGGCCTCGGGATCGGCTTATGCGCGGCGTCCATCGCGCTGGTGCGGCTTCGCATTCCTGACTACGCAGCCATGATCACGTTCGCCAACCTGGTGCTGGCGCTGGCCATGGTGATCGTCATTGCCGCCATCTCGGGCTACATCGGTGTGCGCAAGGTGCTGCGCATCGAGCCCTTCGACATCTTCCGGGGGTAACTGTGGCCAACACTGCCATTGCCGCACAGGCGCTCGACAAGTGGTTTGGCGAGGGAGAGGCACGCACGCGTGCGCTCATGCAGGTCAGCTTCGAGGCCTACTTCAATGAGATGCTGTTCATCGTCGGCCCATCGGGCAGCGGCAAGACCACGCTGCTGAGCGTGATCTCCGGCATCCTGCGCCCGGACGGTGGCCACGCGGTGGTCGACGGCGTCGATATCTGGAGCCTCGGGGCTGATGCATTGGCCGATTTTCGCCTCGCCAAGATCGGTTTCGTGTTTCAGGACTACCACCTGTTTACGCGCCTAACCACGGTGGAGAACGTTGCGATTCCGCTCATTCTGCGGCGTGTGCCGTGGGATGAAGCGCTTGAGCAGGCCATGCACTACCTGGATGTGGTTGGCCTGAAGAACCGGGCGCAGTTGCCGCCCGTCAAGTTGAGCGGTGGCGAGCAGCAGCGGGTGGCCATTGCGCGCGCCATCGTCACGCAGCCAGACATCCTGATCCTGGATGAACCGACGGCTTCGCTCGATGGTGATACCGGTCGCTCGATCATGCAGTTCGTCAAAACGCAGATCTTGAACGAGCACCGTTGCATCGTCATCGTGACGCACGATGCGCGCATTCTGGACATGGCCAGTCGCATCCTCGACATGGAGGATGGCCGCCTGAGCCGCATTGAGCGGGGAGACGCGCGATGAAGATCCACTGGCTATTGGTGCTCTCGGTGATTGGCTTGCTGGCAGGTGTCGGGGCCGCCATTTACTACGCGCGGCAGAGCCCACCGTTGCAGCCCGTCTTCCAGGCGGCGGCCAATCCGTATGCCACGGGCATCTACGCCAATGGGATCATCGAAAGCGATCAGCAAAGCGGTGCCAACCTGAATCTGTATTCCGAGGTGTCAGGCACCGTGGCGCGCATTCTTGTGCAGGAAGGACAAGCGGTGAAGCGGGGCGATGCGCTGATCCTGATCGAAGATTCCGTCCAGCGCGCCCTGACGGCGCAGCAGCAGTCGCAGGCGGATGCACTCGACGCCCAGTTGAACGCACTGCTGGCGCAGCCTCGCAAGGAGACGCTGGAGGTCACACGCGCGCAGGTGATGGCGGCAGAGGCAAGCCTGCGTACGGTGCAGGACCAATTGGACAAGCTGGAGGCTGCCGCCCGGCTCAATCCCAAGGCTGTCAGTCGAGATGCGATGGACAACGCGGCCAATGCCGTACGTGTTGCACACGGCAACCTGACCGTCGCACAGCGCCAATATGAACTGACGCGCGCGGGCGCGTGGAGCTATGACATCCGCTCCATGCAGAAGCAGCGCGACGCCCTGCAGAAGGGCGCGGCAGCGGCCAGCGCTCTGCTCGACAAGTACACCGTGCGAGCGCCCGCCGATGGCATCGTGATGTCGGTCAACACCTCACCCGGCGCCTATGTCTCGCCCCAAGGCACCTATGACGCCTATACGCGGGGCTACGTCCCGCTGGTGATGATGCGCTCGGGACAGAGCAAGCTGGCCGTGCGGGTGTACGTCGACGAGATCCTTGTGCACCGCCTGCCGTCTGACGCGGTGAAGGCGCGCATGTTCTTCCGGGGCACCGACGTTAGCGTGCCGCTGGAGTTCGTGCGGGTGCAGCCCTATGTCTCGCCCAAGGTAGAGCTGTCTGACCAGCGCTCCGAACGCGTGGATGTGCGCGTGCTGCCTTTGCTCTTCCGGTTCAAGCAGCCGGACAAGCTCGTGGTCTATCCAGGGCAGTTGGTCGATGTCTACCTGCAAGGAGCTTCGTGATGAAGGCCGCGTGCAAGGTGGCGTGCATGACAGCCATTGCGCTGGTGGCCAGTGGTTGCGCCGTGGGGCCGGATTTCCGTGAGCCGTCGGCGCCAGACGTTGATCGTTACCTTCGTGCTGGCGATCCATTCGCCACCAGGCTGGTGGATGGGGTTGCACAACGGTTTGCCCTGGCACCGGTGTCTGCCGACTGGTGGCATGCGTTTGGCAGCCCCGCGCTGGACAACGTCATGGAGACCGCCATCGCGGCCAATCCGACACTGCAGCAGGCTGAAGCCAACCTGCGCGCAGCGCAAGACCTGTTGCGAGCCGGCGCCGGGGTGTTCTACCCACAAGTCACGGCATCGGCCGATGTATCACGCCAGGCTGTTGTGCCTGCCCGGCTAGGTCAGGCTGGGGCCCCAAGCCTCTTCACGCTGTGGACGCTCGGCCCATCGATTAGTTATGTGCTCGATGTGTTTGGCGGCAACCGTCGGGCCGTGGAAGCGCTGGCAGCACAAACTGAGGGCCAGCGTTATGCCCTTGCCGCTGCCTATCTCACCCTGACTGGCAACCTCGTCAACGCCGTCATCGCGCGTGCAGCCTATACCGCACAGATCGACACCACGCGCAGCTTGATTGCGGTGGTGCGTGAGCAGGTGGACATTGCGCACGCCCAGGTCGATGCCGGGGTGATGGCGCATTCCAGCGAGCTCAGCCTGGCCGCTCAACTGGCGGCGTTGGAAGCCTCGCTGCCGCCGCTAGAGCAGAAGCGAGATCAAGCAACGCATCTCGAGGCCGTGCTGACGGGCCGTTTTCCGGCCCAAGCCGACACCGCAGACGTGGGGCTCGGCAGCTTGGCGCTGCCGGTTGACCTGCCCAGCCTCGTGCCCTCCGAGCTGGTGCGGCAGCGGCCGGATGTTCTGGCGGCTCAGGCGCGCCTGCATCAGGCCAGCGCCGAAGTGGGCGTTGCCACGGCCGCGATGCTGCCGAGCTTGACGCTCAGCGCGAACTACGCACGCATGAGCAACCGCGGCGCGGATCTGTTTGGTGCACAGACCGGAGCATGGAGCATCGGCGCCAGCCTCGTCGCACCGTTGTTCGAGGGCGGCAGTCTGTACTACCGGCGCGGTGCGGCCCAGCAGGCCTTGCAGGCTGCGGATGCGGACTACCGACAAGTGGTGCTCACGTCTTTTGAGCAAGTGGCGGATGTGTTGCGCGCGCTAGAACACGACGCGATTCAACTCGATGCACAACTGCGCGAGCAAGCGGCGGCAAGTGCCGCACTGGATGAGATCAATGCCGACTACCGCGCAGGTGTGGCCAGCTACCTGCAAGTGCTGAGTGCCAATCTGCAGTACCAGCAGGCGGTGCTCGGTAGCGTGCAGGTGCGTGCGCAGCGGCTGCAGGATACGGTGGCGCTGTTCCTGGCGTTGGGCGGCGGCTGGCGAGATAGCAAATCGGCGGGCGGAACAGGGCCATCGACCTAAGCCTTGTGTTGCGCCTTGTCTGCTAAGGGGCTGATCGACTCACCTGCCAGACTCTTCAGCCAGGCGTGTTCTCATCGTGCCGCGCAGCATTGAGCGCTGCGCACACTTGAGCATCCTCAATCTGAGGAAGATCGCCGTAGTACATGCCGACCGCGCGGAAGCCCGGTGGGGCATAGAGGCAGACAACCTCGTCAGCCAACGGGCGAATATCTTCAAGGCTGTCCGGGGCTGCCACCGGAACGGCGCAGACCAACCATTTGGGTTGGAGTTGCCGCACAGCGTGCAACGCGGCCTTCATGGAGGCGCCCGTCGCCAGGCCATCGTCCACCACGATCACGACACGTCCCATGACGTCGTGCGGACTACGCCGGGGTGTGTAGAGCGCGCGCCGCCGGTGGATGACGTCCATCTGCACGGCCTTTTCCTGCTCAAGGTAGTGGGTGTCGGCACCGGCATGTGCCGCATACGGTGCAACATACGTCCAGCCATTCTCTGCAACAGCGCCCACGGCAAACTCGGGGTCGAAAGGTGCGGCGATCTTGCGGACGAGAATCACATCCAACTCGCCGTCCAGCGCCGTTGCAATGAGCTGGCCCATGGGAACAGCGCCCCGTGGGATGGCGAGCACCAGCGGATGACTGCCCCTGTACTTGTCCAGCGCAACCGCGAGGTGGCGCCCCGCGTCCAACCGGTCTTTGAACCGCATGGCTCACCTCGCGTATTGATGGGATGGTTGCTCTTCACTGAGATAGCGTACAAACCAGGCGCGTGCCAGCGCGGCCACGTGCTCAAGTGCACCGGGTTCCTCAAACAGGTGCGTGGCGTGGGGAACGGTCTCCAGGGCCTTCTCGCATCGCATCAGGCTCAGGGCCTGACGGTTGAGATCCAGCACGTCCGGGTCTGCGGTGCCGACGATCAGCAGGGTGGGGGAGGCAAGCTGCTCCAGCGCAAGTGGGCCGGCCAGATCCGGACGCCCGCCGCGGCTGACCACGGCGTCGATCCGGAACAGATCATCAGGCAACGCCGCCGCTTGAATGGCGGCAGCGGCACCTGTACTGGCGCCGAAGTACCCGAGGCGCAATTTGCGCTTGCGGGCGATGTCGCCAACAGCGTGTGTGGCAGTACGCAGACGCTGTGCAAGCAGGCCGATATCGAAGCGGCATGCAGCGTGTGCGGCCTCGTCGGCGGTCAGCAGATCGAAGAGCAGCGTCCCCAGCTTTGCCGCATTGAGCTGATCGGCGACAAACCGGTTGCGCGGGCTCCACTGCGAACTGCCGCTGCCATGCGCGAAGATCACCAGGCCGGTTGCATTGTCGGGGCAGGTCAGATGCCCTTCCAATACCGCGCCGTCGGCAACGATGCTTGTGCGCTGGGAAAGGGTTTCGGTGTTCATGTGGGGCGCCCTGAAACGGGCCGGCAATGGCCTTACACGCTGAGCGGCGGCTCAACGCTGCCGGTCATTTCGCGCTCACGTTCATTGCGCACCAGCCGTGCAATCAGGCTCCACTCGGAGGCCATCGCGCTCAGGACATCGTCCAGAGACAGCACGCCGACCAATGCCCCATCGGAGGTCACACCCACGCGCCGGACTCCGGCGGACAGCATCTCCTGCAGTGCATCACTCAGGCTGGTATCTGGCGTGACGTT
This sequence comes from Ralstonia sp. RRA, assembly GCF_037023145.1. NCBI lineage: Bacteria > Pseudomonadati > Pseudomonadota > Betaproteobacteria > Burkholderiales > Burkholderiaceae > Ralstonia > Ralstonia sp. RRA. The sequence continues at coordinate 1,605,888 of NZ_CP146092.1, read as the reverse complement.
GATCACGCCGCGGCTCATCACATCCGCCACGCAGGTCTGGGCTGGATGCAGGCCCACCGCAACGGCGTCGAGCACCATGTCTCGGTCGGTGACGACGCCGATGGCGTGCGGGCCGCTGGGGGTGTTTTCCGTCACCACCAGTGCGCCGACGTGCTTCTGGCGCATCTGCTGCGCCGCCTCCTGAAGCGTGCAGGAAAGCGGGATGTGTACGGCGTTGTGTGAGTAGATGTCTTGAACTCGCATGGCGGCTCCTGCTTGTGGCGGTCAGGCGGCCTGCGGGCTCGCCGTCTTCTCTACGACAGATCGCGGCATCACTTTCTTCTTGGCCTCGGAATCTGGAATGCCTACCAGATTGAAGCTATCGAAGAATGCCCGCAGCGAATCTGTGGAGGCTTGGAACAACTGCGCTGAGGACGTTTGTCCTTGTGCATGCTGCACCTGGTTGGTCCAGTCGGTCAGTTGGCGCAGATACGCCGCCTGCAGGTTGTTCACGAAGTCGACCCACGACTTCATCGCATTGGCGCTGTGGCTTGTTTGCATTTTCATGAACACGCTTTGCGTGGCGGCCAAGGAGGTCCAGTCATGGGCGCTACCCAACTCGTGCTGCAGTTCATGCATGTCTTCCAACGCGGCTTCAGCGATCTTCAGGCGCAAGCGAGAGAGCTCAATCTGTGCCTCGATAAGAAATTCGGCGGTGCGCCCCATGTCGCGCATTGCAGCACTGACGAGGTTGCAGGCCATATCTGAAGGTTGTTGCATTGCGATCTCCATTTGGGCTTGGCAGGTTGGATGCCCGCCGGACGATGGTTCTTCTATATGCAGCGTAGGCACTTTGCACAGGTGTGGATTGATATGGCGCAAGTCTGTGGTTGTGCGAATCAGAGGGTGCGGCCAGAAACCTGTGGGCGATCGTACCGCCTGGAGCCTACGTGACTCGCACGCGCCCGAGCGAGGGAAGCAGCGGGCGCGTGGCGCATCGAATCACGTAGGTGCGCTCTTCCGCAGTCAACGGCTGCTGTGTGGCCATCTGGGCATCCAGTACGGAAAGATCGGCTTCAGAAGCGTCCCGGCCTGCGTGCATTCTGGCGCGGATACGCACCCGCAGGACCTCCGGTTCGGCAGCGCAATCCACGATGGCGAAGGGCGCACCAAGGCGCCTCGCCAACGTAAAGAACCGGCTGCGCTGGCCATGCGCCAGGAACGTGGCGTCGGCAATCATGGGAAAGCCGGCACGCACGCCGATCCTGCAGATGGCCGCTACACGTCGATACGTCTGGTCGATTGCGTGTGACGCGTAGCGATCAACTGCGTTGGCACAGATACCGCGGCGTCGTTCAGCATCGGAACGCACGCGGATCATGCACTCCGCTTCCATCAACTGCGCCGCCTGGGTCGATTTTCCGCTGCCTGACAGGCCATGCATGAGGATGATGCAACCGTCGCTCCGACTGAGCAGGTCGCGCGCCAGGTCAAGCAGTCGGTGCGCTTCGTCTCGGTGTGGCGCCGCCAATTCAGGGTCGTTCTCTAGTTGGTGGGCCCGTTCGAGCAGCACGCGGGCGCGCACCAGTGCCCGCATGGCCGCGTAGAAGGGCAGGACTGCGAGCCCGCCATAGTCTCCGCAACGTTCGAGGTAGCGGTTGATCAGGCGGTAAGCCAGGCCGGCAAGCCCCGACGCTACAAGATCCATGAACAGGAACGCGACGTCGTACATGGTGTCAATCCAGCGCAGCGGCGCAGAGAACTCCAGGCGGTCGAATGGCGTGGGTCTTCCCTCGACCATGACGATGTTGCCCAGATGGAGGTCGCCATGACATTCTCGAATGTGTCCGGTGCGCCGGCGTGACGCAAAGGCTTTGTCGAGCCGGTCTGCATGCTGGCGCAGCAACGATAGGGTTGCCGATGTTCGTTGCGCGTCCGTGCTCAACGCAGCGACTCCGGCCGCGCAGTCCTCAAGCGTGCGCCGGATGCGTGCCGGGGTTCCGTAATCGGAGCTCGGAGGCGCAACTGGCGCTGCGCCATGAAAGTCTGCGATCAGGTCGGCCAGTGGGTCGATGGTTTCGGGGCCGAGCTGCTGGTTGCGTGCCATCTCGCTCAGCACATCGCGCTGGTGGAAGCGTCGCATGCACACTGCGTAGTCGAAAGGCTCGCCGTGTCCGTTCACATGCACGGCACCACTGACCGCATCGCGCGAGATCGGCACCACACCAAGGTACAGGTCTGGCGCGAGTTGGCGGTTGAGCCGCCATTCCTCGTCGCAGTCGGCACGGCGGGCGGCGAGAGACCCGAAATTGACGAAATCGAGCGTGACCGGCTTGCGCACCTTGTACGCAAACGCCCCCGCCAGGAATACCCACGACAGATGCGTTTCGATCATCCGAAGATGGGTTGCCGGATGCGGATACGCGCGCGCATCGAGCATGCACGCGGGGAGTGCTTCGGCAATCTGGGTGGCTGAGGTCGGGCTCGGGCGTTCGGCCATGCGCATGTGTCGCCTCCTGCAGACCAATATCGATCAGCCCTGGTTTTGTGTACCTGATGCAGATCAATGGTCGGGCGAGGCTGTTGCCTAGCATGGAATCTCTACTCCAAGGGATGATCTCCATGAAAGCACTGGTCTATGACGGCCCCGGCAAGATCTCACTGGCAGACAAGCCGAAGCCCGAGTTGCAAGCGCCCAGTGACGCCGTGGTCCGTGTGACGCTGACGACAATCTGCGGGACCGATCTGCACATCATCAAGGGCGATGTGCCCACCTGCGAACCCGGGCGTACGCTGGGGCATGAAGGTGTTGGCGTGGTCGAGTCTGTCGGCGCCGCCGTGACGTCGCTCAAGCCAGGCGATCACGTGCTGATCTCGTGCATTTCTTCGTGCGGCAAATGTGCGAACTGCCGACGCGGCATGTATTCGCATTGCGAGACGGGAGGTTGGATCCTGGGGAACCGCATCGATGGCGTGCAGGCTGAGTACGTCCGGATACCGCACGCAGAAACCAGTCTCTATAAGCTGCCGCCGGGTATCGACGAAGAGGCGCTGGTCATGCTGTCTGACATCTTCCCGACCGGCTTCGAATGCGGCGTCCTGAACGGTCGCGTGCAGCCGGGCAGCACTGTGGCGATTGTCGGCGCCGGGCCCATCGGGTTGGCCTCGCTGCTGACCGCCCAGTTCTACTCGCCTGCCCAACTCATCCTGATCGACACCAACGCAGCGCGCCTGGAGGTGGCGAGTCGGCTGGGCGCGAGTGCGTGCATCAACGTCACCAGTGAAGATGCGGTTGCCGCGGTCAAGAAGCTGACGGATGGCGTGGGCGTGGATTGCGCGATCGAGGCGGTGGGCGTGCCTGCCACGTTCGAGCTGTGCCAGGATCTTGTTGCACCGGGCGGCGTGATTGCCAATATTGGCGTGCACGGCGTGAAGGCGGATCTCCATCTGGAGACACTGTGGAGCCAGAACGTCGCCATCACCACGCGACTGGTCGATACGGTGAGCACGCCGATGCTGCTGAAGACAGTGCGCGCAGGCAAGCTCCAACCGGGGCAACTCATCACGCACCGGTTCAAGCTGGACGACATCCTCTCCGCCTACGACACCTTCCGCAACGCGGGGGAGTCACATGCACTCAAGGTCATCATCGCCGCGTAGGGCACCCGGGTGGACAGCGGCTACGGAGGGTCGTGCACGTCCCACCCGGCGGGAGCACCACGCACAGGCTGACGCCGCTGGTGTCCTTGCCCAGGGAGGCCATTGTCATGGGGGCCGAGATGCGGATTGCGTCAGAGGTGTTGCCTCCCGTCTGTGCTGCTGTGCTGGCAGACCGCTATCTCGCGCCTGGCGAGTCGACGCGCGAACAGGTCTTCAGAAGGGTCGCCCATGCATTGGCCGCTGCAGAAGCGCCCGAGCGACGCGCACACTTTGCGCGGCTGTTCTACGCCAACATGTTGCATGGCGCCATCGGGGCGGGGCGCATCATGGCGAATGCCGGTGTGGCCAGGCAGGCCACGATGGTCAATTGCTTCGTGCAACCGATCGTCGGCCCCGGTGTGCAGATTGCGGGCGCCGGCGATGTAGACCGGGCATTGGCACAGGTGCAGGTCACGCTGCGCATGGGTGGCGGCGTAGGCTACGACTTCTCGCCCGTCGCGCCACGCGCTGCGCTGCAGGCGAAGGTTGGCACCGGCAGCGTGTGCGACGTCATCGAGCGCTTCGACCACGCTTGCAAGTCGCTCGCATTGTCCGACACGCGCGGTGGTGCGCAGATGGCCGTGCTGCGCTGTGATCATCCCGATCTTGCCTTGTTTGTCTGCGCCAAACGTGGGCGCAAGCGCTGGACGACCTTCAACGTATCGGTTGCCGTGACAGACGCCTTCATGCAGGCGGTTGCCGACGATGCGTTGTGGCGCCTGCAACATTGCGCCGAGCCCGATGCGACAACGCGCGCGGCCGGTGCCCACCAGTTGCGCAGCGGCAACTGGTGCTACGCAACACTGCCCGCACGGCAACTGTGGCGCATGGTTGTCGAGGCCGCGCATCACAGTGCGGAGCCTGGGCTTCTGTTCATCGACACCATTCACGCGGCAGACGACCTCGCCGAAGTTGAAACCATTGCCGCGACCAATCCTTGTGGTGAACAGCCCTTGCCGCCTTGGGGCAGTTGCGTGCTGGGCCCGATCGATTTGTCCCGTTGGGTCGAGTGCCCGTTTGGAGTGAGCGGGCAACCGATGTTCGACTTTGTCGGGCTGAGCCGGTCGGTGCAGGTACAGGTGAGGATGCTCGACAACGCGATCGACATCACGCGCTGGCCGTTGCCCGAGCACATGCATGAGGCGCGCGCCAAGCGCAGGATCGGCGTGGGCGTGACCGGTCTGGCCGACGCGCTGACGATGATGCGCCTACCCTACGATGCCCCCGAAGCGCGCAACCTTGCAACCCAGATTGGACGGTGCTTGCGCGATGGCGCTTACGCGGCGTCTGCCGCACTGGCACAGGAACGTGGGGCCTACCCGCTGTTCCGGGCCGAGCGCAGCCTCGCACCTGGGCATTTCGCGACTCACCTGCCTGGCGCCGTGCGCAATGCCATCGCCCGCCACGGATTGCGCAACAGTCATCTGCTGTCGCTGGCGCCCACTGGCAGCGTGAGCCTGGCTTTTGGCGGCAACTGTTCCAGCGGCATCGAACCGGCCTTTGACTGGACGTATGAGCGGCGCGTGCGCGTTCAACATGGCCCGCCGCAGCACTTGCGTATCGAGAACCACGCCTATCGATGCTTCCGGGCCTTGCACGGAGACCACGCTGCGTTACCCGACTACTTCGTCACCGCAAGACAGGTAGCCGGTATGGATCATCTACGCATGGTCGCTGCGCTGCAGCCATTCATTGACGCTTCGATCTCCAAGACGGTTCTTGTCGCGGGCGGGGTGTCGCACGCCGAGGTGGGGGCGTTGCTCTTTCAGGCGTGGCAGTTTCGTCTCAAGGGCATCACGATCTTCCGGCCGGATCCTGCATTGGACGAAGTGCTGTCCGTGATGCAAGAGGCCGACGGCCGGCCCGCATGCTTCTGTTGAGCGCATCGCGCTTTTTTCCACGGGTTGTTCGGTCACCGGCGTTTCGGTTGATGCCCATCAACATCCAACGGCGCTGGCTGGCTACGCTCGAATCAATCGGGCGATGCCTCCCGATCTTTCCGTGTTCTTGAGGTCAATGCCATGAGCGAAGCGATGCTTCTTTCCTATGCACCGGTGCATGGTGCGCTGCCCAAGCCGACCGCGCATACCGCACCTGCCGCCATTGCGCTGCCGCCGCCGCATCTGGGTGGCGGCACGGTGTTGATGACCGCGTTGGCCAAGCGCAAGAGCGTGCGCGCGTTTGCACAGACCCCGCTCTCGCTCCAGCAGCTTAGTGAGCTGCTATGGGCGGCGGATGGCATCAACCGACCCGAGACAGGCGGACACACCGCGCCGTCGGCGCACGGCCTGAACGAGGTCGACATCTACGTTGCGCTGCCCGAGGGCGTCTATCGCTATGAACCGGAGCCGCACCGCCTGCGGCTCAAGCACGCCGTGGACGCACGCAACCTGACGGGCTATCAGGACTTTGTCGGCACGGCGCCCCTGGATCTGGTGTACGTGGTCAATCACGCACGCGCGGACCAGATGCCGCAATCGCAGCGCGAGACGTTCTCAGGCGTTGCAGCGGGTGCGATCTCGCAGAACGTATCGCTGTACTGCGCTTCGGCCGGGCTGGCGTGCGTGGTACGTGGGTGGCTCAACCACAGGCTGTTGGCCGAGGCCCTGTCACTCAATGAGGATGAGATGCCGGTGCTGGCGCAGACGGTAGGGCACCCGATTTCTGTATAGGGCGATCAAGTGAACTGGGCCATCCTTCTTCTCCCACAGTACTGCCTGGCAACGCTTCTGCTGGCGAGCCAGGCTGTCATCGCGGCGGAACCCGACATCGGTGCGACGCTGGAGATTCGATTCCAGAACGAGATCGCCTATGTCTCGGGCGGTGTGGGGCGCGACGAGCGAGACGCCATGCACGCGATGGCCAGCCGGTTCAACGTCCGGTTGAATGTGGTGTCGGCAAAGACAGGGGAGGCGTTGTCCGACATCGATGTCTCCGTGGTGGACGAGCACGGAAAGCTACGGCTTCACCTGCGCACATCTGGCCCGCTGCTGTACATGAAGCTTCCGCGCGGGCGCTACCAGTTGACGGCAACGTATGGGCAGGCAATGCGCACGTTCCCCCTGCGCGTGAATGCGCAACCGGTTGACATGGTCGTTTCGCTTCCTGTGCAGTCTGAGCAGGAGGAGTGGCTCCTGTGCAAGAAGGGATGTGCTCAACGCGGCGTCCGCGCACCTTCCGGGCGATAGCCGTTGGCCCCAGGGCTCAGCCCGCGGGGGCCCTGCAAACAATGCATACACACAGACGAGGCTGGCATGGCAACAGACCGTATCGCGCTGATCACCGGTGGCATGGGCGGCTTGGGTGAAGCCATCGCCGTCCGCCTGCACGCGCAGGGGCATCGGGTGGCGGTCACGCATTCGCTGGGGAATCCGCATGTGGGCGCGTGGCTCGCGGAGCAGCAGACCCATGGCCGCGATTTCCAGGCATTCGCAGTGGACGTGGCCGACTACGAGGCCTGCCAACGATGCGCGGCGGAGGTGGTGGCGAAGGTCGGCCCGGTCGATATCCTGGTGAATAACGCCGGCATTACGCAGGATGTGACCTTCAAGCGCATGACGCTCGAGGCTTGGCGGCATGTCCTGGCAACCGACCTGGATTCGGTCTTCAACATGACCAAGCCGCTGTATGACGGCATGATTGCGCGCGGCTGGGGCCGCATCATCAATATCTCGTCGGTCAATGGATCAAAAGGGGCGTTCGGTCAGACGAACTATTCCGCAGCCAAGGCCGGGATACACGGCTTTACCAAGGCGCTGGCGCTGGAGTGTGCGGCAAAGGGCGTGACCGTCAACACGGTATCGCCAGGCTACCTTGCCACGCGCATGACGCGGGATATTCCGGAGGACGTCATGCAGCAGCGCATTCTTCCCCAGATTCCGTTGGGTCGTCTTGGGCGGCCGGAAGAGGTGGCCGCCCTGGTGGCATTTCTCTGTACCGAAGACGCCGCCTACTTGACCGGGGCCAACCTCGCGGTCAACGGCGGCCTGCATATGCAGTAACGCTGCAGGGCGCCGGAGAGGCCGCAGAGGCTTGGCCGACAGCGTTTCAGCACGTACTACGCTTCCTCTGTCCGGCAGGTGGGCTGACCTGCGTGCGGCTGGCGCTTCTGCGCGGCGTCTACCAGCATGCGTTCTACGTGCGCGAAGGCCTCGTTGAGCGCAAGGTAAGCGTCCTCGTTCGAGGTCTTGCTGGAAATATGCGTCTGATGCGGCGTGGTGATCACGACATGGACATCGACGGGCTTGCCCTGGTGTTGATGCTTCGCACCCAGGGTTAGGCTGACACGGCAGCGGGTGATGTCGTTGCGAATGCGGGTGAGGCGATTGGCCTGGTTGACCACGGCCTCTTCTACCGCTTTGGAGTGAAGCAGGCCTTGAAACGAGATATCGATCGGCAGGGACACAGTTGGACTCCGTAAAGCAATGCAAGGATGCGGAACACACTGGTGTGCCCAACGCGTTGTGTGAAGCAAATCGAATCCGGCCACCAGCCAGACCATTCTCGATGGCCGGAGCCCTGGACCGTTGATCGCGATCAACTCGGCAATGCTTTACGCCGATCCGTTGCTGCGGGAGCACGGGGCATCAGTCGAGATCGAGCTGAGGGTAATCGGACAGCACACTGGCTCGCGATCGGCAGGCGCGTAACGGGTCGTTGGGGCCGATCCACGAGGCACGCACGTTCACGCAGGCCTCCCGGAACCGCGCGGTGGTGACCCCAATCCGGTTGGCGGCCGTTGCCCAGTGCGAAAAAACGCTCTCATGGACCTGCAGATAGGTTTGGCGAACCTCGGGGTGCCGCGGAAACATGCCGTCAGTCGACGGAAACTCCGGGCACCTGAGATACAGGTTGAACCAGAAGAGCACCGCATAGGCGCGAAGGATCTCGTCTGTTGATTCCCGGCAAGTCGGATCGAAGGCAACACGCGGGCACGGGCAAGACGTCGTGCAGAAACGTGTCTGATGCATGGCGGTAGTCCTCCGGGCTATCCAGCTTTGATCGTGAGCAAAGCTTGCCCCATTGGATAAATGCGCTCGGGGCCGGTGTGCCTACATGGTCCGTTTCAGCAGCGGGAGCAGCGATTCAAGCGGGCGGGTGTTGAGCACGTCGGCCTGCTCGAGCCATCCCCGACGCGCCTGTGTGACGCCAAGCGACAGGTTCGCGAAGTCGGCTGGGCTGTGGGCATCCGAGGCGATGCTCACCAGTACGCCTTCGGTTTTCGCCAGACGGCATCCGTAGTCGGATAGGTCGAGACGTGCGGGTTGGGCGTTGGCCTCAACGTAGCAGCCGCGCGCGGCAATCGCTTTCAACACCCGTTTCAGGTCCACATTGCAGGCATTGCGCTCGCCGATCAGGCGGCCCAGTGGATGCGCCAGGATGCTGAAATGCGGGTGATCGATTGCATGGAGGATGCGGGAAGTCTGCTTCTCCATCGGTAGGTTGAAGTGGCTATGGACGGCGCCGACGACGAGATCCAGGCGCCCCAGCACCGCGTCAGGCAGGTCCAACGCGCCATCTTCGAGAATGTCGACCTCAACGCCCTTGAGCAACACCGGCCACCCTTTGTGTTCGGCGTTGAAACGATCGATGGCGTCCGCCTGCGCGGCCAGGCGTTCTGCTGTCAATCCATGGGTGACGGCAATGCGCGGCGAGTGATCGGTAATTGCCAGGTATTGAAGGCCTCGTTGGCGTGCCTGTTCTGCCATGGCTTCCAGGCTGGCGGTTCCATCGCTGGCAGTTGTATGGACATGAAGATCGCCCTTGATGTCGTGTTCTTCCAAGAGGGACGGTAGCCGGCCTTTGCGTGCGGCCTCGATTTCGCCTTGGTCCTCGCGGAGTTCGGGGCAGATCCACGGTAGGCCGATCGCACGGTAGACCGACGCTTCGGTTTGCCCGGCGATACGTTCGCTGTCTCGAAACACACCGTATTCGTTGATCTTCAGACCTTGTGCCTGCGCGATCTTGCGCAGCGCGATGTTGTGGGGCTTCGAGCCTGTGAAATACACCAGTGCAGCCCCGAAGGCGTCGGGTTTCACCACCCGCAGATCGATCTGCATGCCGTTCTTGAGTACGACACTGGCGCGGGTTGTTCCGGCTGAAATCCGGCTGGCGACCTCTTGGTATTGGACAAAGTACTCGATGACTCGGGTGGGGTGTCGGGCCGTGGCAAGCAAGTCCAGATCGCCGTCGGTATCGAGCCCCCGGCGGTAGCTGCCCGCGATGACAAGCTGCTCCACCGTGCCGCTTGCCTGCAGGTAGCGCATCAGGGCTTCGGCGCATGGTTTGGCGACGACAAGCCCGTAGCGTCGATGGCGCTCCAGGCGCGCATTGGTGGCCTCCAGCAAGCGCAGCTCGCTCTGCGCGCCAAAGCCGGGCAGTTCTCGAATCTGATGCGTGGCCGCCGCCCTGGCCAGTTCATCCAATGTGGTAATCCCCAGTTCGTGCTGCAGCATGCGGGCCCGCTTCGGGCCGAGCCCCGGCAACTGAAGGAGCTGCACCATGGACTGCGGGACCTCTCCACGTACCCGGACGAGCATGGCGCAGGTGCCTGTTTCAACAATCTCCCGCATCTTTGCCGCAAGGTCGGTACCGATACCGGGCAGTTCGGTCAGATCTGCCCCGTGCGCCAGCATCACGTCAACGCCTTCCGTCATGCCCTCAACGACGCGCGCGGCATTGCGGTAGGCGCGCACACGAAAGGGGTTGGCCTCCTCAACCTCAAGGAGATCGGCGATTTCGTTGAAGACCGCCGCGATGGCTTGGTTGCCCACGTTTGGCGATGAAGCAACTTGCGGCATGTGATGTCCTCGGTTGTTTGCACGATACCGCCCCCGTGTCGTACGGGGCCATCAAGCCAAACGCAGACACGACGGTGACGATCCCATCGTTTCATTTACGTGCGAATCGATGTTGCGGTACGTCAAATCACGTTTCTTTTTTGCAGGCTATGAGCGGCCGTGAAGCCGAGTTGCGCGAGATCAATTCCACAAATGCACGCACCCGTATCTTGGGAAGAGATCTGAGGGATTCCCATGGTCCAGTTGCTCATCCTCGCCAACGTGGTCGTATTCGTCGCGGAACTCTTTGCAGGAGATGCGCTGATACGTGCGTTCGCGCTGTGGCCCCCGGCTGCATCGGCCGGCGGGAGCCATGGCGTGTTCATGCCATGGCAGCCACTGACCTACGCATTCCTGCATGCAAACGGTGCACATCTGGCGTTGAACATGCTTGGCCTCTACATGTTCGGGCGTGACGTTGAACACACGCTCGGCACGATGCGCACCTGGCTGCTTTATGTGTCCAGCATATTGAGCGCCGCCTTCGCGCAGATCGTTTGTACGATCCTGGGCATCCTGCCGGCGGGCCCGGTGATTGGCGCTTCAGGAGGCGTGTTCGGGCTGCTTCTTGCCTATGCCGTCCTGTTCCCGAATCGGACGATCGTGCCGTTGATTCCCCCCATCCCGATGCCGGCCTGGGTGTTCGCGACACTCTATGCAGTCGTCGAACTGACGCTCGGCGTGAGCGAGATGCAAAGCAACGTCGCGCACTTCGCTCACCTGGGCGGCATGGCTGGCAGTGGGTTGTTGCTCTGGCGTTGGCTGCATGGTGCGAAGCAGGAATCGTAGGCACCTGGGATGAACAATGCCATCTGCGTCCTGTGCGCTGGCATGATGGGTGAAGGTGATCTCGTGGCGCATCAAACGTTGATCGCCTACTGCGTGCCGGGAAGAACCGGTTGTGGATGTGGCGCAGTGTCGTGCTGCCAACCGTCGCCTCAGGAGGCTTGCCATGGCGGAAATCGTCACGCTCACCGTCAACCCAGCGATCGATATCGCCACGTCGGTCGAACGCATGACGGATACGCACAAGATGCGCTGCGCCCCGGCGCGCTGCGACCCGGGCGGAGGGGGCATCAACGTTGCCCGTGTCGTACATCGTTTGGGTGGTGATTGCCTTGCCGTCTATCTTGCCGGTGGACCCATGGCAGCACGATTGGAGCGGCTGTTGACTGCCGAAGGCCTACCGTTCGAGCCGCTCCAGATCGAAGGCGAGACCCGAGAGAACTTCTCGGTAACGGAAACCTCCACCCACCGCGAGTTCCGATTCGTGATGCCCGGCCCAGTCGTCTCAGAGGTGGAATGGCAGCACTGCCTGGACCGCCTCGATGCGCTGCAACCGGCGCCGCGCTACCTCGTGCTGAGCGGAAGCCTGCCGCTCGGGGTGCCTGAGGATTTTTACGCGCGCGTCATCCAAATGGCCAAGGCGCGCGGCAGCCGCGTCGTGCTGGATGCATCGGAGCCGGCGCTGCATCTTGCGCTGCCGAGCGCCCCCTACCTGATCAAGCCGAGTCTCAACGAGCTCCGGCAACTGACTGGGCTGGCCCTGGAGACGGAAGCCGATTGTTTGGCGGCGGCCCGGGGGATTGTCCGGGCAGGGCATGCCGATGTCGTTGCACTCACGTTGGGTGCGAGCGGAGCCATGCTGGTGACCCAGGACGACGTGGCGCATGCATGCCCCGTCGCAACGTCAGTTCACAGCACCATTGGCGCGGGCGATAGCTTCGTGGGCGCAATGGTGTGGGCGCTGAATCGAGGGGCTGACGTGCGCCAGGCGTTTCGGTACGGCGTGGCCGCCGCTGGCGCCGCCCTGAGGCATGCCGGCACCGAACTGGGTAGCGCCGCCGAGATCGAGCAGTGCTACCAGGGCGTTTTGCTGTCGAGCGCTGCTTCAGTTGTGTCTTCGCCGAAAGATGAGCCATGCACTTAGGCTCGTCAGCGTGAGTGATAGTAGGGCGACAATCCAGAAACCGTTCTGTGCGCCTCGGAACGGAATACCGCCGATGTTCATCCCCAGCAGCCCCGAGACCAGATTGATCGGCAAGGCGACCACAGTCACCGCCGTCAGCACCCACACGCTCTGGTTGGTGTGCTCGGCGACCTTGTCGGCGATCTCGCCTTCGATCAATTGAATCCGCTCTTGAAGGCCTGCCATGTCCCGCAGCGCCAGGGAGTACTCCTCGGCCGATTGCCTCAGGGATTGCGCATCTTCCTCGCGCATCCAGCGTGGAGGGCGATTGACCAGCCGGAACAGCGCTGCCGGTTCCGGCGCCAGCAGGCGCCGTAGGCTCACGAGATCGCGACGAATGCCGCCCAGGCTCGAGTGCGTTGGCAGATTCCCCACGCGCAGGGCTGCTTCCACTTCATTCGCCGTTTGGGTCGCACTTCGCACAATGCCCAGCAAGACATCCGCCTGCTCTTGCAACAGTCGGATCAGGAGTGCCGCCGGGCTGAGAAAACTACCGCCAGCCTCCACTTCGTGGCTCAACTGGTCAACTGAACGCGGTGGAAGGCTGCTGACGCTCAGCAGACACCGAACGCCGACACTCAGCCACAACGTCGCGACGCTGGGCGGGCCTTTGTGGTCCACGTCGTAATCGACGTCGTTCACAACCGCAATGAGATTCTGATGAACGTGTTCGATGCGGGTCGAGCGTAGACCTTCCCGCAGGGCATCGCCGAACCCCAGAGGCAGCGCCACAAGTTTGGTTGGCCAACCGCTCAGTACGGTCGGCACATCACGGAAGTGCAGCCAAAGAAATCCAGGGGTGTCACCTTGAGGGCGGCTGAGCCACGCGATGGCCTCGTCTGCGTTGATCCTGTGGCCCGTTCCACTTTCCGTGAACACGTAGCCACGGTCCAGCGGCAGGGAGCGTACCTCCTCTTTTGCCAGTGTTTCGGTGCTCATTCCGGCCTCCTTGCATCTGTCCGGCTGAATGGTCCCGCATCCGATCTTGACATCGTTCACGCAGTGTCTTGACTTGGATCTGTTCAGTCATGGGTTGGCCAGGATCATGTCCAGATCCTGCCGATCGACCACCTCCTTCTCGAGCAGCCGCCGGGCCAGCGTTTCGAGCTTGGTGTGCTGCCCCTTCAATGTGGCTGTCACGCGGTTGCTTGCCTCGGCCAGCACGTTGCGCACCTCGGTGTCGATCAACTGCGCGGTGTTCTCGCTGTAGTCCTTGTGTTCGCGCCGTGCCCATCCCGTGCCCGCAAAGAGGGGGTTCGGGGCGTCTTCGTAGGTCGCCAGGCCAAGCTGTTGGCTCATGCCAAATTGGGTGACCATCTGGCGGGCCATGTCGGTGGCGCGCTGCAGATCGTTCTGTGCGCCGGTGGAGACATCGCCATAGACGATCTGCTCGGCCACATAGCCACCCAGCAACACGTCAAGCCGGTCGAGCAGCTCGCTGCGCTTGAGCAGATAACGGTCTTCCGTGGGCGTTTGCTGCGTGTAGCCCAGCGCAGCAATGCCTCTGGGGATGATGGACACCTTCGACACGCGGTCCGCCAGGGGGCGATGCTCGGCAATGATGGCGTGCCCCGCCTCGTGGTAGGCGATGGTTTCTTTTTCCTTGGCGTTCATCACGCGGTTCTTCTTTTCGAGCCCGCCGACGATGCGGTCCAGCGCTTCGTCAAAGTCTGCTGTCTCGACCGCCGACTTGCCTTTGCGGGCCGCCAGCAGCGCCGCTTCGTTGACGAGGTTGGCCAGATCCGCCCCCGCGAAGCCGGGCGTGCGGGCGGCGATCTTGTTCAAGTCCACATCGCTGCCGAGCGTGACGTTCTTGACGTGAACCCGAAGGATCTGCTCGCGCCCCTTGAGGTCTGGCCGGTCCAGTGCGATGTGACGGTCAAAGCGGCCGGGGCGCAGCAGCGCCGGGTCAAGAATCTCGGGGCGGTTGGTCGCCGCCATGATGATGACGCCCTTGTTGCTGTCAAAGCCGTCCATCTCCACCAGGAGCTGGTTCAGGGTCTGCTCGCGTTCTTCGTTGCCGCCGACCATGCTCAGCGCCCGGGTTCTGCCCAGGGCATCGAGTTCGTCAATGAAGATGATGCAAGGCGCCATGGTCTCGGCCTGGCTGAACAGGTCACGCACCCGCGCGGCACCCACGCCCACAAACATCTCGACAAAATCGGAACCGCTCATGCTGAAGAAGGGGACGGCCGCTTCACCGGCCACGGCCTTGGCAAGCAGCGTTTTGCCGGTGCCGGGCGCCCCCACCAGCAAGACCCCTTTGGGAATCCGGCCACCCAGGCGCTGGTACCGCAGGGGATCCTTCAGAAAGCTCACGATCTCAGACAGCTCTTCCTTGGCTTCGTCAATGCCGGCAACATCGGCAAAGGTCACGCCGGTTTCTTTCTGCATGTAGACCTTGGCTTTGCTTTTTCCGATCTCCATCAGCCCGCCGGCAGCGCCGCCAATGCGCTTGATGAGGAAACTCCACAGGGCCAAGATGATCAGCGCAGGCACCACCCACGACAGGAGCGACCCCAGCCACTTGTTGTCAGGGCGACCAACAAAGCGCACCTTGGCGGCCTCCAGTTCCTGAACGAGCGTCGGATCGGTCACACGTAGCGTCAGGAAGGCATGATCACCTTTACCTGCGCGGTGGATGTCTTCGACCTGCGGCTTTGATAGGAGCGCGTCAACGCCTTCCGTGATGAACGTGCCGGTGATGTCCTGTTCGCCAACGGAAACATCCTTGATCTTGCCCGCCTTCAACAGCACTTTGAAATCGCTGTAAGGCAGTGTCTCAACCTGATCGGAGAGGAACAAGGTCTGGATGGCGAGTATGGTCAACATCGCCACGACGCCATACCAGATCGAGAACTTTTGCTGCCGAGGTTCCATGCCGTCCATCCGTTTGTCGGCCTCGCCCAAGCGCGCTGCCGTTGCGTGGCCTACGTACTGACCCTGCTTGGAGCTTCGCGCCTTCAATCAAAGCGTGTTTGATGCGGATCAACGGACCCGCACGCGCGACGGTGGGGTCGGTGGGAACAGCCGCCAGCAGCCGGTCTGGTGGCGAAAGAAGATGATCGCCAGCGGCCGCGTTGCCGTGGCCAACTCAGCCCGCACGCAACCGCGTTCGAGGCCTGGGCAGTGCACGCGCGTGATGCGCAGATGCGGCGTGTCGCTGGGGCCAAACCACTTGGCGAGCAAATCGCGAAGGGACGTGTGGTCGTTGGGCATCTTGTCCTCCTGCTCCTGCGGTTTGCATGCATGCGCGCCGTTTGGTGCTTCAAGCAATCTGCGCTTGCGGCAGTGCTGCGTGCCACTCGACTGCAAGCGCCAGCAGCATCAGCCAAAAAAGCGTCCGTACGGCCAGCAGCGGGCTTTTCATGCAGGCTTCGACCTGCGCGCTGCGGCGCTCGCCAAACAGGCACCACGAGCAGAAGTGCTCGCAGTTGTTGGTCAGCAACCGGTAGTCGTTCTCACCCAGGCGTGAACCGGCACGGCGGGCGACTTCTTCGCCGTCGTACCTTGGGCAGTTGTCGATTTGGATGGACACCGCAAAGCCGTGGGCAAATCCGGCAATGGAGGTTCTTTCCACCGGCCCGCGGCGCTGGCGGCGCGAGAAGCCCGCGTAGTGAATCACCTCACCATCACCCACATAGATGCCGTGATGCGCATACCCCTTGCGCTCGGTGACGAGGTGGGCGCCGACGGGCAGGGCCAGATGCGGCTCGGCAACACTTTCCTGTGCATGCCATGCGGCGAGGGCTGCGGTATTCCGGCGCATGGCGTGCTCCTGTTGGGTTGGGTGTTTGTATGTCCCCAGTATTGGCGGCGCGGGCAAGGGTGTCATGCAGGCTCGGCTGAACATGCTGTCGGGCCGGCGGGCTTCCATGTCAGGGAAATCTGACGCACGTTGTGGAAACCGCCGAGGGCATCGAGACGCTCGGGGAGGGGGCCTATCGAACCTCCTGGGGCGGATGGCGCACGCGTTCGGGATGGCGATGTCTCGCGACGTTGATCTGCCGCAAAACGTGTCCGACCTGTCGTGCCACGATAAATAAGCCGGCCCCCAAGCCCAGTGGGGCCATCCATCAGGAGGCTGTCATGAGCCAACTCAGGCGTTACGACCCATTCGCCATCGAACCGGTGGGCGACATTTTTCAAGGGCTTCTGCGTTCGTTCCGCAGTGGCGTGGACAGCGCACTGCCGTTCAAAGTCGACGTGACGGAATCCGACACCGCGTACAACGTCGTTGCGGAAATTCCGGGTGCGAAGAAGGAAGACATTGACGTGACCGTCGACCGCGGCACGGTCATGCTCTCGGCCAAGGTGGAGCGCCAGTCCGAGAAGAAGGAGGGCGAGCGCGTCATCCGCAGCGAGCGTTACAGCGGATCGATGCAGCGCATGTTCACGCTGGATGCCGCCATCGACGAAGGCAAGGTGGAAGCCACTTACGAGAACGGGCTGCTGCGCGTGACGCTGCCCAAGAAGGAAGCTTCGCCGCAGCAACGCATCACGATTCGCTAAGCGCGGGAGCGGCGCATGCGATTGCAGTTTCTCGGAGCCACCGACACGGTGACCGGCTCGAAGTACGTGCTGGAAACAGGCGGGCATCGCGTCATGGTCGATTGCGGGCTGTTCCAGGGCTACAAGTCCTTGCGACTGCGGAACTGGGACGCGCTCGCCGTCAATCCGCACCACATCGACGCTGTCGTCCTCACGCATGCCCATATCGACCACAGCGGCTACTTGCCACTGCTGGTCCGCAACGGATTTCGCGGCCCCGTCTACTGCACGAAGGGTACGGCCGAGCTGTGCAACATCCTGCTACCCGATAGCGCACGGCTTGCCGTTGAAGATGCGCAGTACGCCAATGCGCAGGGCTTCTCGCGTCACCATCCTGCGTTGCCGCTATACGACGAGCACGACGCTGCCAAAGCGTTGCGCAGGCTGCATCCGGTGAACTATGGGGAACGCTTTCCCGTGGCCGATGGGGTTGAGGCCGAGTTTCATCGTGCCGGACACATCATCGGTGCCTCCACCGTGACGGTGCTGACGGAAGGCCGGCGCATCGTGTTCTCGGGCGACTTGGGGCGGCAGGCCGATCCGGTGATGCGCCCGCCGGAGGCGGTGGCAGAGGCCGATACCTTGCTGGTGGAATCCACCTATGGGGATCGGCTGCATCCATCTGGCGACCCGCTCGACGCACTCGAACGGATCGTGCACAGGACCTTGGAGCAGGGCGGTACGCTGCTGATTCCCGCATTTGCGGTCGGTCGCACGCAAGCGCTGCTGTACTGCCTCTACAAGTTGATCCAGGCGCATCGGATTCCGCACGTGCCGATTTATCTCGACAGCCCGATGGCCGAGCGGGCCACCGAGGTGTTTGCCCGCCACGTTGACGAGTTGCATATCGATGCCGTGGATTGCCAGGCGGCTTGTGCGCTGGCGATTCCAGTGCAAAGCCCGCAGCAGTCGATGCATCTGTCGAACGACCGCGCGCCGAAGATCATCCTCGCCGCCAGCGGCATGGCCACGGGCGGCCGCGTCTTGCATCACCTGAAGAGCTTCGGCGGCGGTAAGCGCAATGCCATTCTGATGTCAGGGTTCCAGGCTGCCGGCACGCGTGGGGCGGCGCTGCTGGCCGGGCAGCGGCAGTTGCGCGTGCATGGCCGCGATGTTGCCATCCGTGCGACGGTTGAGCAGATCGCCAATCTTTCTGCCCACGCCGATGCCAACGAGCTGATGACCTGGCTGCGTGGATTCTCGCGCGCGCCGCAGCAGACGTTCATCGTCCATGGCGAGCCGGCCGCCAGTGACGCCTTGCGCCAGCGGATCGAACGCGAACTGCAATGGTCGGTGTGCATGCCGGAGTACCGGCAGTCCTATGCGCTGAGTTGATCATGGAACCCCTTACGTCACTTCGAACGTTCTCGGGCAAGCCGCAAAGGCGGGTCGTATTGGCTTTGCCAGGCAATCAGGCTGCGGCCGCCAGGCTGGCCGTGCCGCTGGCAGCCGAGATCGGACACGCTGAACTGAAACGTTTTCCCGATGGTGAATTCCACGTGAGGCTGCAAACGCCCGTGAGCGATGCTGACGTGGTCATCGTCTGCACGCTGGATAGGCCGGACGACAAGGTCATGGCATTGCTGTGGCTTGCCATTGCCGCCCGCCAGGGTGGGGCAGCCCGTGTTGGACTGGTCGCAACGTATTTGGCCTACATGCGGCAAGACGCCATCTTCCAGCCGGGGGAGATCTGCGCGGCACGGCATTTTGCCGAGTTGCTGACGCGCTATTTCGACTGGTTGGTCGCAGTCGACCCTCACCTGCATCGCATTCCGAACCTGTCGGACATCTATGGCGTGCCGGCTGCCGCAGTGCAGGCGGCACCGGCCGTGGCCGCGTGGGTGCAGGCCCACATCACCGACCCACTGCTGGTCGGGCCGGATGAGGAAAGCCGCCAATGGGTCGAACACGTGGCCAACCTCTGTGGAGCACCCTGGACGGTTCTGAGCAAGACGCGCCACAGCGCCTGGAGCGTGGAGGTGTCGGCAGTCCGATCCGATTTGCGGGCGGAGCGCACGCCTGTATTGGTCGACGACATCATCTCCACCGGCCGCACCATGATTGCAGCGGCCAACCAGTTACGCAGGGCAGGGCTGCCGCACCCCGTATGCGTAGCCGTTCACGCCGTGTTTTCTGCCGATGCCTACAGCGAGCTGAGTGCCGTGGCAGCCGACGTGGTCACCTGCGACACCATCGCCCACCCCACCAACCGCATCGAGCTGACGGAGCCCATTGTCGTGGCGATTTCAAACATGTTTGATCTACCTCTGCCCACCGCTACGCGGTGCCTTGTACGGTAGTGGCAGGGTCCTACGCTGACGAAGGCAAGACCCCAACCCTGTGTGAGACGCACCATGAAACAGATCGAATTCCAGGCTTGCGAGCCAATCTACTGCGCGGCGGGCCCAACGTTGCTGTGCGGCGCCTCGGTGGATGGCAATAACGCCACCTATGCCATTACCGCAGAAGCACTCGAAGACCACTTTGGCGCGCGGTCGTGCCGCTCGGAAGATCTCGTGCAGGCTTTCTCCGGCCACCGCAACGATATCGAGGCCGTTGCACGGGCCATGTTTGAGATGACCGGGTCCAAACAGATCACCCTGCACAGCGGCCACTTCCGCTTTCGCCTCTAAGCGCCGCTAACAAAACCCTCCTGGCGTCGTTGCGCCTTCAGTACTGTCTGCGTCGGCGCGCCTAGCCAGGACCGCTACGCTGGGTTTTGTTAGCGGCTTTAAGCCGATTGGGAGCCATCGCCATGCTTGTTCCGCCTGAGGTAGCGGTGCTGCCGGACCGGCTGACCTTCAAGCCCCTGGGTATCGATACCTGGCAGGAGCATGTCATCTACATGCATCCGGACTGTGCGATCTGCCGGTCAGAAGGGTTCACCGCGCAGGCGCGGGTGGAGGTACGGATTGGCCAGCGGTCCTTGATTGCCACGCTCAATATGGTCGGTTCAGGACTGCTGGAGATGTGCGAGGTCAGCCTGTCCGTCAGTGCCGTCGAGTCGCTGATGGCAAGGCCTGGTGATGTGGTGACGGTCAGCCACGCCCCCGCGCTGGAGTCGTTGCGGGCGGTGCGCGCCAAGATCTATGGGGCGCATCTGGATACGCATCAACTGGCCAGCGTCGTGAGTGACATCGCCAAGGAGCGCTATGCCGATGTCCACATCGCAGCATTCCTGAGCGCTTGCGGCGGCGAGCGTATGAGCATCAAAGAGACCATCGACCTGACGCAGGCCATGGTTGACACGGGTGAGCGCCTCAAATGGGACCGCGCCATCGTGGCGGACAAGCATTGCGTGGGCGGCCTGCCCGGCAACCGCACGAGCCCCATCGTGGTGGCCATTGCAGCGGCGGCAGGTCTGCTGCTGCCCAAGACGTCTTCACGCGCGATCACCTCGCCTGCCGGCACCGCCGATACGATGGAAACCCTCACCCGCGTAGCGTTGAGCGCCACGGAGCTGCGGCGCGTGGTTGATCGGGTGGGGGCTTCACTGGCGTGGGGCGGGGCGCTGAGCCTGAGCCCCGCAGACGATGTGCTGATCCGCGTGGAGCGGGCGCTGGATGTCGACAGCGATGCCCAACTGGTGGCCTCTATCCTGTCGAAGAAGATCGCGGCCGGGTCGACCCACGTGCTGATCGACGTACCAGTGGGACCGACGGCCAAAGTGCGCCGTCTGCAGGATCTGGAGCGTTTGCGCATGCTGCTCGAACGCGTAGCGCGAGCGTTTGGTGTGCACGTCATGATCGTGCGTACCGATGGCGCTCAACCCGTAGGCCGTGGCATTGGCCCGGCGCTTGAAGCGCGAGATGTTCTGGCCGTGCTGCAGCGCTCGCCAACGGCACCGTTTGATTTGCGGGAACGGTCGTTGCTGCTGGCCGCGGTGCTGCTGGAGTTCTGTGAGGCGGCAGAGCAGGGTGCGGGGCTTCAACTGGCGACGAACTTGCTTGACAGTGGCGCTGCGTGGCGCAAGTTCGAGGAGATCTGCGAAGCGCAAGGCGGGCTGCGCGTACCGGGCGAAGCGATCTTCCGTCGCGATGTTGTTGCTGAGCAGGATGGCATCGTGACCGAGATCGACAACCGGCATCTCGCCCGTATTGCCAAGCTTGCCGGGGCACCGGTGCGCCAAGTGGCCGGCGTGGAAATGCACGCGAGGTTGCATGATCAGGTTCAGGCGGGGCAGCCGCTCTTTACCATTCACGCCCAGGCTTCGGGCGAACTGGAGTATTCCTCAGCCTATGCGCGGATGCACTCGGCGGTATCTCTGGCCCCAATCGAGCATGCTGGCGTGTGCTCGCCTGTGGTACCTGCTTGTCAGCAAGGGCACTGAACGATGCGCGGGCGGCCATCCTGGAGGGCGATCCCAAGGGTGATGCAGCCGCGTTCGACCCGCACAAGCCCATCGGCATGGGCGGCGATGGCGCCGCAGGATGTGCTCGACAGCCTGGAGACACAACCGCAAGGCTTGACGCAGCAGGAGGCCGCCGCGCGCCTTCGCGCGTACGGCTTGAACCGCGTGGCCAACGGGCACCATGCATCCGTACTTGCCGAGCTGGCAAATCGCTCACTCAATCCGCTCAACGTACTGTTGATCTCCCTGGCGGGCATCTCGGCCGCACTTGGCGACATTCGGGCGGCTGTCCTGATTGCGGTGATGGTGGTGCTGAGCGTGACGCTGGGGTTTCTGCAGGAGCATCGCTCTAACCGGGCCGCAGAGGCGTTGCGGCGCATGGTTCACACCACCGCGGCTGCGCACCGCACGGGCGACGATGGCACCCCGCGCAACGAAGAGATTCCCATCGAACAGTTGGTGCCGGGTGACATCGTGCAACTCGCCGCTGGCGACATGGTGCCGGCGGACCTGCGGTTGCTCAGCGCAAAGGATTTGTTCGTCAATCAGTCCGCCCTGACCGGCGAAGCCATGCCGCAAGAACGGCACGCCGAGCAGTATGGCGGGATGGTCGACGCAGACTTCGACCTGCCCAACCTGTGCTTCATGGGCAGCGCGATCGTCAGCGGATTCGGCACAGGCGTCGTGCTGGCGACCGGCCAGCAGACCGCCTTCGGACACGTGGCAGACCTGATTGCCGCACAGCGCGTGCAGACCAGCTTCGATCGCGGCATCACGCGTTTTACCTGGCTCATGCTGACGTTGATCCTGGTGATGGCACCCACTGTCTTCCTGATCAACGGGTTGACCAAGGGCAACTGGTTTGAGGCGCTCCTGTTTGCCGTGGCGGTTGCGGTCGGTCTGACGCCGGAGATGCTGCCAATGATCGTGACGGTGAACCTTGCCAAGGGCGCGATCGCCATGTCGCGCAAGAAGGTCATCGTCAAGCGGCTCAACGCGATCCAGAACTTCGGCGCCATGGATGTCTTGTGTACCGATAAGACGGGCACGCTTACCCAAGACCGCATCATTCTCAAGCACCACCTGGACTTGCGTGGTGAGGAGTCCGATCAGGTCTTGGAGTACGCATTCCTGAACAGCTTCTACCAGTCTGGTTTGAAGAACCTGCTGGATATCTCGGTGCTCAAGCACGTTGAACTAGAGCAGCGGCTGGATGTTCATGCGCGCTTTCGCAAGATTGACGAACTGCCGTTCGACTTCGAGCGGCGACGCATGTCGGTCGTCCTGGAGCGGAGCGATGGCAGCCACGTCCTGATCTGCAAGGGCGCGGTGGAAGAGGTGTTGGGCGTTAGCTCCAGCTACGCCAGTGGCGACGAGCTCGGGCCTTTGGAGTCTGGACATCTGGAACACGCCAAGCGCATGGCGGAGGACCTGAATAGCGATGGCTTCCGTGCGGTGGCGGTGGCGTACAAGGAGCTACCGCAGCAACAGTCCCAATACGCCGTGGCGGATGAGTCGGACCTGATATTGCTCGGCTTCATCGCCTTTCTTGACCCGCCGCGGGACACCGCCGCCGAAGCCCTCTCCGAACTCAAGACCAGCGGCGTGGCCGTCAAGATCCTGACCGGTGACAACGCCATCGTTGCGCGCAAGATCTGCCGGGAGGTCGGTCTGGACGTTGATCCGGTTGTACTTGGCACGGAGCTGTCCACCATGTCGCCGGATCAGATGGCCGAGACGGCGGAGCGTGCCTCGGTGTTCGCCAAGGTGTCGCCCGCGCAGAAGGCGGCGATTGTCGAGGCACTGCATCGCAAGGGGCACGTTGTCGGCTTCATGGGGGACGGCATCAACGACGGGCCGGCGCTCAAGGCGGCCGACGTCGGCATCTCGGTGGACAGCGCCGTCGACATCGCCAAGGAATCCGCCGACATCATCCTGCTTGAGAAAAGTCTGGCCGTGCTGGGCGAGGGCGTGACGGAGGGGCGCAAGGTCTTCGGCAACATCGTCAAATACATCAAGATGGGTGCCAGCTCGAACTTCGGCAACGTGTTCAGTGTGCTGGGCGCCAGCCTGTTTCTGCCGTTTCTGCCGATGGCACCGGTCCAGGTGCTGCTCAACAACCTGCTCTACGACTTCTCGCAAACCGCCATCCCGACGGACAACGTGGATGAGGACTACCTTGTCCGGCCGCGCCGGTGGGAGATCGGCCACATCCTGAAGTTCATGCTGTACATCGGGCCCGTCAGTTCGGTATTCGACTTTGCGACGTACGCCCTGATGCTGTGGGTGTTCCATGCGTGGGGCAATCCGCCACTCTTCCAGTCCGGGTGGTTTGTCGAGTCACTGCTGACCCAGACGCTCATCATCCACATCATCCGGACCGCCAAGGTGCCCTTCGTGGAAAGCCGGGCAAGTACGGCCTTGATCGCAACCAGTGTCGCCATTGCCTGTGTCGGGGTTGCCATGCCACTGACGCCGTTAGGCACGTTGTTTGGCTTCGTGCCGTTGCCGGTGGGCTACTGGCCCTGCCTGGCGGCGATTGTTGTCGTCTATGCCGTGCTCACCCATCTGATGAAGACCTGGTACGTGCGCCGCTACGGGCTCGACTAAGTCGGTCGGCGGCGTAGACGCCCTGTATTGAGCGCGCGAGTATCGTCAGCCGCGCCGTGGCTCTGGCGTCGTAGCATGGGTCAAGAGAAGAAGGGGCGGGAATACGCCCCGGCAAGGGGGAAACCATGCTGGAAGAACAGCCCGATGAAGTCGTTGCGGCCACGCTTTGGGAGCTTGAAGCAACGGTGGCAGCAACCTTGCCTTGGAGCGCGTTGATTCGTGCGACGCGCTCGGATTGCGGCAGCTACAACGTTCAAGCCAAATGGCCCTGGATGGGGTCACATGGCAATTCGATGTTGTGCGCGCTGGCGATCCATTTTCCTGCCGCCGAGTCCCGTGTCTACTGCGCGCTGGGCCACCCGGGGCGGGAAGAGGTGCGCCGACGCATTGGCGAGTGGCTCAGTGCTGAGCTTGAGTCCCAGTTCACCGAACTGACAGCGGAGATCGGCTTCAGCATCAACCGCACGGTGCCGACAGCACTGTTCTTTGATGACGTGGAATCGATTCGCGTCACCGCGCAAGACAAACGGCTCGACTTTGCACTGTATCGGGGCGCGCCGCCGCCACAGCCGGTGTGATGCCCTGCTGTGATGCCTTTCCAAGGCCGCGTGTCATTGCTGTGAAGGGCGTCTAGAGTCGGCACTCTTGTCTCGGTTTGAGATGCATCAAGTTCGTGCCGCGGCAGCTGGCATCTAATGGGTTGCATATTTGCAACCGTTTGACGCCCCGACCATGCGCGCCGCCCCCGTGCCGTCTTCCCCAGCTGCCGAGCTGATTGATCCACCGTTTCACGCTGCGCTTGCACGTACGTCGAGTTCGCTGTCGCTGGTATCGATGCAACTGGCGTTGCTCGACTGGGCCCTGCACCTGGCGGTGTCGCCCGGCAAGCGGCTCGACCTGTGCCGCCTGGCGCTGACCCAGGCCGAACAGCTCGGGCGCTACATCCAGAACTGCATGGCAACTGGTCCTCAGCAGCCATGTCTTTGCGTTCTGCCGCCGGCACAAGATCGTCGCTTCCAAGCCGACGAGTGGCGTCTGTGGCCGTTCAACGTGCTGCACCAATCCTTTCTGCTGACCGAGCAATGGTGGGAGGCGGCCACGCGCGGCGTGTGGGGCGTCGCCAGGCACCATGAAGACGTGGTGGCCTTTGCCGCACGGCAGTGGCTCGACATGATGTCGCCAGGCAACCAGCTGGCAACGAACCCTGTCGTCCTGCGTCAGACCTTTGAGCAGCACGGCACGAATCTCGTGCGGGGCGCGCTCAATGCGCTTGACGATCTGGAGCGCGCCATGAGCGGGGCGCCGGCCGCCGGCACCGAGCGTTTCGTGGTGGGGCGCGACGTGGCGGTGACGCCCGGCAAGGTCGTGCTGCGCAATCGCCTGATGGAGCTGATCCAGTACACCCCCACCACGCCCAAGGTCCAGGCCGAGCCCATCCTGATCGTGCCGGCGTGGATCATGAAGTACTACATCCTGGATCTATCCCCGCAGAACTCGCTGATCCGCTATCTGGTGGAGCAGGGCCATACCGTGTTCTGCATCTCATGGAAGAACCCAGACGAGGCGGACCGCGATCTCGACATGGATGACTACCTCAAGCTCGGCGTTTTTGCCGCGCTTGATGCGGTCAATGCCATCGTGCCGAATCAGCGCGTGCACGCTACGGGCTACTGCCTGGGCGGCACGCTGCTTGCCATTGCCGCAGCGGCCATGGCACGCGATGGCGATGCGCGGCTGGCGTCCATGACGCTCTTCGCCGCGCAGACAGACTTTTGCGAGCCGGGCGAACTGGGCCTGTTCATCGACGAGGCGCAGGTCAGTCTGCTTGAAGCGCAGATGGCGCAGACCGGCTATCTGCGTGCAAGCCAGATGGCCGGCGCCTTCCAGATGCTGCGGTCGTACGACTTGCTGTGGTCTCGCGTGGTGGGCGAATACCTGCTGGGCGATCGCGCGCCCATGAATGACTTGATGGCCTGGAATGCCGACGCCACACGCATGCCCGCGCGCATGCACAGCCAGTACCTGCGGCGCCTGTTCCTGAATGACGACCTGAGCGAGGGGCGCTACCCCGTCAACGGCAAGCCGGTGGTCCTGAACGATCTGGACTTGCCGATCTTCGTGGTGGGCACGCTGACGGATCACGTGGCGCCGTGGCGCTCGGTCTACAAACTGCATCACCTGACCGAGGCGGAACTGACGTTCGTGCTGACCAGCGGCGGCCACAACGCCGGCATCGTCAGCCCACCGGCAAACTCGCATCGGCGCTTCCAGATGCAGACACGCCGCGCAGGCGCGGTTTCGGCAGCGCCGGATGACTGGCTGGCGTCCGCCCCCGCTACGGATGGTTCATGGTGGCCGGCATGGCATGCATGGCTGACGGCGCATGCATCCGCCCCCACACCGGTCAAGCCACCCAAGATGGGCGCTCCGGGTCTGCCGCCTGTGGGTGATGCGCCTGGCACCTACGTGCTGGAGAAATAAATGCGTGTGCAGAAACAACCCTTGGCGTGCGGCTGGTACGCCGGCACACGGTTGGCCGCAATGGCCGCAGCCACGGCCGTCTTGGCGCTGTCGGGCTGTATCTCAATGGCGCCGCCTTACGAAGCCCCCGCGCTGCCCGTGGCCCAGCACTATGACGCCGACGATGGCCGTGATGGCCTGTCCGCCGCTGCCGTCGGCTGGCAAGCGTACTTTACGGACACACGTCTGCAGGCATTGATTGCCCAGGCGCTGGAAAACAACCGTGACCTGCGGACCGCCGTGCTGCGCGTGGAAGAAGCACGCGCGGCGTTTGGTATCCAGCGGGCGGAAACGTTTCCGCACCTCAATGCGCAGGCGGGCATCAACCGCCTGAGCATTCCGGCTGACCTGAGCCCCTTCGGCATGCCCATGCGGGTGAGCCAGTACCAGGTGGGCGCCGGGGTCTCCAGCTGGGAGATCGATTTCTGGGGCCGCGTGCGCAATCTCAATGACGCCGCACTGGAAAGTTACGTGGCGTCTGATGCGGCGCGCCGTGCTGTCGCACTCGGGCTGATCGCACAGGTGGCTGACGGCTATCTGGTTTTGCGTGAACTGGATGAGCGCATTGCGCTGGCGCAGCAGACCGTGGACAGCCGCACCGAGACCCTGCGCATCTTCTCGCGCCGCGTGGCGGTGGGGGCGACATCGCGGTTGAACCAGACACAGGTTGAGACCCTGCTGACCCAGGCACAGGCACTGCTCACGCAACTGCAACAGGCGCGCGACGCACAGGCGCACGGCCTGGCGCTGCTCGTGGGCAAGCCCATCGACCTGCCGCCGGTGGCCGAGCCGCTCGACGAGCGCCGGATGCTGGCGGAACTGCGTGCAGGGCTGCCCTCCGATCTGCTGACGCAGCGCCCGGATATCGCCGCCGCAGAGCACCGGCTGCGTGCCGCGCATGCCAGCATCGGCGCAGCACGCGCGGCGTTCTTCCCGCGCGTGGCATTGACGGGCGCCTACGGCACGGTCAGCCCCGAACTCGGCAACCTGTTTGCACCAGGCACGCGCGCCTGGGTCTTTGCGCCGAGCGTGACCCTTCCGCTGTTCGAAGGCGGCAAGCTGCGCAGCAACCTCGACCTGGCGGAAGCCCGCCGTGACCTTGCCGTTGCCGGCTACGAGAAGACCGTACAAAGCGCGTTCCGCGATGTGTCCGACGCGCTCTCTGCGCGCAAGTGGTTGGCCGAGCAGCTCGACATCGCACAGGCCGCATTGGCGGCACAGACCGAGCGCGCACGGCTGTCGCAACTGCGCTTCGATGCCGGAGCCTCGACGTTTCTGGAGGTGCTCGACGCGCAGCGCGATCTGCTGGCCGCGCAGCAGCAACTGGTGCAGGTGCGCCGCGCGCTGCTGTCCAGCCGCGTTGGCCTGTATGCAGCGCTGGGCGGCGGCACGCAGGCCGTCGAATTCGCATCCGATCCCCATACCCATCTGAGCCTGACGCCCACTGCGCGCGCATCGGGAGAAACAACACCATGACAACAACGCCCCAACAACGATGGATTGCATTGATCGCTGCCGCCCTGGTGATTGCCGGTGGTGCATTTGCATGGAAGGCCTTGCGGCAGGACGGCCCCGGCAAGGGCTTTGCCAGCGGTAACGGCCGCATCGAGGCCACCGAGATCGACGTGGCCACCAAGCTCTCCGGCCGCGTGCAGGACATCCTGGTGGATGAGGGGGACTTCGTGACTGCCGGTCAGCCGCTGGCGCACATGCAGATACAGACGCTGGAAGCCCAGCGCGATGAGGCCCAGGCGCGGCAGCAGCAGTCCGTTTCCGCCGTGGCCAGCGCGCAGGCCCAGGTGTCCGTGCGCGAGGCAGACCGGCAGGCGGCCCTGGCGCAGATCGCCCTGCGTGAGAGCGACCTGGATGCCGCACAGCGCAGGCTGGCGCGTTCTGAAACGCTGTCGCACGAAGGGGCGTCGTCCATGCAAGAGCTGGATGACGACCGCGCCCGCGTGCGCGGCGCCAAAGCTGCACTGGTGGCGGCCCGCGCGCAAGCGGAAGCGGCACAGGCCGCTGTGGCCGCAGCCCGCACGCAGGTGGCCGGCGCCAATGCCACCGTCAAGGCGGCAGACGCGACGGTGTCGCGCGTGAAAGCGGATATCGACGACAGCGCCCTGGCTGCACCGCGTGACGCCCGTGTGCAATATCGCATCGCTCAGCCCGGCGAGGTGCTGGCCGGTGGTGGGCGGTTGCTCAACCTGGTGGATCTGTCCGACGTCTACATGACCTTCTTCGTGCCGGAAACGGACGCCGGGCGCATTGCCATGGGCAGCGAGGTGCGCATCGTGCTCGACGCCGCGCCGCAGTACGTGATTCCGGCCCGCGTGTCGTTCGTCGCCAGCACCGCGCAATTCACACCCAAGACCGTGGAAACCGCCACCGAGCGCCAGAAGCTGATGTTCCGCGTCAAGGCGCAGATTGATCGCGACCTGCTGCGCAAGCACCTCAAGCTGGTGAAGACCGGTCTGCCCGGCATGGCGTGGCTCAAGCTCGATGGCCAAGCCGAATGGCCGGCCAACCTGGCGATCAAGGTTCCGCAGTGACCCAGTTCGCCAATCCGCTTACCCAGCACGATGCCCAGCTTGGGCCGCGGCTTGGTCCACCAGTCGTCAGCCTGGCCGGCGTGTGCCTGCGTTACCGCAAGACGCTGGCGCTGGATGGCGTCACGCTGGACCTGCCGGCCGGCTGCATGGTGGGCCTGATCGGGCCCGACGGCGTGGGCAAGTCGAGCCTGCTGTCATTGGTGGCGGGTGCGCGGGCCCTGCAGGATGGGGCGGTGCACGTGCTGGGCAGCGACATGGCCGATCGTCGCGCGCGTGCCGCGGTCGGCCCGCGTATTGCCTACATGCCGCAAGGCCTGGGGCGCAATCTGTATCCCACGCTGTCGATCGAAGAGAACCTGCAGTTCTTCGGCCGCCTGTTCGGTCACAACGCAGCGGAGCGCCGTCGACGCATCGATGCGCTCACAGCCAGCACTGGCCTGCGGCCATTCCTCTCGCGGCCGGCAGGCAAGTTGTCGGGCGGTATGAAACAGAAGCTGGCGCTGTGCTGCGCGCTGATCCACGACCCCGATCTGCTGATTCTCGACGAGCCGACCACGGGCGTTGACCCGCTCTCGCGCAGCCAGTTCTGGGATTTGATTGCCAGCATTCGGGCCGAGCGCCCGGGCATGAGCGTGATCGTGGCCACCGCCTACATGGAAGAGGCCGAGCGCTTCGACTGGCTGGTTGCCATGGACGCAGGGCAGGTGCTTGCCACCGGCACGCCGGCAGCGCTGCGCAGCCGCACGGGCACCGATTCACTGGAAGCCGCGTTCATTGCGCTGCTGCCGCCCGCACGCCGGCAGGGGCACCAGGCTGTGGTGGTGCCGCCACTGGTGGCCGGCGCAGACGACGATGTGGCCGTGCAGGCGAGCGGGCTGACCATGCGCTTTGGCGACTTTGTGGCAGTCGACCACGTCGATTTCCGCATCCGTCGCGGAGAGATCTTCGGCTTTCTCGGCTCCAACGGCTGCGGTAAGTCGACCACCATGAAGATGCTCACCGGCCTGCTGCCCGCCAGCGAGGGCCAGGCGTGGTTGTTTGGCCATCCGGTCAACCCGAAGGACATCGACACGCGCCGGCGCGTAGGCTACATGTCGCAGGCGTTCTCGTTGTACGGCGAGCTGACCGTGCGCCAGAACCTCGTGCTGCATGCGCGCCTGTTTCAGCTGCCCGAACCCGAGGTGCAGCCGCGCGCGGCTGAGATGCTCGCCCGCTTCGGGCTCCAGGAGGTGGCCGACAGCCTGCCCGAGAGCCTGCCGCTGGGCATGCGGCAGCGCTTGTCATTGGCCGTGGCGATGGTGCACAAGCCGGAACTGCTGATCCTGGACGAGCCGACCTCCGGCGTGGACCCGGTCGCGCGCGACATGTTCTGGCGCCTGATGGTCGACCTCGCACGGCAGGACCGCGTGACCATCTTCATCTCCACGCACTTCATGAACGAGGCCGAGCGCTGCGATCGCATCTCGCTCATGCATGCCGGCCGTGTTCTGGTGAGCGATGCGCCTGCCGCGCTGGTACGTACGCGCGGCACGCAGACGCTGGAGCAGGCGTTCATTGCCTATCTGCGGGAAGCGTCTGAAACGGTGTCCGAAGCCGCTCCAGACACCGCCGAGATTGCCATGCCGGCACCTGCACCCGTACCAACCGCCGCCGCATCAACCGGCACGTCTACCCGCCGTCACTTTAGCCTTGCGCGTGCCTTGAGCTACTCGCAACGCGAGGCCCTGGAACTGCGCCGCGACCCGGTGCGCGCCACGCTGGCCCTGCTGGGCACGGCCATCCTGATGTTCATCATCGGATACGGCATCAGCCTGGATGTGGAGAACCTTACCTACGCGGTGCTCGACCGAGACCAGACCGCAATCTCCCGCGATTACACGCTCAATCTGGCCGGCTCGCGGTATTTCATCGAAAAACCCCCGATTCGCGACTACGCTGAGTTGGACCGCCGCATGCGCAACGGCGAGCTGTCGCTGGCGATTGAAATCCCCCCAGGCTTCGCTCGCGATGTGGAGCGCGGCGCGGCCGTACAGATCGGCGCCTGGGTGGACGGCGCCATGCCCACCCGCGCAGAAACCGTACGCGGCTATGTGCAGGCGATCCACCAGCTCTGGCTGGCAGACGCCGCCGTGCACCGGCTGGGGATGCGGCTCGCGATGCCCAGCACGATTGAGACGCGCTATCGCTACAACCCCGATGTGAGAAGCCTGCCCGCCATGGTGCCAGCCGTGATCCCGATGCTGCTGATGATGATTCCCGCCATGCTGGCGGCGTTGTCGGTGGTGCGCGAAAAGGAGCTGGGCTCCATCATCAACTTCTACGTGACACCGGTCACCCGTGCGGAATTCGTGCTGGGCAAGCAGGCGCCGTACATCGTGCTGGCGATGCTGAACTTCCTGCTGCTGGCGTTGCTGGCGGTGACGGTGTTTGGTGTGCCGATCAAGGGCAGCTTTGCGACGCTCGCGTTGGGGGCGTTGATCTTCGTGACGTGCTCGACGGGTTTCGGGTTGTTTGCGTCCACGTTCACGCAAAGCCAGATTGCCGCCATGTTCGTCACCATGATCGGCACGATCATCCCGTGTGTGCAGTTTGCGGGCTTGCTCAATCCCGTGTCGTCGCTGGAGGGGGTGGGGGCCATGATCGGGCGTGTGTATCCGGCCACCCATTTCCTGACCATCAGCCGGGGCGTGTTCAGCAAGGCGCTGGATGCGGGCGCATTGGGCAGCGCCTTCTGGCCGCTGCTGGCGGCGGTGCCGGTCATCCTGGCCGCCACGCTGCTGATGCTGCGCAAGCAGGATCGGTAGGGGCCGCCATGTCAGACCATCCGACCGATCGCCGCGCAGCCCGCCTGCGCAACATCTTCCGCCTGGGCGTCAAGGAGCTGTGGAGCCTGGTGCGCGACCCGATGATGCTGGTGCTGATCGCGTACACCTTCACGCTATCGATCTACGTGGCAGCCACCGCCATGCCGGAGAGCCTGCACAACGCCTCGATCGCCATCGTGGATGAAGACAGCTCGCCGCTGTCCGCGCGCATTGTCGCGAGTTTCTATCCGCCGCATTTCCGCACACCGGCGCTGATTCCGCTTACCGAGATGGATGCCGGCATGGACAGCGGGCGCTACACCTTTGTGCTCGACATCCCGCCCAACTTCCAGCGCGACGTGCTGGCGGGGCGCGCACCGGCCATCCAGCTCAACATCGACGCCACCCGCATGAGCCAGGCCTTTACTGGCAACGGCTACATCCAGCAGATCGTCTCGGGTGAGGTGAACGAGTTCCTGCAGCGCCACCGCGCCGCACCTGCCGCGCCGGTCGATCTGGTGCTGCGCACGCGCTTCAACCCCAACCTGGAACAGACGTGGTTCGGCTCGCTGATGGAGATCATCAACAACGTGACCATGCTGTCGATCATCCTGACGGGCGCCGCGCTCATCCGTGAACGGGAACACGGCACCATCGAACACCTGCTGGTGATGCCCGTCACGCCGTTCGAGATCATGACGGCCAAGGTGTGGTCGATGGGGTTGGTGGTGGTGCTGGCTGCACTGGTGGCACTGGTGTTCGTGGTGCAAGGCGCGCTGCATGTGCCCGTTGAAGGCTCCATTCTGCTGTTCATGCTGGTGGCGACGCTGCACCTGTTTGCCACCACCTCCATGGGCATCTTCCTTGCTACGGTGGCCCGGTCCATGCCGCAGTTCGGCATGCTGTTGGTTCTGGTACTGCTGCCGCTGCAGTTGCTCTCGGGCGGTACCACCCCGCGCGAGAGCATGCCCGCACTGGTGCAGGACATCATGCTGGCCGCGCCGACCACGCATTTCGTATCGGCGTCACAAGCGATTCTTTATCGGGGCGCAGGATTGTCCGTGGTGTGGCCGCAGTGCCTGGCCATCTGCGCAATCGGCGCCGTACTGTTTGTCGCATCATTGACGCGTTTTCGCAAAACCATCAGCCAGATGGCCTAAGAGATGGCCTAAGGAGCCAACATGGACACACCTGCCAACCTTCCTCTCGCGCTCTTCAAGGCGCAAGCCGCACTCGGGCTGCAAACGCTGGGCTTGCTCAAGACGGCGCGCCAGCGCTGGTATGCACTGGGTGCAGAATTGCTGGCCGAAGACGTCGCACGTACAGAATCTGCGCTGACCGATCTGCAAGGCGTTGAAGACTGGAGCGCATTGGCAACAGGGCTGCCGAACGCCTTCTGGCAGGCCAATCAGCGCGCAATGAATGTGCTGCAGGGCGTGATGCAGACCGCCATGGCCAATCAAGCCAGCTTTGCCACGGATTACCAGCGCGCCATGCTGGAATGGCAGCAAGCTTTGGTGCAGGCACTGAGCGCGGCTGGCAATGCCATGCCGGTGCATACGGCGCTCCAGGGCATGCTGTCGTCGTTGGGGGCGCCGGCCGATGTGTTCATCCGTGCGGCAGCGGTGTCGCCAAGCGCGGCACCCGCGCGCGGCAAGGGTAACGGTCAACTTCGTACGGCTTCCTGAGGAGCGCGCATGGGCCCCGATCATCTGCCGGCACCGCCGGCATCACTGCCGGGCGGCGACCTGAGCGTCGTGCGCAATCGCACCTTCGACGAAATCGCCGTTGGCGAAACGGCCGCCATCCAGCGCACGCTCACAGCGGAGGACATCCAGCTCTTTGCGGTGCTGTCGGGGGATGTCAACCCGCAGCACCTGGACCCTGAGTTTGCAGCATCCACGCGCTTTCATGGCGTGATTGCCCACGGCATGCTGGGAGGCGCGTTGATCTCCGCCGTGCTCGGTACGCGCCTGCCTGGACCCGGCACGGTCTACCTTGGGCAGACGCTGCAGTTCCACGCGCCGGTGCGTATTGGCGATACGTTGACCATCCGCGTGACGGTGACCAGCAAGGACGACGACAAGAAACGGCTCAAGCTGGCGTGCACCTGTACGAACGACAGTGGCACCGTCGCCATCACGGGGGAGGCCGAGGTCATCGCGCCCACCGAACGGATCGAGCGGCCACGTACCACGCTGCCCGATGTACGCATCACCACCGGCGGCAATGGCATCCACCGGCTGCTCGACCACGTGCGGCCCCTGGGGGCGATCCGCATGGCGGTCGTGCACCCGTGCGACGCGCTGAGCCTGTCCGCCGCGCTGGATGCGCGTGCAGAAGGGCTCATCGTGCCGTGCCTGGTCGCACCGCGCGATAAGT
Organism: Ralstonia sp. RRA; assembly: GCF_037023145.1. Lineage (NCBI taxonomy): Bacteria > Pseudomonadati > Pseudomonadota > Betaproteobacteria > Burkholderiales > Burkholderiaceae > Ralstonia > Ralstonia sp. RRA. The sequence continues at coordinate 1,571,638 of NZ_CP146092.1, read as the reverse complement.
TGATGCGCGTCGCCGCTGAGGCCGGACTTGACCTGAGCGGCATGGAAATCGAAGACGTGCCGCACAGCAGCGCCGCGGCCACGCGCGCCGTGGAGCTCGTAACGCAGGGCAAGGCCGAGGCGCTCATGAAAGGCAGCCTGCATACCGATGAACTGATGGCGGCCGTGGTGCGTGCCGAAGCCGGGCTACGCACCAAGCGCCGGATCAGCCATTGCTTCGTCATGCAGACACCAGCGTATCCGCGCCCGTTTATCGTGACGGATGCCGCCATCAACATTGCACCGACCCTGGATCAGAAGGCCGACATCATCCGCAATGCCATCGACCTAGCGCATGCGATTGGCGTGGCACGACCGCGCGTGGCGATCCTAGCAGCCGTCGAGACGGTGAACCCGCACATGCCTGCCACGCTTGACGCTGCGGCGTTGTGCAAGATGGCCGACCGCGGCCAGATCGAAGGGGGCGTGCTGGACGGGCCACTGGCTTTCGACAACGCAGTATCGGCTGCTGCCGCACGTATCAAGGGCATTGTTTCTGAGGTGGCGGGTCAGGCCGATGTGCTGGTGGTGCCGGATTTGGAAAGCGGCAACATGCTCGCCAAGCAGTTGGAGTACCTGGGCGGAGCCGCCAGCGCTGGCATTGTGCTCGGCGCCCGCGTGCCCATCGTATTGACTAGCCGTGCCGATTCGCGCGAATCGCGCATTGCCTCATGTGCTATCGCCACGTTGCTGGCACACCGTTACCGCATCCTGCCGCCATGACCGATTGCATCGTCGTACTGAACTGCGGCTCGTCGAGCATCAAGTTTGCGCTGTTCGATGTCACGCAGCTGCCGTTGCCCCGTACCCCCGTGTGGAGCGGGAAAGTGGAAGGGATCGGCACCGCTCACCCCACGGCGACGGAAGCCGGGGCGCCAACGCAGGCTTTGGAGCTCGACACCGCGCAGCCGTATCACGCTGCACTGCTGCACATTCGCCAGCGTGTCGAGCACATGCTGGGCAACCGGCGTCTGGTTGCCGTGGCGCACCGGGTGGTGCACGGCGGCGCCAAGTACTTCGCACCCGTACGCGTGGATGCGGAGGTGCTTGCTGATCTGCGCAGCTACATCCCGCTTGCGCCGCTGCACCAGCCGTTTGCGCTGGAGGCTATCGAGGCGCTTCTGTCAGAGCTGCCCGAGGTACCGCAGGTCGCGTGCTTTGATACCGCGTTCCACCACACGCTGCCGCAAGTTGAAATGATGCTGCCGCTACCGTATGCGGCGTGGGAGCGTGGACTGCGGCGCTACGGCTTTCACGGGCTGTCGTACGAGTACATGTCGATCGTCCTGCCCGAGCGACATGGCGATATTGCCCGTGGGCGGACCATCGTCGCGCACCTTGGCAGCGGTGCCAGCCTGTGTGCCATGCGCGGGCTGGAGAGCGTGGCGACCACGATGGGGTTTTCCGCACTCGACGGCCTGATGATGGGCACACGCTGCGGCGCGTTGGACCCAGGCGCGGTGCTTTACCTGATGGAGACGGAGCATCTTTCTCCGGCGCAGGTGGGGCATGTGCTGTATCACGAATCCGGTCTGCTCGGCGTGTCGGGAGTGTCATCTGACCCGCGCGACCTGTTGGCGCAAGAAGCCGACAATCCGCGCGTGCGGGCGGCGCTGGCACTCTATGTGCGCCGCATCGTCCGTGAGATCGGCGCCCTGGTGGCTGTTCTGGGCGGTTTGGACTTGCTGGTTTTCACGGCGGGGATTGGCGAACACAACGCCGTGCTGCGTGAGCGCGTCGTGCATGCGCTCGGCTATCTGGGCGCGGATTTGAATGACGCGGCCAACCAGGCGCATGCCGCCATCATCTCCAGTTCGGCCAGCCGGATTCGCGTGGCGGTGGAGCCGACCAACGAGGAGTGGGTTGCTGCCCAGCACGGTGCCCGATGTGTGCAAGGACGCGGTTGAGCGGGCTGCTGCAGTACGTTGCGGACGGCAGCAGTGTCCTTCAGCTTGCCGCCCCTCCTTCTTCTTCAGGCAAGGTCATTCCTGACCCGCTCATCCGCCACGGAAGGAGGGGGCTTGCGCTCAACGGATCAGAATGCGTGCTTCAGGCCAACCCCAGCCAGCACCGTTTTCGCACCGGGGGCGGTGCCGCCGGCAACAATCGACGTTTTGATGCTTTCGAGCGGATCCGCCGTGCCCACGGCACCGGCGTCCACGTAGACCAACTGCACATACAGCGTGGTGCGCTTGGAGAACGCGTAGTCGTTGCTCAGCACGACCGATTTGGTGGAACTGTCGTGCGTGCTGCTTTCGTATTTGCTGTAGTAGCCGGCCAGTGTGGCGGTATTGGCGGCGCTCCACTTGTAATCAAGCCCCACGCCGAGCGATTTGACCTCGGACACGCGTCCACCGGTGGGCGCATTGTTGGTGACGCCGATGTAGTTCACCCTGCCTGTGAAGACGTCGAACGGCACCGCTACGCCCGCGCTCCACAGCCGGCTCAGTGTTTGGCCGGTGCCGCTGTCCGACGTGGACTGATAGCCGAGGCCGATCGTCACCGGGCCCGTATAGGTCGCCCCCAGCGAGAGCTCATTGCCGCGCTTGAAGCTGCCTGCCGTCTCACCCAGCGAATACGCGACACCCAGCCACACGGGGCCGAAGTTGTTGGCGTACTGTACGGCGTTGCCGATGAACACGCCCACATCGTTGCCGGGGTTTGTGCCAGCGCCCATTGCGTTGCCAGGCGCGGGGAGCTGGTTGTAGGCCCAGCCGTACAGGTTCGAAAACTGCTCCTTGAAGCCGCGTGCTTCGGTGCCGATCGTACCGATGAGTGCCGGGCTGTACTGGCGACCCAGCGTAATCGCGCCCCAGTTGCCGCTGAGGCCGACGTTCGCCTGACGGCGGAAGAGCTCTGAACTGAAGCCGGGGCCGGTGGTGAGCGTGCCGGTATCGCTGCTGAAATGGCCTTCGAGGTTGAAGCTGGCCTTCAGGCCACTGCCCAGGTCTTCCACGCCCTTGAGGCCCCAGATGCTTGGGCTGATGCCGCCCGAATGCAACTCAGTGATGCTGCCGCCGGCTGCGCTCCGGTTCTGGTATTGCAAGCCGGCGTCGACCGTACCGTAGATCGTGACGGACGATTGCGCGATAGCGCTACCCGCTGCGCTGCCGAGGGCGGTTGCAAGGGCCGCCAGGGCGCATTGTCGAAAGCGTGTGTTCTGCATGTTGTCTCCGTATTGTCTTTGTCTGATGCGTCTAAGGATTCGGCTCGGACGCATTGGGATGGGCGCCAATTGCGCGAAGCGCGCTCAACGCCGGCGGGGGCTTTTGCAATACGCGTACCAAGGCGCATGCGGCCGTTCGCGGCGCATTGCAAGCGGGTGGGCAACGTTTGCGGGTGCTGAGAGCTGGATGGGTGCTGTGGCGTGGCGGGACAGTCGGCGCAACACCTGTGCTGCGTCTGTTCAGCAATGGAGCAGCGCGCAACGCTGTCAGGTTGACGGCGCGTTTTGCATCCAGCGGTCTTCCAACTCGCGCCAGGCACGCGCCACGTTGAATGCGTGTCGAGGATGAAAGTGGCGCCAGTCGCGATAGCCATCGCCCGGCACGTAGTCGAGCGCGCGGGCTGCGTCTGCGCCGGACTCGATGGCCTGGGTGATCGCGCCATCCAGCATGTCGAGATAGGACAGCGTGGGCTGGAGCATCTGCGCCGGGGTGCCGATGGCGGTGCCGACGACGATGCCGGCGGGCAGTGGGATCAACGCACGCAATGCGTGTTGCCATCCCCCCAGCGAGCCTTCCTGCAGGTCCGGAATGCGCTGCCGATAGGCCAGGCCGCCCACGCAGAGCACGCGCCGCTGCGGGGCGTACAGCACCGTGTCTGATGCGCTGTGCGCGGCTGCATAGACGTGCACCTGCCACGCTGTCTTGCCGGTGTGCAGCCAATCGCCATCGCGCAGTGCGGGCTCGGGAATCACGATCTGCGTCTCACGCATGACGCGCTCGCCCAGCATGGCGGTCAACCTGGCCAGACAGGTCTCACAGCGCTGCCGCATCAGGCTGGCGGTGGCAGCCGACGCAAGAAAGGCGGGGCGCGGCTGCAGTTGCGCGAAGACTGCGTTGGCCAGCACGTGCTCGGGATGCGCGTGCGTGTTGACCACCCAGCGGATGGGCTCCGCGGTGATGTGCCGGATGGCGGCAATCAATCGATCGCCCCATCGCGCATGGGGGCCGGGGTCGACCACCAGCACGCCGTTGCCCGTGACGTGCACCAGCGTCGGTACGACTTCTCCGGCGTTGGCGCCTGAGGCTTCGGCGTTGTCGGCGCGTGCGGCGTACAGGCCGTCCTGCAGGCGCAGCAGCGTGACGCGTGCGGGCGCTGCAACGGCATTCGGCGTCGGGTGGATCAGGGTTGCGAGCATCATGCGCATCCAGCGTCGCCGGGCAGGGTCTGGCGCCATGTCAGGGCGCCAGCGCGGCGTTCTCATAGCGTGGATAGAAGCGGGTGACGTTACGCACGTACTCCGCGGGCACGCCGCCCCACTGCGCATAGGGCGCGTCCACCGGCATCGTGATGACCTCGGCCAGATCGCGCCCCTCCTGCGCCGCATGCCGCATGCGTGCATCCAACCAGCGCAGGTACTGGCGCGTCTGTGCGATGGCGTCTGCCTGACTGAGTGCCGGGCCGTGGCTGGGGATCAGGATGCGCGCGCCGCTCTCGGCAACGATCTTCTGCAGCTGATCGAGACTTGCCAGCCAATGCGGAATGTTGGCGTGCGGCGTGGTGGGAATCCGATCACGGAACGCCAGGCCACCGGCGAAGACCACACCGCTCGTCCGGTCCACCAGGACGAGGTCATCGTCGGTATGCCCTTCGAGCCGGATGAGGTCGATGCGGTGGCGGCCCAGGGTGCGCTCACCTGGCGTCAACGGCTGGCTGGGCGGCGTCGATACCGTGTTCCGCATCCAGTCGCCACAGAGGCGGTAGAGGTTGTCCGCATAGGCTTCGCCCTCGCGTTGTGCGCCGGCGATCGTGCCTGGCAGCGCCTGCGCGCCGACATCCGCATAGGCCTGGTTGCCGAAGAAGTAGTCGGGGTGCAGGTTCAGGTTGAACACCCAGCGCACGGGGGCGGATGTGACCTGGCGGATGGCCTGCCGCTGCTGCTCGCCGTATAGCACGGACGGCCCCGTATTGATGACGAGCACGCCGTCGCCGGTATCGATGAAGCCGGTGTTGATGATGTTGCAGCCGTTGCGTGCGGAAAAATCCGCGTTGGCACCTTCGAGCACCCAGATGTCGGGTGCCACGGCGCGCGGCACGAGGCGGTAATCAAGGCCTTGGGCGTGTGCGATGGACGCGAGCATCGCGAGACACAGCAGGATGCCCAACCGTTGGGTCAGCCAGCTCATCGTGTCACCTGTGCGCGGATGCGGTTGCCATTGTTGTCGACGCCGGCCACGCTGATGCCGTGCTCAACGGGGCCATCCAGATCGAACGAGAAGATCGGGTTCTCCGCCACCGGTTCGTACAGCGCCAGCCGAAGCATGGGCTGGCGCCGTGCATCGAGCAGGTCGAGTTGTTCGATATGGAAGGCGGGAATGCCTGCCACCAACCCCGTGTCCATCGGATGCATCACGCGCAGGCGGATGCGGCTGCCCGCGCCGTTGAAGTCCGGAAACACGCGCGACTCGACCTGGTTCAGCGTGGTGCTCCAGGTGGCGTCTTTGCGGGTGGCGCCGGGCAGTGTGCAGCCGCCGCCGGTGGCGTCCACCACGAAGGTGCCGACATGCCAGACGCCATCCTGCGTGCGTGCCGCTACGCGCACCGGTGATGCCTCCTGCAGCTTGAACCGGAACGACAGCGCCGGGCGCAAGCGCATCGGCTCGAACTCCAGCACCTTGCGGATCGGGTTGCGATCCACGACGACGACAACGCGTTCGACCTTGCCAAGCGCAGATGCGTCAAACGCAATGGGCACCTGCATCGGATCTTCCGCAAACGCGGGCCCGGTGATCTTGATGCGGTTGTCGAACGTGGCCCGCGCGGCGCCGAACATCTGCTGATGAATCATTGGCCAGAGCGGTGAGCCTGCAGGGTCGGTGTTCGTATCAGCCCGTACCGGCCAGGACTGACACACAAGGAGCAGCGCGGCGGCGATAAGGAGTGGAGCCGTTCTCATCGTTTGCCTTGAGGGTTCGGATGAACGGCTGGGATTGCGAAAGTCATGCCATGCGCCCTGGGTGCGCACATGCGGCTGCATTGGGTGTTCAGGCGATGGGGCGTTGAGCTTTGCAACACCCGGTGTTCCATTCTGGAGCAGTCGGGTGGACAAACGAGTAAGAACCCCCGATTCCGGAGAGGCGAAACATCTGTCGCAGGGCATGGCCCGGGTTTTGCAGATGACGGGCAGACACAGCGCAAACCACGACGCTGACGTCATCACGCAAACATCAGGAGACAACCCATGCGTTACGCTCACCCCGGCACTCCCGGCGCCATCGTTTCGTTCAAGTCGCGCTACGGCAACTTCATCGGCGGCGAATTTGTTGCGCCGGTCAAGGGCCAGTACTTCACCAACACCACCCCGGTGACGGGCGAGACGATTGCCGAGTTCCCTCGCTCGACCGCTGAAGACATCAACCTCGCGCTCGACGCCGCGCATGCTGCGGCCGATGCCTGGGGCCGCACCTCGGTGCAGGACCGCTCACTGATCCTGCTGAAGATTGCCGACCGCATCGAGCAGAACCTCGAGCTGCTGGCTGTGACCGAGACGTGGGACAACGGCAAGCCCGTGCGCGAAACGCTGAACGCCGATATCCCGCTGGCGGCCGATCACTTCCGCTACTTCGCCGGTTGCATCCGCGCGCAGGAAGGCTCGGCGGCGGAGATCAACGAATTCACCGTGGCGTACCACATCCACGAGCCGCTGGGCGTGGTCGGTCAGATCATCCCGTGGAACTTCCCGCTGCTGATGGCCGCCTGGAAGCTGGCACCCGCGCTGGCCGCCGGCAACTGCGTCGTGCTCAAGCCGGCTGAGCAGACACCGCTGGGCATTTGCGTGCTGCTGGAAATCATCGGCGACCTGCTGCCGGCCGGCGTGCTGAACGTTGTGCACGGCTACGGCAAGGAAGCTGGCGAGGCACTGGCCACCAGCAAGCGCATCGCCAAGATCGCCTTCACGGGGTCGACGCCGGTGGGCTCGCACATCATGAAGTGCGCAGCCGACAACATCATCCCGTCGACGGTGGAACTGGGCGGCAAATCGCCCAACATCTACTTCGAAGACATCATGCAGGCCGAGCCGAGCTTCATCGAGAAAGCCGCTGAAGGTCTGGTGCTGGGCTTCTTCAACCAGGGCGAAGTGTGCACGTGCCCGTCGCGCGCGCTGGTGCAGGAATCGATCTACAGCCGCTTCATGGATGCCGTGATGACCAAGGTGGCCGCCATCAAACGCGGCGACCCGCTGGACACCGACACCATGGTCGGCGCACAGGCCTCGGAGCAGCAGTTCTACAAGATCCGCAGCTACCTGGAAATCGCGCAGGAAGAAGGCGCCGAATGCCTGGTCGGCGGCGATGTGGAAGTGCTGCCCGGCAATCTGGCCAAGGGCTACTACATCAAGCCGACGCTGCTCAAGGGCGACAACAGCATGCGCGTGTTCCAGGAAGAGATCTTCGGCCCGGTGATTGCCGTGACGACTTTCAAGGACGAAGCGCAAGCCGTGCAGATCGCCAACGATACGGAGTTCGGCCTGGGTGCCGGCCTGTGGACGCGCGACATCAACCGCGCCTACCGCGTGGGCCGCGCCATCAAGGCGGGGCGTGTGTGGACGAACTGCTACCACCTGTATCCGGCGCACGCGGCCTTCGGTGGCTACAAGAAGTCGGGCGTGGGCCGCGAGACCCACAAGATGATGCTCGACCACTACCAGCAGACCAAGAACCTGCTGGTGAGCTACGACACCAAGCCGCTGGGCTTCTTCTGATGGTGTAGCAGGACAGCTGGCGCGCGGTCATCGACACCCGTGCGCCAGCTGCTGACCTGCGAGGCAAAGACCTCGCAGGCAAATACAAGAGAAGAGGAGACATGGCCATGCGCCAATCACACATGCTGTCGCGTGACGGCAGGTGTCTACCCGTTGCCATTGATTCCTGATCGGGAATCGCCATCGCCACGCCTTTCTTTTCCTTTGGGATGCCCCGCTTGCACACCCAGGGCACGGCGAGAGAGAAAAACCAGGGAGACACGCCGTGCATTCAAGCACTCGCCATCTGTGCCAAGCCGCACCCCGCGCAAGCGGCGTGGTGTTGGCGCTCGCCGCTGCCGGGCTGCATTCGCCGGCATTGGCTGAGGACCAGATCATCGCTGTGGCATTGCCCACGGCCCAGGTCATCGGGTCGACCCCGATCGATAGCATCGGCGTGCCGCTATCCCAGTTTCCGGCCAATGCGCAGCGCGTGAGCGCAAAGGATGTGCGCGAGCAGCGCAGTTCGAACCTGGCTGACCTGCTGAACGACAACCTCGGTCAGGTCAGCGTCAGCAACGGCTCGGGCAACCCGTACCAGAACGACATCAACTACCGTGGGTTCCAGGTGTCTTCGCTGCTGGGCGTGCCGATCGGAGTATCGGTCTACTTTGACGGTGTGCGGATGAACGAGCCGTTCGGTTCGATCGTGAACTGGGATCTCATTCCTATGAACGCGATGTCCAGCGTCAACATCCTGCCGGGCTCTAACCCGATGTTCGGGCTCAACACCCTGGGCGGGGCCCTCGTCGTCAATACGAAGAATGGAAAGGACTACCCTGGAACGTCGATCGACGTGCTTGGCGGATCGTTCGGCCGGAAGGCGGTGAGCTTCGAGACCGGCGGTGTTGACGAGGCGCACAACCTCGACTATTTCGCGGCCGGCAACTTCGATAAGCAGGATGGCTTTCGTGACCACTCCGGTTCGGAGGTCAAGCAACTGTTCGGCAAGGTACGGTGGCGCGGCAACGAAGGCGCGACCCAACTGGAGCTGTCTGCGGCGCTGGCGGATTCATCGCTGAGCGGTACGCAGTCGCTGCCGGCGGACATGATGTCGAACCGCAGTGCCGCCTATACCTGGCCGGACACCATCTCGAACCGGATGGCGCTGCTGAACCTGAAAGGCAGCCATTGGCTGAACGACAACAATCAGCTTGCCGGCAGCATCTACTATCGCAAAGCCAACCTGCACAACGTCAACAGCAACGCGCAGCTGGACGACGGCTGCTTCAACGACGATGGCTCGCTGGCAACGACCACGGCGGGCGGCATTACCAACTACAAGTGCGCGAACAAGGCGCCGAACGGTACGGCCGTGAACTCCGTGACCGGCGCCAAAGCGCTGGCGCTGGGCTATGGCCGCTGGACCAGTTCCATCAATACCAGCCTCGTCGATTCCGCCACGCATGAAGACACGGTGGGCTCGTCCCTCCAGTGGTCGAATTTCGACAACCTGGCAGGGCACAAGAACGCGTTCACGCTGGGCGGCGCGTTTGACCATTCGCGCATTACCTATGACCAGACCACCTACCTGGCCCGGTTGATCAACTACCAGACGGTGGTGATCCCCAATCAGGAATACGGCTTCACCGCCAATGGGTTGGCACCGTCTGCATCGAACCCCGCGTCGTTTACTGGCAGCAACGTCATCGGGGCGGTGAACCTGGCGTCCAACGTCAACAACTTCAGCGCGTACTTCACCGACACGTTCAGCGTGACGGAAAAGCTGAGCGTGACCGCGTCCGGCAGCTTCAACTACACGGCGCTCAACCAGGGCGGTGCAAACCGCAAATTCCTGAACGAAGACGGCGGCTACACCTGGACGGACAGCATATCGGGCACTTCGTATTACAACCCCGACTACCTGGGTGCTTATCGGTATGCGAACTCGGGGTCGGGTGTCGCATCCAGCCCGAATGGCGTTCCGGCGGGGGCGGTGGCCGGGCCAGAAACGAACAGCCTTGCCGGTTCACACCACTACCAGCGGTTCAACCCTGCGCTGGGGTTCAACTACGACCTCGGCAAAGGTCAGGGCATCTTCGGCAGCTACAGCGAATCGATGCGGGCCCCCACCTCGATTGAGCTCTCGTGCGCCGATCCAAACAGCCCGTGTTCGCTGCCCACCGGCTTCAATGGCGACCCTGACCTGAAGGCCGTGGTGGCCAAAACCATCGAGTTCGGCGGGCGCGGAAAGGTGGGCAAGTCCACCTACTGGAGTGCGTCGGTCTACGACTCGCGGTTGAGCAACGACATCCAGTTCATTGCCACGTCGAACACGTACGGCTACTTCGCCAACGTTGGCAAGACGGAGCGGCGTGGTTTCGAGGTGGGCGCGAGCACGCAGATCGACAAGTTGAGCCTGTCGGCCAACTTTGGCTATGTCGATGCGATCTACAAATCGGCATTCACCACGGCCAGCGGGCAGAACGTGGTCAGCGGCAACAAGATTCCCGGCATTCCCGCTAAGACGCTCAAGCTGGCGGCGTCGTACGCATTCAGCCCGAGCCTGTCGGTGGGCGGGAACGTGATCCTGGTCAGCAAGCAGATCGCGCACGGCAACGAAAGCAATGCCGACCCGAACGGTGTCGTGGCCGGATACGGTCTCGTCAACCTGAACTTGCACTACAAGCCGACAAAGAACCTCGAGATTTCGGCGTACATCAACAACCTGTTCAACAAGCGCTACTCCACGTACGGCCTGTCGGGCACCACGAGCATCTACACGCTCGCGACGCAGCAGTTCATGACGCCGGCGCCGCCGCGTGCGATCTGGATTGGCTTGACCTACTCGTTTGGCGGCAAGGCTTCCAGCCCGGACAAGGACTGAACTCATTGAAGAAGACACATCATGAATGCACTCACGTACACCGCTCAGATAGCCACGTTGATCTGCGCAGGCTTGCTGTCCACCTTCCAGGCAGTCGCAGAGGTGCCCGAGCCGGTCGCCTATGTCACGAATCAAGGGGGCGGCGTGACCGTGCTGAATGCCCGCACACTCAAGCCGCTTGCCGAGATTGCGGTGGGTAAGGACCCACGCGGGCTGGCCGTGACGTCCGATGGCCGCTGGCTGCTGACGGCCAACCAGGGCAGCGCGGATGTGTCGGTGGTGGATACCGGCACGCGCAAGGAAATCAAACGCATCGCGGTCGGCAGGAATGTCGAGTTCATGCGCATCTCGCCGGATGGCCGCCGGGCGTTCGTCACGTACGAGCCGTCGTCCGAAGGTGGGCCGCCGGGCAAGAACCCGCCCACCGAGAAGCAGGACAAGGACGACGCCCCCGCCGAAGTGGCCATCATCGATCTCAGCCAATGGGCGGTCGTCGGCCGCATCAAGGCGGCTCGCGAGACGGAGGCCATCGAGTTCTCGCCAAGTGGCAAGTTGCTGCTGGTGGCCAACGAAGGCGACAACACGGTCGGCGTCTATGACCTGCCCACGCTCAAGCAGGTTCGGTCGGTGGATGTCGCGCCGTTCGGCAATCGGCCGCGCGGCATCAAGATCGCGCCGGATGGAAAGACCTACGTCGTGACGCTGGAAAACTCGAACAACCTGTTGTTGCTCGATGCCGGCTTCAAGCCGATCAAGGCCGTGCCGACCGGGCAGGGCCCTTATGGTGTGGCGTTCGATCGCGAGGGCCGATACCTCTGGGTGGCGGCCAGCCGTGCGGATCAGCTGCAGGTGTTCGATGCGCGCACCTTTGCGCCGGTGGCCGCCATTCCGGTCGGCAAACGCTGCTGGCACTTCAGCTTCACGCCCGATGCACAGAGACTTCTGCTGGCTTGCGGCCGGTCGAACAGCGTGCAGGTGATCGACCCGCACAAGCGCGAGGTCGTCGATACGCTCCCGGGCTACAAGCTGCCGTGGGGCGTGGTGACCTATCCAACCGCAGTGGGAAGCCTTGATGCGCCGCACTAACCGCCCTGCGGGCACGCTGATGCGAGGCGCTGCCACAACCTATACGGGCATCCAGATCGCATTGCATTGGGCGAGCGCCTTGCTGCTGTTCGCGCTGTTTCCACTGGGCTACTACATGACCAGCCTGGCGAAGGGCGCCCCTGGAAAAGCGGCGTTGGTGAATCTGCATAAATCGCTCGGGCTGACGGCCGCACTGGTGATTGCGTGGCGCGTGATCGTACGAATGCGCCAGTCCACACCGCCGGCAATTCCGGGCCTGCATTGCTGGGAGACGGAGCTGGCGCGCATCACCCATCGCCTGCTCTACATGTGCATGGTCGTGATGCCGCTTTCGGGCTACCTGGGCTCGTCGTTCAACCAGTACGGAACACGCTTCTGGGGTGTGCCGCTGCCGCGCTGGGGTTGGGTGGACAACGCACTGCAGCACCTGTTCACCACGCTGCATGGCATGACCGCCTATCTGCTGCTCGGTTTGGTTGTGTTCCACGTCGCCGGGGTGATCAAGCATCAATGGTTCGATGCGCAGCGCTGCGTGCAACGCATGTTGCCTGGCCAGGGCGGGCACACCCTGTAGGCCGAGGTATCGATGAAGAACCCTGGTTCGGTTGCGCTGTTCCATTTCGCAACAGAACACACGATGTGTTCCGGTATGGCACGCACCGTGGCGTTCCGCCCCGTGTGAAATCGCAGTTTCACGGCGTTTTCCGATGGCACGGGATTTGCCCTGGGTCCCTCCGGTGTGACATCACACTGCCAGACCCGGACCATAAAGACAGAGGTAGAGGAGATAAGAATGAGGACACTACGAGTGATTGCACTTGCAGCTGCGATGGCGGCTGCGAGTGTTGCCGCACACGCGGCAACGCCCCCCGTCACCGACGCCATGATCGAGAACGACGGCAAATCGTCGGGCGACGTGCTGACCTGGGGCATGGGCACGCAAGGGCAGCGCTTTTCGACGCTCACCAAGATCAACACGAAGAACGTCAGCCAGCTCGTACCGGCATGGTCGTTCTCGTTTGGCGGTGAGAAGCAGCGCGGGCAGGAAGCCCAGCCGCTGATCTACAACGGCAAGATGTTCGTGACGGCGTCGTACTCGCGCATCTACGCGATTGACCTGAAGACCGGCAAGAAGCTGTGGAAGTACGAGCAGCGCCTGCCGGACGGCATCATGCCCTGCTGCGATGTCGTCAACCGTGGCGCGGCGCTGTATGACAACCTGGTCATCTTCTCCACGCTCGATGCGCAGCTGATCGCGCTCAACCAGGACACCGGCAAGATCGTCTGGAAAGAGAAGATCGACGACTACGCCGCAGGCTACTCAAGCACCGCCGCACCGCTGATCGTCAAGGGCATGGTGCTGACTGGTGTGTCGGGCGGCGAGTTCGGTGTGGTGGGCCGCGTGGAAGCGCGTGACGCCAAGACCGGCAATCTGATCTGGACGCGTCCGACTGTCGAAGGCCACATGGGCTACAAGTACGACAAGGACGGCAACAAGACCGAGAACGGCATGACCGGCACGCTCAACGCGAGCTGGCCCGGCGAGACGTGGAAGACCGGCGGCGCATCGACGTGGCTGGGCGGCACGTATGACGCACAGACCGGTCTGGCCTACTTCGGCACCGGCAACCCTGGCCCGTGGAACAGCCACCTCCGCAAGGGCGACAACCTGTATTCGTCGTCGACGCTGGCCATCGACCCGAACACCGGCAAGATCGTCTGGCACTACCAGAACACCCCGAACGACGGCTGGGATTTCGATGGCGTGAACGAGTTCGTGACGTTCGACATGGACGGCAAGCGCGTGGGCGGCAAGGCTGATCGCAACGGCTTCTTCTACGTGAACGATGCGAAGACCGGCAAGCTGCTGAACGCCTTCCCGTTTGTGAAGGTCAACTGGGCCACCAGCATCGACCTCAAGACCGGCCGCCCGAACTACGCACCGGACCACCGTCCGGGCGATCCGTCCGAGGCCACGGGCGAAGACAAGAAGGGCAAGTCGGTGTTTGCCGAGCCCGGCTTCCTGGGCGGCAAGAACCAGATGCCGATGGCGTACAGCCCGCAGACCGGCCTGTTCTACGTGCCGGCCAACGAATGGGGCATGGACATCTGGAACGAGCCGATCAGCTACAAGAAGGGCGCCGCCTACCTGGGTGCCGGCTTCACCATCAAGCCGCTCAATGAGGATTACATCGGGGCCCTGCGCGCGATCAACCCGAAGACCGGCAAGATCGAGTGGCAGATCAAGAACAACGCGCCGCTGTGGGGTGGGGTGATGACCACCGCCGGCGGCCTGGTGTTCTGGGGCACGCCTGAGGGCTACCTGAAGGCCGCCGATGCCAAGACCGGCAAGGAACTGTGGGAATTCCAGACCGGCAGCGGCATTGTCGCCCCGCCGGTCACCTGGGAAGACAACGGCGAGCAGTTCGTCGCCGTCGTGTCGGGCTGGGGTGGCGCAGTGCCGCTGTGGGGCGGTGAGGTGGCCAAGCGCGTGAACTTCCTGGAGCAGGGCGGTTCGGTCTGGGTGTTCAAGCTGCACAAGAACTAAGCGGGTCCGCGCTGTGCTGTGCGCTCCCAACAGTGCACAGCGCAGCGCGGCCGATTCACTGCGTCATGGAGTTGAGAACGTGATGATGCGCATTGGAGTTGTTTCGCTGTTGGCCCTTTCGTCAACAGCATTCTGCGCGACTGGCGCGCATGCCGCCCCCGATATGCAGGCCCTGGCTGACAAGAGCGGCTGCTTCTCGTGCCACAGCGTGCAGACCAAGATTGTCGGTCCCGCCTTCGTCGATGTGGCCGCGAAATACAAGGGCGATGCAGACGCGCCCGCCAAGTTGGCCAAGAAGGTACGCGAGGGTGGCAAGGGTGTGTGGGGCCGCATTCCGATGCCGCCGCACCCCAACCTCAATGAAGACGAGGCGAAGCAACTGGTGGCCTGGGTGCTGAGCGCAGGCTCTTGATTTTCTGCGTTGCTTGCGAAGGAAGAGGGCCGGCATTGTCCGGCCCTTCTTCATGGTTGTCTGCTATGACGGTGTGAGGTGGCGCGAATTGGCATCGGTCCGGAATACGATAGGCACTTCGCCGGTGCGGGTGTCGCGCATCTTCCCGAAGCCGTTCATTGCGGCCATCCGACCTTGCAGCACAACCTTCTGCAGCACGCCGTGGTCCGGCGAGCGGCCACATGCCGGGTCGGTGCGCGTGGCATCGCCCGTCAGCAGATAGGCCTGGCAGCGGCAGCCGCCGGCATCCTGCTCGCGCGATTCGCACGACTGGCAGGGCTCAGGCATCCAGTGCGTACCACGGAAGCGCTGGAAGGCATCGCTGGTTTGCCAGATCTCGCGCAGCGATTGGCTGAGGACGTTGGGCAACTCCAAGCCCGGCAGCATGCGCGCCGAGTGGCAAGGCAACGCCACCCCATCAGGCGCGATCCCCAGGAACGTCGTGCCCCAGCCGTTCATGCACTTCTTGGCGCGGTCTTCGAAATAATCCGGCACCACGTAGAGCAGTTGACAGCGTTTGCCGATGCGAGTGCGGTACTCGTTCACCACGGCTTCGGCGTCGCGCAGTTGCTCGAACGTCGGCATCAGCGCCAGGCGGTTCTCCCACGCCCAGCCGTAGTACTGCGTGTTGGCGAGTTCCAGGTATTCGGCGCCAATCTCCAGCGCCATGTCGATGATGGCGCCCACGTGCGGCAGGTTGTGCCGGTGCATCACGCAGTTCATCACCATCGGATAGCCGTGTGCCTTGATCAGATCGGCCACGCGGCGCTTGAGGTCGAAGGTGCGTGTGCTCGACAGAAAGTCGTTGAGTTCGCGTGTGGAATCCTGGAACGACAGCTGGATGTGGTCGAGCCCAGCGGCACGCAATGCGCCGAGCCGTTCATCGGTCAGGCCGACACCCGAGGTCACCAGATTGACGTAGAACCCGAGCTTGTGCGCGTGCGCGACCAGCGTTTCGAGGTCCTTGCGCATCAGTGGCTCGCCGCCGGACAGGCCAAGCTGCACGGCGCCCAGCGCCCGTGCTTGCGTGAAGACATCGCACCATTGCTCGGTGGTGAGTTCCCGATCGTGTTGCATGTAATCGACCGGATTCGAGCAGAACGGACAATGCAGCGGGCAGCGATAAGTCAGCTCGGCCAGCAGCCAGAGCGGCGGGCCCGGGAGCGGAGGGGAGGCGGCCTCAAACGAGCCAGCCGCGTTCGAATGCATGTTTGACAAAGGCGTGGACCTCCGGCGCGATGCCCTGCACGCCAAAAGCGGACTGCAGATCATCGATCAGCATGTCGAGGGTATGGGCGCCGTCGCAGCGCTGCAGGATCGCGGCGGCGCTGTCGTTGAGCGTGACCATGCCCTCGGGGTAGAGCAGCACCCAGCTCTGCTGCATGTCTTCCCACTGCAGCCGGAAGGTCCGGTGCAGCGTGGGGTGGCTGGGATCAGGCAGGGATGGCGTCATGAGCGTGGGCCTGTTGGATGGCATCGAGCATCGACCAGAGGATGTCGAGCTTGAACTGCAGGATGTCCAGCGCGCGCTGCTGTTGCTCGGGTGTGCGGAAGTAGTCGAGCGTCACGCGCAGGCCGTGTTCGACGTCGCGCGAGGCCAGCGGAATACGTGAGCGGAAATACGCCAGCCCTTCCGGCTGCACCCAGGGGTACTGCTCGGGCCAGCCGGCCAGCCGCTCCTTGTGGATGTCGGGTGCGAACATCTCCGTGAGCGAGGAGCAAACGGCCTCTTGCCACGGCGCGCGGCGCGCAAAGTTCACATACGCGTCCACCGCAAAGCGCACGCCGGGCAGCAGATGTTGGTGAGACCACAGCGCGTCACGCTTGAGCCCAACCGCTTCACCCAGACGCACCCAGCTCTCGATGCCGCCAGGCCGGCCGTCGTCGCCGTCGTGATCGTGAATGCGGACGATCCACTCGCGGCGCGTTTCGCGGTCGGGGCAGTTGGAAAGGATGGCCGCATCCTTGAGTGGGATGTTGACCTGGTAGTAGAAGCGGTTGGCAACCCAGGTGCGGATCTCCTCCGGCGTGCATTCCCCGGTACGCATGCGCAGGTTGAACGGGTGGTGGATGTGGTAGCCGGCCTGCTTCGCACGCAGGCGGGCTTCGAACTCGTTGGCGGTCCAGGCAACAGGGTGTGTCATAGCGCGATTTCCATGCCGTCGTAAGCCACCTCGATGCCGTGCGCTTCCAGCTCCCGGCGTTGCGGGGAGTCTTCGTCGAGGATCGGGTTGGTGTTGTTGATGTGAATGAGGATCTTGCGTGCGGCCGGCAACTGGTCGAGCGTCTCGATCATGCCGCCAGGGCCGGATTGCGCGAGGTGGCCCATGTCGGCCGCGGTCTTGGTGGAGAAGCCGAGGGCGAGCATCTCGTCGTCGCGCCAGCAGGTGCCATCGACCAGCACCACATCGGCCGCGCCCAGCTCGTCGAAGACGTGCGGCTCGATACGCGCGAGGCCCGGTGCATAGAAGGCGCGCCGGCCGCTCTTGCGATCGACAATGCGCAGGCCGATGTTGTCGCCCATGCGGTGGGCATTGCGGCTGGGCGAATAGGGCGGCGACTTGCTCTCCAGCGGGATCGCCGTCAGCGCCAGATCATCGAGCGGGGGAACCGAGAATGCCGTGCCGTCCAGCGAAAGCGTGTGGGTATCCAGCCCGCAGTAGTACGACAGCAGGTGTGTGAGCGGGAATGCGGTGGACAGATCGCTGAGCACTGCCGCGCTGGCATAGAGCGGCAACGCCTGCCGGTGCTCGCGCAGCATCAGCAAGCCGGTCACGTGGTCGATCTGTGCATCGATCAGCACCACGCCCGCGATGCCCGTATCGCGCGGCGTGCGCGCCGGTTGCAGCGCCGGTGAGGCGCGCAACTGCGCGAGGATGTCCGGCGAGGCATTCACCACGATCCAGTTGTGCTGGCCATCGCCCAGTGCGATGGAAGATTGCGTGCGCGGGGTGGCGCGCACGGTGCCGCGCCGTACGCCGTCGCAATTGCGGCAGTTGCAGTTCCACTGCGGGAAACCGCCGCCGGCGGCCGAGCCAAGAACTCTGAGTATCGTCATGATGCGAGCCCAACGTGTTGAGCGGATTGAGCAAGAAGTCGGCCAGGAAGATGCGCCACGCGAGTCGACGGGCGAAAAAAAAACCCGCCGTGAACAACCAGCGGGCTTGGAGGGCGTTGCGTGCTCAGTCGTGCGACATCAGCGGTTCGCGATGTACATGGTGACCTCGAACCCCAGTCGCAGTTCGGTGTAGGCGGGCGTTGTCCAGTTCATGTCTCCTCCTTGAGGGTTGGCATAGTTAGTGAGTGCAGTGTTCTGCGGCTGACGCAGGCGTTCTGCCGAACGCAGCCGCCCACCATGAAGGCAACATCCATGCCCACTCCAGACTGGCCCGCCACCTCCGCCCGCCTTGACCTGCGCACGCCGGACGGCCATGTCCTGCATGTGCGGCAATGCGGGCCGGACAGCGGTGAGCCCTGGCTGGTGTTGCATGGCGGCCCCGGCAGCGGCTGCTCACCTTCGATGGCCGCGTGGTTCGATCCGTTGCGGCATCGCGCCGTGTTGCCAGACCAGCGCGGCGCAGGACGCTCGCGCCCAGCCGGCACCCCGCGGCGCAATACGGTGACGGCGCTGCTGGCTGATCTGGAGCAGTTGCGCAGCACGCTGGGCATCGAACGCTGGGGCGTGGTCGGCGGGTCGTGGGGTGCGGCGCTGGCGCTGGCTTATGCAGACCGCTTTCCCGATGCGGTGTCGGCGCTGGTGTTGCGCGGAACCTTCCTCACCGGCTTTGACGATGTGCAGGCGCTGTTCAATGCGCGCGGCGCCGGCCGGGATTTATTGCGTGGAATTGATCGACGGGGCGAGGGTTTTCCCGCGGCACGCGGGCGCCTTCTCGTTGCAACAGACATGTTGCACGTTGGGACAACTGTTCAGAAATTGAACATCGCCACACAGTGGCAGCGCGCAGAGCGTCGGTTGTTGGGGCTACGGTCTCAGGTGGGGCGCCCAACGTGGCCTCAGCAGATGGCCCTGGTGCGCAAATACCAGATTCAGGCGCATTACCTGTATCGCCGGGCAGGGCTGGGCAAATCTGCGTTGCTGAGGGCGGCGGCACGTATCGGTGCAAGCGGGTTGCCGGTCACGCTGCTGCATGGTCGGGAAGACAACGTTTGCCGACCGGAGAACGCACTGCGTCTGTCTGCAGCAATGCCGCAGGCACGGCTGGTGTGGGTGGAGGGCGGCCATTTGGCCGAGGGCGAGATGGCGCGGGCGCTGGGCACCGCCATTCGCGCGTCGGCGTGGTCAGTCGGTGTCTGAGGGCAGGCCGCCGGCCTCGTCGATCCTGCGGTAGATGGTGTTGCGCGAAATGCCGAGCGCCTTGGCGGCAGCCGAGATGTTGCCGTTGTGCGCCTTCACCGCTGCCATGATGGCCATGCTTTCCACATCGGCAAGCCGCTTGGGGTGAGCGTTGCCGGGGGCGACAGCGGCTGGTTGCACATCCGCAGCCGTTGCACTGACCGGTGCCGGTCGATCGCCGTGGCGCGCCTGCCAGTCTTCAAGAAAGTCGTCGGGCAGGTGGTCTTCCGTGATTTCCGGCGCGTCATCGGCCATCAGCCGGGCGGTGCGCAGCAGGTTGCCGAGCTGGCGGATGTTGCCGGGCCAGTGGTAGCTGCGGAACATCTGCATCACGGCCTCGCTGATGGGTGGCGCGTCGGCCTGTTCCTGCAGCAGCAGCTTGCTGGCCACCACATCGAGGTCGCTGCGCTCGCGCAATGCCGGCAGGCGCACGACGAGGCCGTTGAGGCGGTAGTACAGGTCTTCGCGGAACTGGCCGCCGGCTACCATCTCGCGCATGTTGCGGTGGGTCGCGCAGACCACCGCCACATCCACCTGGATCAGCTTGTTGCTGCCCAGCGGCGACACCGCACGCTCCTGCAGCGCGCGCAGCATGCGGGCCTGCAGGTGCAGTGGCATGTCGCCGATCTCGTCGAGGAACAGCGTGCCGCCGTTGGCCAGCACCATCTTGCCGATGCCGCCTTTCTTGCGCGCGCCGGTGAAGGCGCCTTCTTCGTAGCCGAAGAGCTCCGATTCGATGAGCGCTTCCGGAATCGATGCGCAGTTCACGGCGACAAACGGCCCGGCGTGGCGCGGGCTGTCGGCGTGGATGGCGCGGGCCAGCAGTTCCTTGCCGGTGCCGGTTTCGCCCAGCACCATGACAGTGATGTCCTTGCCGATGACCTTGCGCAGCTTGCCGATGACGGTCTTGATCTGGGCGTCGCCCGTGTCCAGTGCCTCCAGGCTGGCGGGTTGCCTGGCCGGCTCGATGTAAGGGCGGCGCGGTGCCATATCACGGTCGATCGGCATATCCGTGCCGATTGCACCGCCCACGATGCGGTTGGCAGGCTGCTTCCATTCCACGCGCGCAAACACCTTCACGCCGCTGGGCAACTGCAACTGCACGATGCCCGCCGGCGCGCTGCGTTCCCGGTCGATCAGTTGCGACATCGACAGCCCGAACAGCGACGAGAAGGTATGCGCATGCAGGGAGCGGATCGACAGCCCCAGCTGGAATTCCCCGCTGCGGTTGGCCGACAGGAAGCGCCCCGCCGGCGTGAAGGCGGCAATGCCTTCGACCAGCGTGCCGATGAACTCCGGGCGTGAGTGGAAATGGATGCACACCACGTCCTGGAACGTGTTGGCGAACAACTGGTTCTCGATCATCTGCGCCGACATGCGCACCAGGGCCATGGTGTGCTTGTGGAAGCCGCGGTGGTCGCCCGTCACGTCCAGCGCGCCCACCGTTGCACCGTACGGATCGAAGATCGGCGCGCAGGAACAGGTGAGGAACTGGTTGGCCTGCAGATAGTGTTCGGAGCCGTGGACCAGCGTGGGCTTGCCGTCGGCCAGCGCGGTGCCGATGGCGTTGGTGCCCCGGGCTTCCTCCGACCATGACGCGCCCGGCTGCAAGGCCACCTTGCTGGCCTGGGCGAGGAAATCGTCGTCGCCCAGCGAATGCAGGATCAGGCCCGACGTGTCGGTCAGGATCACCATGCTCTGCGTGTTGACGATCTGGCTGTAGAGCGTCTCCATCACGGGCAGCGCATGCGCAAACAAGGATTGGCTACGCTCGATCTCGGTTTTTAGCTCGCTTTGCAGCACCGGGCAGAAGTCAGGCGACTCATAGGGCCGCAAGCCATAGGACTTGGATCGTTCGTGCGATTGCGCGATCAGCTCGGGCTGGTCTGCCGGAGCGTTTTCGGAACCGCGCGAGTCGGCCGCCGCGTGAGGGATCATGGTGGGTCTCCTTAAACTCGCCCGCAATCTGTGTGCGGGTCGCCCGGCTCGCCCTGGTCGCTATCGCCGGGGACAAGCCGGAAGTGTTGCGCCATGAAGCAAGACCCTTGCCAGGGTGTTGCATTCCTGAGCACCTGTTGCCAACCCACACGCCGGATCGCCAGACCGCTTCGCGGATGTTCCCCCGATTTGCCGGTGGCTTTATCGCCTTGGTATGGGTCTTGCAGAAAGGTCTCCAAAAATCGTTTTAACGACACTAAGGAGACAACTCTTGAAAACGCCTCGCAACTTGTTCGCGCTGCTTTCTGCCTGCGCACTTCTGGCTGGGGGATTGCCCGCCACCGCAACCGCGCATGGCGATGTCACGCCGCAGGCCGTGGACACGCACACCTTACCGCAACTGGGCGCCGATTGGCGTCAGGACAATCCATACCGCGCAGGCCCCGCACATGAAGAGGCACTGCGTATTGGGGCCTCGGCGTTCAACCAGAACTGCGCGCGCTGCCACGGGCTGGAGGCCATTTCCGGTGGGATTGCGCCGGACCTGCGCAAGCTCGATACCGACTGCATGTCGCTGGCCGACGCGAAGAAGAAAGACGCTTGTTTCGCAGAGGTCTCGCAGTACATGACGAGCACCGTGCGCCATGGCCGCACGCGTGACGGCCGCGTCTACATGCCGCCGTTCGAAGGCGTGCTGAGCCAGGAAGCCGTCTGGGCGATCAAGACCTATCTTGAGTCGCGCCGCGTGCAGGATTAAGCGGCCGTCCCGTTGTTCGCTGTTTCGCGAGCCGGCGCTGTCCCAGTCTGCGTGTTGCGTCGGCTCGTCTATCTATCCGCCAGGAGAGGTCTCATGAACGCCCGTCTTCGGTTGGACACGGCTCGGTTCTTTTGTCGTCTTGGCCGCAACCTAGCCGGCTTCCTATTTGCTGCGGCAGTCATTTGGGTGGGCGCCGCACCGGCGCATGCCGACATGGCAAAGATTCGTCAGAGCGGCAGCCTGAAGGTCGCGCTGTACAAAGGCCTGCCGCCATTCTCAGACAACGTTGGCGGCCAGTTCACGGGCATCGACGTTGCGCTGGCGAACGCACTCAGCAAGCAGATGGGGTTGTCTGCCGCGCTGCTGCCGTTCGATGCCGACGACGACGGCATGTCGGGCGACCTGCGCAACATGGTTTGGAAGGGGCACTACCTGGGGTATGGCCCGGCCGACGTCATGCTGCACGTGCCGGTTGACCCCGCGTTCATACGCCAGAACCACCAGGTGCTGATCTTCGCGCCGTATCACCGTGAGGGGTTCGTGCTGGCCTACGATCATGACCGTATCCATCAGGTCAGCCGCTTCGAGGACTTGGCCGGCCAGCCGACCGGTGCAGAGCAGGGGTCGGCAGGTGCCAATGCCTTGCTCTCGGGCGCCCAAGGCGCGCTGCGCGACAAGGTGAAGATCTACGCTGAAGCTGACGAGGCCTTACGCGCTTTGTTCTCCGGCGAAATCGCCGCGGCGATGGTGACGCGCTCGCAGTATGAAAGCGCGCTGAAAACGCAGGGCAAATCTGCCGCGCGCTTCCCAATCACTGAACTTGAGTCGCCCGTTCTGCCTCCGCGTGGCTGGGCCATTGGCATGGCGGTCAAGGAGGATCAGCGTGCGCTGGCGCAGGCGCTGGAAAGTGCGCTGCAAGCTCTGCGCGAGAGCGGTGAATTGCAGCGCATTTTTGCCCGGTATGGGGTGTCGATCGTCGCGCCTTAGGGGGTAAATATCGCCCCTTGTTCCTCAATCTCGCCGCGAACCGTCAACACAGGTTTGCTGGTCTTGCGAGTGGCGCTTTCGGCAGCACAAACGCGATCAGGTCCGCCCGGCTTCGTTGGCTTTCGCCACGAGATCGGCGCGGAGAGCTGACCTGGCGCAGTACCGTTTGGTTGGTTGACTGGCTGGCTACGCGCTCGCGAACGGGCGATCGGGCCATAGCCCGGACGGATACCTGAGGGAAGGGTGTTCCATGCCGTTGGATCCCCGCACCGCTGGGCGTTGCGTTTCCGTACAAGTCCATGCATTGTGAGGCCCGCGCCTGACGGGGCGCATGACCACACAAGACTAAAACGGGGAGCAACGATGTCTGAAGGATTTCACGTGCACGGCGCACACGACCATGTGCTGGAACACGCCGCAGAAACCGGCCACGCCGACAGCTTTGCCGGCCGCATCGCCGTCATGACGGCCATTCTGTCGACCGCCGGCGCCATCTTTGGCTACCAGGGCGGTGCCACGCAAAACGAGGCGTTGCTTGCCAAGAATGAAGCCGCCATCCACAAGACGGAGGCCGCCAACCGCTGGGCCTACTACCAGGCCAAGGGCCAGAAGCAGGCAATTGCCGAGCTGACCGCACAACTGCCCGGCGCCGAGCAGGCTGCGGCCAAGCGCGAAGCCCAGCGCTACGCCACTGAAAAGGAAGACATCCGCCGCCAGGCTGAAGACCAGGAACGCCTGGCCAAGGAAGCCGACGAAGCCAGCGAACGCGCCGTGCATCACCACCATCGCTGGGCACAGGCGGTGGTTGCGATGCAGGTGTCGATTGCGCTGGCGGCCATCACGTTGCTGTCGCGCCGGCGCTGGCTGCAGGTGATCTCGTACGGTGTAGGTGGGCTGGGTGGCGTGTTGGCTGTGCTGGCGATGCTGCATATCTGAACTGAGCCGGCACAATCGCTCATCACACGGCGGTTGCGCCGTCATGTGCGCTGCCGCCAGAATGTCGCCCGTGCAGGAGGCAGTCCGCCTTCCGAAACTGGATACGAACACCATGACACGCGGAATGTGGATACGGCGCGCAGTGTCAATCCTGGGCTTGTCGGTCAGCGTGCTGGCGATGGCAGCAGGCCCAGCAGTTGAGCCGGGCGAGTACATCTATGTGGAAGGCGGCAGCGGCCACGGCGCGATGTCGGTCAAAGGCAACAGCTTCAACATCGAAACCATGGGCGCGAACTGCCATACGTGCGCCGTCAGCGGTACGTTCAAGGGCCGCACCGGCGTGGCCGATGCATGCCGCATCGCGGTGTCGGGCGATAACGGCGTGCTCAAGCTCGATACGTCCGCCACGCAGGAAGCTTGCCGCGACTTCTGCGGCATGCGCGCCGGGTTCGATGGCGAGTACCGCCGCCCGCCGGCTGCGTGCACCGATCGCCAACGTACGGTCCGCATCGGCCAGGCGCACAAGCAATACGCCACCAAGGACTATGACGGCGCCCGCACGACGCTGCGTGCGCTGCTTTCCGAATGCGACACCTTCATGGGCTGGATCGAGCGCGACAAGGCGCGTAGCGACCTGGCCGTAACGGAATACCACCGTGGCGACAACGCACAGTGCCTGGCGGCGTTGTCCGATACCGTTGCCGTGCGCATGCAGGGCGACAGTTCAAGCTTCCTGCCGCCGTGCGACGCCGACAACTACGCCTCCACCAGCAAGGCCATCCTCTACAACCAGGGGTTGTGCAAGACGCCTGCCAAGCACTGACAGTGCGGCTTCGAGGAGGGCGCTGGGGTCATTCGTCCATCAACCGAACCCGGACCTTCTTGCCCTTTACCGTGCCACCGTTGAGCTTGCGTAGGGGTAGTCGTCCTTTCCGTGCAAAATCTGGCGGTTTAGGTGGGATTTCCCTTTCAGATCAACGGCTTGGGAATTCAGCATTTTCCTGGGCGCTGTCCTTTTCGTGCGAAATCTGGCGGTTTCCCTGCGTCGTGGCGACACGGCTCGGCGCTGCAGGTGCCATATTCACTGCGCAGTAAATAAGCCGGTTTCAGCGAAAGTTGGGCCACCGTCTCACTTCGGAGCGCCGGGCGGAGGCGGACATCATCAGTTTGCCGCATCGGCCAGGCCGAGCCTCGCCCGATATTCAGTCAACAACACCTGCTGGGCTTCGAGTCGGGCGTTGCCCTTGGCCAACTCGCCGGCCAGGCGTTCGCGTTCGGCGCGTTCGGTGGCTAGTTCATCCGCCTGCTGTTGCGCCGCAGATCGCAGCGCATCTCGTTCCGCTTCGGTGCGCGCTTGATCGACGCGCGCTTGGTTCAGGTTGACGCGAGCCTGTTCTGCCTGCGTTTCCAATTCTCGGATGCGTTTGCCCGAGGCGGCAAGTTCCGCGACCAGCCGAGCGCTGTCCTTGTTCAGTTGCGTGATCTCCCCCTGCTTGATGATCAGCGTCTGATTGGCCTGTCGGGCTTCCGCCTGCAGTTGCTGGACCTGCTGCTCATGCCGGCGCGCATCCTGATCGCGCTGTTCCCTGCTGGCATTGCGGAAGTGCTCCAGTGATTGATGAGCGTGCTGTAGCTTGTCCTCCAGCGAGCGCCGAAAACTTTCATGTTCTGCCAACCGGGTGCCGAGGTCCTGGACCTGCTGTGCCGAGCGTTCAGCCTCAATCGCGCGCTGCTGCAGCGCTGTCTGCGTGTCAGCGTGCGCGGCCCGCACGCTGGCGAGTGTGCTCTGCGCCTGTTCCAGTTCGGCGCGAAGTGCGACCACATCCGTGGCCAGCTTGTCGACTTCGGCACGAACGAGCTGGCGCTGGGCCGTGGCGGCCGCCGCCTGCTGATCGACCACCGCCTGCGCTTCTTCATGCAACCGCGCCGCCAATCTGCCCACCAGATCCAGGATGGCGTCGGAGGTCGAGCCAGCGCGGTTCAGCGCCGCGCCTTCCTCTTCTTCCAGCTCCTTGAGATAGCGATGGATCGTCGTTTTCGAGCCGGTGTTGCCCAGCGCGATACGTATTGCATCGATGGACGGGTGGTGTCCCTGCGCCAGAAGTGAATCGCGGGCGCGTTTAACATCGAGGCGACTCAGTCCGGCCCGGGCCATGGTGCTCCTACAATTTGATACCGTATTACGTACTATGTATATACGTACCAAATTGCGGCGTCAACGTGGATCGCTGGTTCTTGAATCTAATACGTGATAATGGCGGATTATCAAGTGTCAGCATGCCAGGAACCCCGAATCGCCTCGCCCTCAGTACGAAATCGGCCTCGCTGGCCTCTTTGTCAGAATCGTCGTAGCGATGGCGCGCACGTGCGCCATCCGCTTTCCTCCCCAAGATCGTTCACCTATCGTCGTTGCCGGCCATCCGTCGGCACAATCGTTCGCCGAGCCGTTGGGTGCGGTATTCCTGACATGCGCTGAATGAGACCGCGACGCCCCTAGAATGGGAGTACCCCAACGAACGACTGCAACGATGAGCAGCTATCGCGAGACCATCAAGCCCGTGCGCAACCGCATGCGCAAGTTCGACTACCACTCGGTCCTGCTCGCGATTTCCCAATACCTGCTCGAAACAGATGCTCGCGGAGCCGAGCGCGCCAAGCGACTGCCCTGGGTCGCAGAACGACTGGCGGCTTGGGTGCTGCGCGACGAGCCACGTCTGTATGGCCACACACCCATGCAGCAAGGCGATCTACTCAAGTGCATGAACATGGCTTGGGTCGGTATCGATGCCCTGGCCGGATGGCCAAAGAACCACAACCCCCTCGCTTTATTGGTGCGCAAGATACTGCTCGCGCAGGTGCCTCATCAACAGGACCGGCGCATGGGCGCGTTTGCACGACAAATCGCCCTGCTGGGCCGGCTTCAACCCAACAGCCGCTTGCGGCGGGTCATCGAGCGCACAGTGGGCTTACCCCCCGAGGTTTATTTGCAATTGGCGTTCTTGCCTTGGCTCAAGGCGACCGAGGGCATTCACGACGTCTTTACCCCACCGTATCTCAATACGCTCGCGCAGGCATTCGGCACAGAGGTACTGCAAACCTTCCTGCGTACCGTCACTACGCCGATCGATGTGGTGCGGCGGGAGTTGAAGGATTTCGATGACGACGAGTGGTTTCAGCCGAACGTCCTGTACCGATTTCCGTTCGTCCATTCGCCGCGGGGACTGTACTTTTGGGGTGCCCCATGTTTGCACAGGCACATCGAATACGCGTTCAGCGACATTGTGGCCAACGCAGGCGATCCGGCAGCCAAACAGGCATTCGAGGATGCCTTCGAGGACTATGTTGGTGTGGTACTTGAACGTACCAGCGCTCAAGTGCTCGACGAGCAAGCCATCAAGCGGCGATTCGGGGTGCAGGGGCTCTGTAGCGATTTCATGGTGATCGAGGACGCCGCGATTGTCTTGTTCGAGGTCAAGAACAAGTCGCTGTCACTGGACTTGCCAGCCTCGGCGTCGGTCAAAACGCTTCAGGCAAAGTTGCGCGGCACGCTGATCAAAGCCGACGGACAATTGGCCAACGTTGCTGCCCATGTACGTAACGCCCCGGAACTGGCCAAGCTGCCGCTGTACCGCATCATCGTGACCTACGGCGACCTGATGCTGGGTCAACCCGACTATCTGTATGGCGAGGCAGAGGGGCCGGCCGAGCCCATTCTGATCCTGAGCGTCGACGAGTTGGATTCCTTGGTTGAAGCCGTCCGACTCAAGCGCTGCACCATGGGGCAGTTCTTTGCCGATTTCTTGGCTCGAAAATCGGATCCAGCGCGAGTCTTGTTCGCACCTGGCCAACTTTTGACGGAAGCGCCATATCGGCTAGACCGCGCGCCCGAGCATTTGGCGGCCACCTACGACGCAATTGTCGACCCGATTATTGAAAAACTCAGCCGATTGGAAGCGCTGACGGGGCACGTCGGAGCTTCGTAGCCGAATGAGCCTCGCCCATTGGCCACAGTATCCAAGCCTGTCAAGCGGACAGGCGCCTCTGCAGCACGCCTATTGGTGATCGCTATGGCGGCCCGGCGGCATCATGCTCGCGGAGCTCTTCTACCTGAGCGAAGTGCCGTTCGATATAGGCTGGCTTGATGCCGTGCCTCCCGAGTTGGCGCGCTGAAGGAACTCAGGGGCTTTTCATGAGTTGCCCCAACGTGTCTGCAGGCATGACGTCCTCCTTTCCCACCATCGCGGAAAAGATACTCCGTCTCTTCCAGGGTGACCGGCCCCCGAGGCCCCAACCATGGAAGTATCAACCGCGTCGGCGTTGCTTGGCCGATCGGCGTCCACGGGGGCGCCGACGCTCGGGTGACGGTCGTCCTGGACCATGCCTACGGCGCAAGTACCACACAAAACCGATCAGGATGCTAATCCAAACGATGAGGACCAGCGCCATAGCCGCTTGAATGCTGGCCGGCAGATCGACAGGAGACATCCCTCTCATGGATGGCCGCCCCTCGCCCCACGCATGGAGATCATCAATGGACCGTTCATCGCGGACTTATTACGGCACTTGCGCGAATCAGTTGTACGCCTGATACACGGTCGATTGGCCATCTGCGCCAATGAGCAGCACGTTGTAAGGCATGCGGCGGCGGCCGTAGGCTGGCCCATCCATGCCGGGTGCGCCAAGCGGCATGCTCGGCACCGCAAGGCCCACGGCCTTTGGGCGTTCGCGTAGCAGCCGCTTGATTTCGCGGGCGGGAACGTGTCCTTCCAATGCATACCCTTGCACCATCCCAGTGTGGCAAGAAGCATAGCGCTCGGGAATTCCTGCCTTCTTCCTGGCTTCAACGGTGTCTTCGACATCGTGCGCCACGACGTCGAAACCGTTGTCCTGCAGGTGCGTGAGCCAGTCTTTGCAGCAGCCGCAACTCGGCGTCTTCCATACCTGGATCACGGGTTTCGATCCGGTCTTTTGCGCTAGGACCATGGCCGGTAGTAGTACCAGACCCGCAACCATGAACCGTCTTATCGCGGACACTGGCTTGGCGATCTGCGATTCCATCATCGTGGTTCCTCCGGCAAACAGGTCATCAGTATCAGGTTCCAGGCGGCGAAAGCACGCCAAGCCAAGCGACCAACGCCAAAATCAGTACGGCGAGACTGGTCTCCATGACCAGGCTGCGACGCAACGCCATCACCGCATGGGCGTGGTCTGCGGCCCGAACCGCCGCCTCAAGCCGCGGGCTCAGCCGATAACGATTGGCCGCAGCCAAGCCGAGCATCAGCGCGAACAAGGCCAGCTTGATCAACAATAAGCGCCCGTAAAGCGTGGAGAACAGCCCGTTAATCGTCGGCCCGACAATCAAAAGATAGTTGAACGTCCCAGTCGAAAGCAGCGTGGCAACGATCAGCGTCCCAAGACGCGCGAAGCCATTGGATGTATGACTAAGGATTTCCACGGCTTCCGATGAGGCCGCTTGCCTTGTTGACGCTAGCAGCACAAACGCCGTCAATGCTCCAACCCAGGCGCCAGCGGCCAAAACGTGGGCGATATCGAATGCGAGATGAAGGTATCCCTTCACACCGTCGTCCATCGCCCCATGCCCGGCCCAAGTGACCGTTAGCAGAGCCACCGCACCCAGCCCGGCGCACACGCCGAAGTGAGGCGCTGGGTGCTTCCGCAAACGCGCAACGGCGACCAAGCATCCGGCCAGGGCCACCAATCGCGCCATCCAGGCCAGGCCAACCGCGGTGGTGGTCAGCATCATGCTGAAGACATGGCTGGTGAGTTCAGCGTACTCGGTGGCCCCCGTCATCGCCTTCGCCATCACAATGAAGCTCCAGAGCGACAGCACGATGCCCAATGCGGCAGTGACTCCGACGGCACGGACGTATCGGCGCGCAATCGCCGTGGCCCGGTGATCGGGTCGCAACGCCTGGACCCCGAACAGCGAGACCCCGAAAAGGATCGTCAAGTCCAGGTACAGCCCAAAGCGCAGGGCGATATTGAGCCAATCGTCCGCCATGGCCTTACTTCACCTTGAACGTGAAATTCCCCGTCATCGGGTGGGTATCCGACGAGACCGCGCGCCACTCCACCTTGTACGTCCCGGTCGTCAGCGGTTGTGCGGGCGTGATGACCATCGTCTTGGCGTCGTCGCCGGCGGAGACTTTTGCGCCAACCTTCATCGGGTTATGCCCCGACATGCCGGGCATCTCCGTCATGACGAGATTGGCCCCGGAGAATTGTGTCGTGAGGGTCTCCGAGAACTTCAGCTCGATCTTCGCCGGCGCGGTCACTTCCGCCTGATCAGCGGGCGTCGAAGACAGAAGCTTGGGGTGCGCGAGCGCGGCCGAAGCCAGGAGCGCCAGGGACGTGCCGATGATGGCCTTGGTAGCAAAACGAGACGTGAACATAGGAACACCCGTGAGGTTAGGAGGTGAGAAAACTAGAACCAGAGGCGCACGCCCGCAACGAAGCGGGTCTCGCCACGACGTCCGCCCGCCGCTTCGATCATGTTGGCTGTACCGCCAAATGACTGGCTGCGTTCGACACCGATATAGGGAGCAAACTGGCGACTGAACTCATAGCGCAGCCGTAAGCCGGCCGTCGCGTTGGAAAGCCCACTGCCGATGGCAAGATCCGGATCGCGCTTGCCATAAAAGTTGGCTTCAATGCGCGGTTGCAGAATCAGCCGCTGGGTCAACAACAGTTCATATTCGCTGGAGAGGCGCAGTGCTGTGCGTCCGCTGTTGCCCACATAAGCCGTTGCTTCGAGGTCAAACCAATACGGGGCCAAGCCTTGCACGCCAAACGCCACCCAGTTGCGTGCGGGCCGGCCAAAGCCCGCGTCGTTCCGAATCCCCAACTGGGTATCCCAGAACGTTGCTACGGCATGGCTCCATAGCAATTCGGTGCGCGCTTCTTCGAAGCGCCCCTTCGATACGTCACCCTCGGCTTTCAGGACAGCTTTGTTGTACGCGCTGCCGAACCGAGCCTGCAGCTCGTAGGCCGTTGCATTGGCATTGTTACCGTGCACCCACTCCAACCGGTCCACCAGCACCGAGCCAAAGTTGTGCGCGTCCGCCATCATCATCATGTGGCGGGGGTCGCCCAGCGCGTATTTGCCGGTGCCGAGCTGGTATCCGCCCGAATAGGCATCGGGATCGCGCGCATCGGGTGGCGCCGAACCGCCTTGCATGTTCATGCTGCCGTGATCCATCCCCTGCATCGAGCCGTGGTCCATCCCTTGCATTGAGCTATGGTCCATCCCTTGCATTGAACCGCCAGTATTCTGGGTCCCAGATTGGGATGCCGGGGCAGTCTCCCCGTTCATCAGTTGGATGTCCTGAGCCGAGGCAGCTCCGATGCCAGCGGCGGCCAGCGCTACAGTCAACAATGTCCTTGCGTGCTTGCGCATGATTGATCTGCGTTGGAAGTCGAGCATCAGGCCACCACCACTTCGCGGAACATACCCGCGTCCATGTGCAACATCAGATGGCAGTGCCACGCCCAGCGACCCAGCGCGTCTGCTGTGACCAGAAAGCTGATCCGCTGGGCAGGCTGGACAGGGAGGGTGTGCCGGCGCGCGAGGAACGTGCCGTCTGGTGCTTCCAGCTCGCTCCACATCCCGTGCAAGTGCATCGGGTGGGTCATCATCGTGTCGTTGTGGAGGATGACCCGCAGCCTTTCGCCATATTGGAAATGCACCGGCGTCGACTTGCCGAACTCCACACCGTCGATCGACCACGTGTAGCGCTCCATGTTGCCAGTGAGGTGCAGCTCCACCTCGCGCCCCGGACCACGCTTGTCCATGGGGCCGCCGATGGTATGCATGTCAGCAAGCACCAGGACGCGCCGTCCGTTGTTACGCAACCCGATGCCGGGATCGTCCAGATTGGTGCGAGCCATGTCGACGTGCATGTCGGTGCTCGGACCATATTCCGTGCGCGCATGCCGCGCCTTCTTGCTCGGCACCTTCAGATTGTCCGGCGCACTGCTGGATGCCGCAGGCTGGCCATCGCCCATCATCGTCATGCCACCGGAATCCATCGTGGTCATGCCGCCATCGCCCATCATCTGCATGCCACCATGATCCATGCCCGACATGCCGGCGTGGCCCATTCCGCCCATGTCGCCCATCATGTCGGCCATCGAAAGCCACTCGACCTTGTCGAGCGCGGGAACTGCAGCCTGCAGGCCTTGGCGAACTGCCAGCGTGCCGCGCGCGTAGCCGGTACGATCCATCGACTGCGAGAAGATCGTGTAGGCATCGTCCTTGGGTGAAACGAGCACGTCGCACGTCTCGCCGGGGCCGAAGCGAAACTCGTCAACGGTGACGGGCTCGATGTTCTGCCCATCGACCTGCACTACCTTGAGCTTTAGCCCCGGGATGCGGACGTCGTAGAACGTGTTGCCCGATCCGTTGATAAAGCGCAACCGCACGGTCTCCCCCGGCGCGAAGAGGCCCGTCCAGTTGCCGGCAGGTGTGACGCCGTTGGTCAGGTACGTCAGTGTGGCGCCGGAAAGATCCGCCAGGTCAGTCGGATTCATGCGCATCTGGTTCCACATGCTCCGCTTGTCCATGGCCGCTTTCCAGCCATCGTTGGAGACGTCGCGGAAGAAATCCACCACTGTGGGCTGGTGGTAGTTGTAGTAGTCGCTCTGTCTCTTGAGCTTGGAGAGGACGCGCATCGGATCTTCGTCGGTCCAGTCGGAGAGCAGAACCGAGTAATCGCGATCCGCGCGGATCGGGTCACCGCCGGCGGCATCGATGATGAGCCCACCATAGACCCCGGTCATTTCCTGGAAGCCCGAGTGCGAGTGATACCAGTAGCTGCCGCTTTGCTGGACCTTGAAGCGATACGTGAAGGTCTCGCCGGGCGGGATGCCGTGAAAGCTGATGCCGGGCACGCCGTCCATCTGAAACGGCACGATGATGCCGTGCCAGTGGATCGACGTCGGCTCGCGCAAGCGGTTGGTCACGCGCAGCGTAACGGTGTCGCCCTGGCGCCAGCGCAGCGTGGGCCCGGGCAGCATGCCGTTGATGGTGGTCGCCATGGCCGGCTTACCGGTGAAGTTCACCGGCGTCTCGTCGATCACCAGGTCGAATTCGGTGCCGCGTAGCACTGGGGCGGTACCCAGCGCGGTGGACGCAGCGGGTGCCGCCGAAGTGAAGCCAGCCAGCCCCAAGCCGGCGATGACCCCGCCGGCGGCCAAACCTTGCACGAATCGCCGTCGCGGCAGATTCGGCAGTACGAGGCCGGATGCACGATTGTTGCGCATGATCGAGTTTTCCTTACGTAATGTCCGACTCAGAAAGCTGCGCGCAGGCTACCCAGTGCCAGGCTACCCCGACCTGACCGAAACATTACAAATCGGTCATCTTGGTGTGATGCGGCCCACAGCACGGTACTCTACAGCCCATACAAGCCATAGAAAGTGATTCAGGCGAGATATGAAGCTGTTAGTCGTCGAGGACGAACCCAAGACCGGAGAGTACCTGCAGCAAGGCCTGACTGAAGCCGGCTTCGTGGTAGATCTGGC
Source organism: Ralstonia sp. RRA (assembly GCF_037023145.1). Taxonomy (NCBI): domain Bacteria; kingdom Pseudomonadati; phylum Pseudomonadota; class Betaproteobacteria; order Burkholderiales; family Burkholderiaceae; genus Ralstonia; species Ralstonia sp. RRA. The sequence continues at coordinate 1,538,207 of NZ_CP146092.1, read as the reverse complement.
CTGCAACGGCACTGACGGCCGGCATCTGGCTATGACCGGTGAGTACGACTTACTGGTGCTGGATGTGATGTTGCCGGACGTCGATGGTTGGCAGATCGTCCAATCGTTGCGAGCCTCGGAACAAGCAGTGCCGGTGCTGTTCCTGACCGCGCGCGACAGCGTGGCAGACCGCGTCAAAGGACTCGAACTGGGTGCTGACGACTACCTGGTGAAGCCGTTCGCGTTTGCCGAGCTGCTGGCGCGGGTTCGCACGCTGCTGCGCCGCGGAAACAGCGCGGTCACTGCCGACCGCATCCAGGTGGCCGATCTGGTGCTGGATCTTGCCCGCCGCCGCGCGTCGCGCGGTGGCCAGAAAATCCCGCTGACGAGCAAGGAGTTCTCGCTGCTCGAGCTGCTGGTTCGGCGCCGTGGCGAAGTCCTGCCGCGCTCGCTGATCGCCTCTCAGGTCTGGGACATGAACTTCGACAGCGACACCAACGTGATCGACGTCGCCATCCGCCGCCTGCGCGCAAAGATCGATGATCACTTCGAGCCGAAGCTGATCCAAACGGTGCGCGGCATGGGTTATGTGCTCGAAGCACCCGAGGAAGTGGCTTGATGGGTCGGTTCTCCCTCACGACGCGGCTGACCGCGTATTTCTCGCTGTGTTCGGCTGCCGTCTTGCTGGGGCTGGGTGTCGTGATTGCGCTGGCTATGGACCAACACTTCGCGGTGGAGGACTACACCGCGCTGCGTGAGAACGTCAGCGTCATTGAAAAGATCGTCGAATCGAGCCCCGCCACGCAGGTGCCCGAGCGCATTCGGGAAGCGCTCCAGCACCGCACCGATCTCGTGGCGCGCATCCAGGGATCCGACCGGCGAATCCTGTACGTGACCAAGGATTTTGATTTCCGGGCTGCGGCGCAAGCGCTGGCGCAGCTACGGCGCAAGAGCGATGCCCTTGTCTGGGAGCAAGGCGTTCAGCAATATCGGGGCATGCACGCGGCCATCCCCATGCGAGATGGCTCATCCGGCGCCCTCGATGTCCTGCTGGGTATCAACACGGACATCCACGCCCACTTTCTCCATACGTTCCGTGGCACGCTGGCTTTCTACATCGCCGTCGCCGCGCTGGCCACCGGCCTGTTCGGATGGTGGGCCGCACGCCATGGCCTGGCGCCACTGCGCACCATGGCCTCGCGGGCGCAGACCGTGACGGCCGACAAGCTCGACGAGCGCATGCCCGTTGACACCGTGCCGGTAGAGGTGGCGGACCTTGCCGCCACCCTGAACGCGATGCTGGAGCGGCTGCAGAACGATTTCCGCCGCTTGTCGGACTTCTCAACCGACATCGCACATGAACTGCGTACGCCCATCACGAACCTACTCACGCAGACGGAGGTCGTGCTATCCCAGCCGCGCGAGGGCACCAAGTATCGCGATGTGCTGACCTCCAACGCGGAGGAACTGCAGCGCCTGGCACGCATGGTGTCCGACATGCTGTACCTTGCCAAGATGGAGCACAGCCTGACGCTGCCAAGCGCCGAAGACATCCGAATCGCTGACGAAATCCGCGCGTTGTTTGAGTTCTATGACGCACTCGCCGAAGACAAGGCGGTCCAACTCGAATTGCGCGGTGACGGCCACGTCGTGGGCGATCGTCTGATGCTGCGGCGCGCGTTGAGCAATTTGCTGTCCAACGCGATCCGGCATACTCCCCGACTCGGCCACGTGGTCGTTTCGGTCAGCGACGAACGCGAAGGCGTGACGATTTCCGTCGACAATGACGGAAACGAGATCCCACCGCATCTGCTGCCTTTCCTCTTTGAGCGCTTCTTCCGCGCGGACAAGTCACGCGCGCGGCCCGAGTCAGAAAGCGCTGGCCTCGGGTTGGCCATCACCAAGGCGATCGTCGTGGCACACGGCGGCGCCATTACCGTGTCGCGCATCGACGAGCGCACCCGGTTCTCCGTTCGCTTACCCCATCGCGCCGAGGTGTCCGACGCGCTCGCTTAGCTTGGGAACCCTTGCGGGCAGGCGCACATTACCGCCACATGGCGATCCGATTACGATTCGGACAGGTATGGGAGTTTGCGGCCTATCTGGCACCGCGCCGTCGATGCTGGGAGGTGCCTCACACAATAGCGCGTCGGCCTGACGAACTTGTAATACGAGGGTCACGTTTCTGTTAGTCGCGAGTCTCTACACTGCATTCGCAGAGTCAGACCTTGTTTCAACTTCAAGCAGGAGAGAACGCGATGAACTACCTCAAACAGTCCGTCCTAGTGGCGGCCGCTTTGCTGGCGCTGAGTGTGAACGTGGCCGGTGCGGCGAGCGGCCCCGGTCCGCGCGACGTCTATACCGACGGTGCTCAATCCGTTGGAGCTCGCGACCCCTACACTGATGGCAGGGGCGCAACTCGCGATGTCTACACCAATGGTGCGCATTCGATGGGTACGCGGGATCCATACTCGGACGGCGGTCATCGATAGACGACAGCCTTGGAATCCCCCTTTCCTCACACCCCGGAGAACCACTCCGGGGTTCTCCGGGGGCAGTTGCCCCATCATCGGGCAGCCTCCCATCAGGTTGCCGCTCACCATGTGGTCCATCATCATGTGGAGTGCATGAGGTCTTTCGAACCCGCCTTGGCGCCTTCGGTGCGACGGCTGGGGCTGACTGCGGCAGCCCATCCGACGGCCCCGAGCTGGGCAAGCGCAAGCGCTGCAGCCATGACTGATTGCGTCTTCATGGGGTCGTCTCAGAAAACGGAAAATAAGGCACGCTAAGGCGTAGCTACCCGGCTACTCCGCGTCGGTACTGCGCGGTTCTTTCTTCCCTTGCAGCGACGCAATCAGCGGACAGGAAACGTTCCCTTGCCGCGCATGGCAGGCGCACACAAGCTTGGATAGCACGGTTTCCATGCGCGCCAAGTCGGCCATCTTCTCTCGCACATCCTGAAGTTTATGCTCGGCTAGGCTGCCGGCCTCCTCGCAATGGGTGCCATCGTCCAGCCGCAGCAGCTCGGCAATCTCGTCCAGGCTGAAGCCCAGCCGCTGGGCCGATTTCACGAACCGCACGCGCGTCACATCCGCTTCGCCATAGCGGCGGATGCTGCCATAGGGCTTGTCTGGCTCGCACAACAACCCTTTGCGCTGGTAGAACCGGATGGTCTCCACATTGACCTCGGCCGCCTTCGCAAAGGCGCCGATAGTCAAATTCATCAGATTGCATTCCATCCTGCTTGACTCCGTACAACAGTACGGAAGTAAGCTTACGTTATACCCTCCCGATTCGAAAGGACAAGCGCATGTCGGAACCGCAACACGGGCGCAGTGCACTCTTTGCCGGCGGGTTGGCCGCCATCCTCGCCTCCACCTGCTGCCTGGGACCGCTGGTCCTAGTGGCGCTCGGGTTCAGCGGGGCCTGGATCGGTAACCTGACCGCGCTGGAGCCGTATCGGCCGCTGTTCCTCGGTACTGCGATGCTGGCACTGTTCTTCGCGTGGCGGCGCATTTTCCGCCCGGCCCAGGTCTGCCAGCCGGGCGAGGTCTGCGCCATCCCGCAAGTGCGCGCCACCTACAAGGTCATTTTCTGGGTCGTCGCCCTGCTGGTTTTGGTTGCACTCGGATTTCCCTACGTGATGCCATTTTTCTATTGATCAGGAGTTCGTCATGAAGAAGCTATTTGCCGCCCTCGCTCTTGCCGCCGTTGCTCCCGCATGGGCCGCCATGCAAACCGTCACGCTGTCCGTGCCAGGCATGACTTGCGAAACCTGCCCGATCACGGTCAAGCATGCGCTCTCCAAAGTCGACGGCGTGAGCAAGACCGAGGTGAGCTTCGAAAAGCGTCAGGCCGTCGTCACCTTCGATGATGCCAAGACCAGCGTGCAGAAACTGATCAAGGCAACCGAGGACGCGGGCTACCCATCCAGCGTCAAGCACTGAGTCCCTGGGCGAACACGGGAGCGAAATCATGGGCTGGATTGCGCGCGTGACCAACAAGGCAGGGGCGCTTGGCAGCATCGTCTCGGCGATGGGGTGCGCGAGTTGCTTTCCCGCCATCGCCGGGCTGGGCGCGGCCATTGGCTTGGGCTTCCTGAGCCAGTACGAAGGGCTGTTCATTCGTATCCTGCTGCCGGTGTTCGCTGGCATCGCATTGCTCGCCAATGCGACCGCCTGGCTTAACCATCGACAGTGGCAACGGACCGCGCTTGGCGTAGCCGGACCGCTCCTGGTGCTGGCTGCGGTGTATTTGACTTATGGCTGGCGCGGCGAGGCGCTGCTCTACGTCGGCCTGACCTTCATGGTCGGGATATCGATCTGGGACTTCGTCTCACCGGCGAAGCGCTGCAGCGCACCGGACACCTGTGAACTCCCGGCCAAACGCGGCTGACGCTTTAGCCCTGTATCACTGTATCAAAGAAGGAACTGTGGCATGACCCATCTGAAGATCACTGGAATGACCTGCGATTCGTGTGCCGTCCACGTCAAGGATGCCTTGGAGAAGGTGCCGGGCGTGCGGTCGGCGGTCGTATCCTATCCGAAGGGGACGGCGCAAATCGCTACCGACCCCGGCACTTCGACGGATGCGCTGACTGCGGCCGTGGCCGGACTCGGCTACCGGGTCATGCTCGGTGAGGCCCCGCCAGTGGAAAAACGCGGCAACCTGCTCGACAAGGCGCTGGGCTGGCTTGCCAGCGGTGAGAAATCCGCAGGCGAAGGCAGCGCGCTACGCATCGCCGTCATCGGCAGCGGCGGCGCCGCGATGGCGGCGGCCCTCAAGGCCGTCGAGCAAGGCGCGCAGGTCACCCTGATCGAGCGCGGCACCATCGGTGGCACCTGCGTCAACGTCGGCTGCGTGCCGTCCAAGATCATGATCCGCGCGGCCCATATCGCCCACCTGCGCCGCGAAAGCCCGTTCGACGGCGGCATCCAGGCCACACCGCCGGCCATCGTGCGCGAACGCCTGCTGGCCCAGCAGCAGGGGCGCGTCGATGAGCTGCGCCACGCTAAGTACGAGGGCATCCTGGCCAGCACCCCGGCCATCACGGTGCTGCGCGGCGAGGCCCGCTTCCAGAACGGGCATGCCCTGAGCGTGCGCCTGGCCGAGGGCGGTGAGCGCGAGGTGGCATTTGACCGCTGCCTGATCGCCACGGGCGCCAGCGCGGCCGTGCCGCCGATCCCCGGCCTGAAGGACACCCCATACTGGACCTCGAACGAGGCGCTGGCCAGCGACACCCTGCCCAAGCGGCTGGCCGTGATCGGCTCGTCGGTGGTGGCCGTGGAGCTGGCGCAGGCATTCGCCCGGCTGGGCAGCCAGGTCACGGTCCTGGCGCGCAGCACGCTGTTCTTCCGTGAGGATCCGGCCATCGGCGAGGCCGTGACGGCCGCGTTCCGCGCCGAGGGCATCACGGTGCTGGACCACACGCAGGCCAGCCAGGTGGCCTACGCGAACGGTGAATTCGTGCTCACCACCGGGCACGGTGAAATCCGCGCCGACCAGTTGCTGGTCGCCACCGGCCGCGCGCCGAACACGCGTGAGCTGGCGCTGGAGGCGGCGGGGGTGAGGGACAACGCGCAAGGGGCCATCGTCATCGACAAGGCGATGCGCACCAGCGCACAGAACATCTACGCCGCCGGCGATTGCACCGACCAGCCGCAATTCGTCTATGTGGCCGCAGCGGCCGGCACCCGCGCGGCGATCAACATGACCGGAGGCGATGCCGCGCTCGATCTGAGCGCCGTGCCGGCGGTGGTGTTCACCGACCCGCAGGTCGCCACCGTTGGCTACAGCGAAGCGGAAGCGCACCACGATGGCATCGAGACCGATAGCCGGCTGCTCACGCTGGACAACGTGCCGCGGGCGCTCGCCAACTTCGACACGCGCGGCTTCATCAAGCTGGTCGCTGATGCTGGCAGTGGGCGCTTGATCGGCGTGCAGGCGGTGGCGCCGGAAGCGGGTGAACTGATCCAGACGGCGGCCCTGGCAATTCGCAACCGCATGACGGTGCAGGAACTGGCCGACCAGTTGTTCCCGTACCTGACCATGGTCGAGGGACTCAAGCTTGCCGCGCAGACCTTCTCCAAGGACGTGAAGCAGCTGTCCTGCTGCGCTGGGTGAGGCAAAGGAGGTGTTCGATGAATGCCTACACAGTGTCGCGTCTGGCCCACGATGCCAGCGTGAGCGTCAACGTGGTGCGTGACTATGCGCTGCGCGGCCTGCTGCACCCCGCGCGCCGCACGGAGGGTGGCTATTGGCTCTACGATGCTCGGGCGCTGGCCAGATTGCGCTTCGTTCGGGCTGCGTTCGAGGCCGGCATCGGCCTGGATGAACTGAGCCGCCTGTGTCGGGCGCTCGACGCGAACGATCGCGCCACCTTGATCGAGTGTGTCGAGCAGTTAGGCCAGCAGATCGCGGCCCGGCAGGCAACATTGTGCGCGGTTAAGGCGGAACTGAACGAGCTGGCTTGCTGCGCCGACGAAGTTCGTGCCCCATCCTAGGCGGAGAGGCGTTGGCGATGATGACAACTGGATTGACCATATGAGGTGACGCGTGAGGGTTTCGGACGAGATCCGGGGTGAACGCAAGGCAGCCGTGCTGAGCGCCATGCAGAAGCTGCGAGATGCATTCCCTTTGCAACAGGCCGTGGACGAGGCCAACCCCGTCCTGCGCACGACTTATGCCAAGGTGCTTTCGCACTGGGCTCTGCAGGGCACACCACCCCCGCGAGATCTCGCTTCCAACGCGGCAATACAGGAACTGGTCGCGCTGGATGCGCTGATCATTGATGAGTGCAGGATTGGCTGCTATCCGTTTAGCGCCCGCGATACGGGCATCCATGTCCACTTCTCTGGGCATCGCGTTGCGGCAATGTGTGCGATCGACGCCCTGGCGATCCCCCGCCTGGTGCGACACACGTCGCGCGTCACGGCTCGGTGCGCCGTATGTCGTTGCCACCTTGAGTGCACGGTCGCGGCCAGCGGCAGCGTTGACGGAGGGAATCCGCAAGGCGTGCGTGTGGTCTGGCGTTCCAGCGCGGTCGCCGAGGGAGCCTGTTGCCACATCCCATGCCCCGGCATCCGATTCGTCTGCAGGCAGTGTGCCGAACTGCCCGGGGCGACGGGCCTCTCGCTTCCCGAAGCGGCCGCGGTGGGAAACGGTTTCTTCGCGTTCCAACGGCGATTGCTGCGCCACCATGGGCAACGCTGACACCGGAAGAACGCTTTCCTCTGCGAACCGTGTTTCAAGTTCTACGTGCAGCAGGCGGTGAAATTGGGGGCGACCGAGCATGAAGTGGGCGAGGTGCTTGCCGTCGCATCGACGATGGGCAGCTGCGTTGGCGAGATGTGGGCGCTCAAGGCGTTCAAGGCCTACGCTGACCTCAGTGATGGCGAAGCCACACCGGAAGCGGAGCCGAACTGTTGCCATTAGCTTCGTGACAAACTTCAGATGGCAAATGGGAGCTCCCAATGGTTCGACGACTTGGTATTCGAGCGATCACGGTCACCTTGGTCTCACTTGTCTTTAGCGCGTCAGCTCTTGCCGAGAGTGACCTCGCGCGCGGCGCGCAAGCCGCCCGCGCCTGCATGGCGTGCCATTCATTTGCGCCAGGCCGCCACATGACAGGCCCGAGCTTGGCGGGCGTTTTGGGCCGCAAAGCAGGTACAGCGGACGGTTTCGCGCGCTATTCCGATGCCCTCAAGCAATCAGGCCTGGTCTGGGACAAGCGAAACCTCGATGCATGGCTCAAGAATCCGGCAGCGCTGGTGTCGGGTAACGCGATGACCTTTCCCGGCATTGCCGATGCACGCACGCGGGCCGATCTGATCGCCTACCTTGAGGCAGTTTCCACGGGTCGCGTAAAGGTTCCTGATCGTGGCCTGCCGAATTTGAAGGAGTCCGATGCGGCGTCGCGGGTTACCTCAATCCGCTTTTGTGACGATGCCTATCGCCTCACCACCGCCGACCGGAAGACTCACGCCTTTTGGGAGTTCAACCTGCGATTCAAAACCGATGGCAGCGCTGCCGGCCCGGCTGCCGGTCAGCCTGTGCTGATCGGCACAGGCATGCAGGGCGACCGCGCCGCCGTGGTTTTCGCACGCCCCGAAGAAATCTCTGCCTTCATTCAGAGGCGGTGTCCATAAAGACTGGCCACCCAGCCAACAGCATCTGGAACCCAGTGGCGATACCGCTGAATAAGCTGCGGGCGGGCCAGGTAGTTCTCAACGCTTCCCGTCGTCACCGAAGGCTTTCGCGAGACTGTCGAGGAAAAGGCTTGCAGACTGGAAGCCGATCACCCGCACCGGGCTCTCACGCCCGTCGGCACCGTACAAGATGATGCCGGGTGGGCCGAACAAGCCGAAGCGTTTGAGCAAGATGCGATCGTCGGCAGTATTGCGTGTCACGTCGGCCTGCAGCAGCACAACACCCGCCAGCCGCGCCTGGACTCTTGGATCGCTGAAGGTCAAGCGTTCCATCTCCTTGCAGCTGACACACCAGTCGGCATAGAAATCCAGTAGCACCGGCTTGCCGGCCGCGGCGGCCTGCACCAGGCGCGCGTCGAGTTCGGCCACGGAGCGGATGCGCTCGAAGCGCACCAGCGCCGGGCCAGCAGTGGAGGCGGGTGCCATCGGGCCAGCACGCAGATGCGACAGCGGCTGGAGCAGATCCCGTCCGCCGGACGCCAGACCGACCAGCAGGATCGCCCCTGCCAGCGCGGCCACCATGCCCATGCCTTTGCCCAACCGGGCCATGCTGCGCGGCTCTGGACCAAGCGAATCGAAGGCGCCCAGGAAGGCGGCGGCAATCAGCAGCAGCATGGCCCACGCCGCCATCAATGCCCAGGGTGGCAAAAGCGGGCTGACAGCCCAGAGCGCCTCGCCGAGCAGCAGGAAGCCCAGGAAGCGCTTCGTCACCATCAACCAGTGCCCAGCGCGCGGCAGAAGATAGCCGGTAGCGACGCCGACCAGCACCAGCGTCACTCCCATGCCGATCGCCAGACCGAATAGTGCACCGCCACTACCAATGGCATCACCGGTTTGCTTGAGATAGGCCAGCGTGCTCGACAGCGGCACTGGCACGCTGCGCACGACGACCAACGTCGAAATCACCCCCGATGCTGCGGCAACGGCAATCCGTCCACCCGACCACCGGTTCGATGGCGCCGTCGTTGGGAGCTGCCGCCCCAGCTCATAAAGCCCGAACATTGACAGCGCCAGGGCCACCGCCAGCGCGGCAAAAGCCCCCAGCGCCCACGGCGCCTGCAGCCTCGCCGAAAGTCTCTCGCCGAGCAATTCCGCTGCCGCGCCGACACCCACTGCCGTTCCGAGCACGTAGGCAAACGAAACCAGCAAGGCGCGAACGCGCGTCACGTGCTCGCCGACGACGATTGACGACAGGATCAGTACCATCGCCAGCGCGCTCGGCGTGAGCGTCAGCAGCAGGCCAAAGCCGAGGAAGACCGTGACAATCTTGCCCAGCTGGCGGCTGGCCAGCACGCGGGCAATGTGGTCGCCGTCGTCATTCCTTGGCGCGGCTGATGGAACAGCAGGCCCAATTTGCCCCCCTCCCAAGCTGGGCAAAGTCGGCGTCGCCGGCGGCGCGGGCGACGTCATTGGCGTGCTGCTCCGATGCTTGTCGAATAGGCCACCGAGCGAGCCACCGCCGACCTTGTACACACTGTGCATCGGCGGATAGCAGACTCCCTTGTCGGCACAGCCTTGCGACGTCACCGTCAGCAACCATTTGCCGTCGACCTGCGCGACCGCCACCGGCACGCGAATGGTGACCCCGCCATGATAGGTCTCCATCTGCTTGCCGAGCGCTTCGTCAAAGTTGACCTGCCCTGGCGGAAATTCGGGTGTACCGAGCTTGACCCCTGCCGGCTGTGCGGCGAATGCGAATCGCTCACGGTAGAGGTGATAGCCGTCGGCAATGTCGAAGTGCACCTCGATGGAGCGGTCTTCGAGTTGCCGCGCAGCAAAGCGGAAAGCCTGCTCCGGTGGCAGGAGGTCTTGCTCGCCCGCAGCATGGGCAACACCACCGGTGCCTGTGACGCAGAACCACAGGGCGGCGAGCAGCAGCAAAACGAGCTGTGCCGGGGCGACGCCTCGTACTCGCCCGCCACCTCCAGTGCGCGTCGCTGCCACGCTCCACCCCATACCGCACTCCCTGACCTCAATGACCGACCACACCGTGCTGATCGCGCTATCGCCTCTCGGCGGATGCCCTCACGTCTCGCGGGTCACACGGGCATGTGAGCCCGTGCCGCTCGGCGCCCCGCCATTGACACACGATGGGATTATTCCGCCGCGCCAGCCGACTCCCCAGGGGGAACGTGAAGATGCAAGAACGCCTCGACGGGAACAACCGCCACGATCCCGGCGCCCGGCACCGTCGATTTTCCGACCTCAACGATCGCTTTGGTGATGGCCTCGACCTCGGCCTCGTCCGCGAAGATTTCGACCTTGGTATGCACGCTGGTCAGGTCGCTGGAAAAGAAATTCTTGTACTCGCCGTACCCCTTGACCCTTGTAATCGTCAGGCCAGGGACGTGGACGGTCGCAAGCGACCTTTCAAGCTGCTCCAGCAGTTCGGTGGGAACAATGGCAATCACCCATTTGGTGCTCATGACCGTCTCCTTGACAACCGAGGTAGGGACCACCGCTGCTGAGGCAGCGGGGCAATAAATCATCTGGCTCCAAAGCGATCCTCGCCGACTATCAGGCGGGTGTTGTCCAGGTACTGGTACGGGGGGATCTCCAGGTTGAGCGGCGCCGGAACATTGAGGAACACTCGCCCGGCCAGATCGAATTTGGAACCATGGCAAGGGCAAAAAAAGCCACCAGGCCAGTGATCGCCCAAATCTGGGGCGCCGACTTCCGGCCGATAATTCGGTATGCAGCCAAGATGCGTGCAGATGCCTACTGCCACAAAGTAGTCAGGCCGAAGGGAGCGTGTCGCGTTGCGTGCATAGGCCGGCTGTTGATCTTCTTTGGATCGCGGATCGCCCAACAGATTGTCGTGTGTGCCTAGACGATCCAGCATGTCGCGGGTACGGTGCAAAATCCAAACGGGCTTACCGCGCCAAGCGACGGTAACCAGAGCACCGGGCTCAACAGAATCGAGGTTCACCTCGACTGGGGCTCCCTTCGATCTCGCGGCGCGGCTCGGCGCCATGCTCGCGACGAATGGCAGCGTGGCGCCGGCCAGTCCCACACCACCTACGGTGCCGGTGGCCAGCAGAAGCAATCTGCGCTGGCGCACGGTTCGGGAATCAACGCTTGGCTTGCTCATTGCGGTTATCTCCAGGCCGGGATCGATATGGTCAGCCACGGGGCTTTGACCGAGCAGATCAGTCCGCGAGTGTGCTGAACAATTGCTTCCATTGCCTGACGCCCGGCAAGAACATGGGGACGTCTTTTCGATACGCCTCGTAGGCGGCCCCAAAACGGCGAACCAGGTCTTGCTCCTCCTTCCACGCAAGCCGTACGTAGACAAGCACAATCAGCGGAAACAGTGCCACGGTGATCAAGGTCGGCCAATGCACCACCTGACCGAACACGGCCAGCATGATGCCGGTGTACTGAGGGTGCCGGATAAGCTCGTAAGGCCCGTTCTGGGCTAGGCTGCCTTCGCGGCTCGCCCGATAGACAGTGGTCCAGCCCCAGATCAATAGAATGATGCCCAACAGGATGAAGATGCCACCGAGCATCATCTCGACGATTGCACCTAGCGGTCCGTAGCCGAGGAGTGTTGCCCAAAGATGTCCGCTGTACTCGCTGAGCGGTATGTCGATTCCGAGAAAGCCGGTCAGGAGGTAGATCGTGAGAGGGAATCCATACATTTCCGCGTACAGCGCGATCACGAAGGCCTGAACGAGTCCAGCCCCAGTCCATTCGCGCCAGCTATGAGGTGCTGCGTAGCGATACAAGATCCACGACACCACCACGACCAGGACTACGACGAGTCCCCAATGCCCGTAATGCGCGCTAAAACTGTTCATATCGTCCACGGTACCTCCTTGGCATCCACGCCTTGCGCAATCTCTCAGGTCTGGCTCATCGCCATATCGCTAGATGGGTTTCACTGTTCGCTGGTCTTGAAGCGTCGTTCAAATTCCCGTCGCAGTTTCCGTTCGGAGGGCCGGCCATAACACAGCGCCTCGCCGTTCACCAATATGCCCGGTGCAAAGAGAATGCCGTGCTTGGCCGCAATCTCTTGCCCGACCTCGGACTCCAGCGGCAGTGTGAATACAGACAAGGGGTAATCCGCCGACAGCCGCACAAGCATGGCTTTGGCAGACTCACAGAAGGCGCAGTGCGCCTGCACCAGAAGGATGACGTTCAGCGGTTCCATGGCCGGTTCTCATTTGTCTCGATGAAGGCCTCGGCGCAGGTCTGCGACCAAAACATCGACCGGCACATACATGGTGTAAGCCGGAGCGCCACCGTAGTCCGCTCGCCATTGGATACGGCCATCCGGGCCGACCACTATGAAGGTGTGACCATCCCGCCTAGTTCCCATCATTCCGTAGTCATTGGCGTGGTACGCCCTGGACACAGCCAGATCCGGATCGGAGAGCACCGGCGTGACGATGTCAGTATCGGACGCCTTCTTTTTCAGCAGATCGATGGGGTCCGTGGTGATGGTGACGATCGTGTCGATTCCGAGCGCACGGAATTCGCTGAAGTGCCGGGCAATATCCCTGTCTTGATCCCAGCACGACTGGCAGGTGACACCTTCTTGGAAATACAGCAGGACCGTCGTTCCGCGTAGCCTGCGGAGATCGAAATCCCTGCCACCGACGCCGCGCAACTGAATCGGAGGCGCAAGCGTACCCGGACCCGGGTCACCCGTCTGAAACGGGTAACGGCCAGATGACGCGCTTGCGGGCGTAGGCTGCGCGCCATCAAGGATCGCCTGTCGCTTGTTCGGATAGCTCCACCAAACGATGGCGGAGAGCACCAGCATGCCGATGACAGCAACGAGGAATGCCCTGGGTAGGCGTGCCAAGCCGCGGCCGCGCCCCTGGATTGCCTTTCCGCGGACTTGTCTCATTCGATTCTCCGTGAAGGCGTCGGTTCTTCTTCGACGCCAGCGGCGCCATCCGACAGGCCGTTCCTTCGCCATTGCGATCGGGCTCGCCAGCCGAGTGCCGCGATCGAAAACAGAAGAACCACGGCCATCAGCCAGTTCGGCACGACCAACAAGGCTTGCGTGACACTGCGACCGACGTGTTGCAACTGCACGGCAACGGCCAATGACCAGTGGCTCGACGTCGACATCGAGTCGGTGGAAAACGCCTCCCAAATGGCGAGGGCCCCCATGACACCGAGCAGCGCTGCACTCATCAACATGGACACGGATAGCGTGCGCTGCAGAGGGCCGATGCGCCATGTCACCATTCGTGTCCGAAACAGGACACTGGAGCGCCAGTCGAACCGCTCCCACAGCAGCGAGATGGCGAAGAGTGGCGCGACCATCCCGAATACGTAGGCGCTACCCAATCCAGCAGCGAGCGCTGCGGATGACGCGAGGCTGGAAAGCGCGAGGACTCCGGCCAGCACAGGGGCGCAACATGCACTGGCTACACCCGAAAACATGCCAAGCGTGTAGATGCCGAATGGCCCAGTGTCTGCGGCTGCGCGCCGCGCCGGCATCGGCAGTTGCAGCTTGCCACCCAGCAAGGTAAAAAGCGCCATGCCAAGCATGATCGAGCCCCCCAGCAGATAGATGGCAGCATGCTGCGTAACAAACAGCTGGCGTAGCGCGATGGAACCCATGACCAACGGCAGAATGACGGTCCCAACGCCGGCGGCGAAGACGAAGCTCATGGCGACCAGTCGGCTTCGATTCTGAAAGGAGCTGGCGAAATAGGCCGGCAACATGACTGAAAGGCAGCACGGCGCGAACAGCGCGATCATGCCGGCGACAAACGCAGCGATGACCGAGCCGCCGAAGAAAATACTGGTGTCCATCTGCCTCTCCCGCCGCCTATTTGATGGCCTCGCTTTTTACGGAGCCGACAACAACGCAGTCACGCAGGTTGGCCTTCAATCGCCCGGGAACCAAGTAGGCCGTCAACTGCTGAGGTACTGCCCGGCCCAACCCAGCCGACCTTGCGGCTAGCCTGTTGGCAGCACGCCCAACTGCCAGTCATGCAACGGTGCATCGCCAGCATGCCCAAGCCCCCAAGGATCGCGATGGCGCCGACGACGGCAAGGACGATCCAGACCACCTTCCATGCCGATAGTTCGCTCATCACGCCACCTCCAGTCCCTGGGTTGCTCGCGGCAGCGCTGGCGTCCGTGGTATGGGCCAGCAGCTGCGCCACCATTCACTTTTCGATCCGAAACGGCTCCTTCTGCTCTGGCGTCTGTTCTGGCGTCGGACGGTGTTGACCCTCCTGATCATTCATTCCCTTCATCATCAGCCACATCGATAGCGGACAGATCAAGATCAGCAGGAAAGGCCCGATACCCAGTACGAACGCGCGGACAGGCGGGAAGATGGCGTAGGCGATCGCCAGGATTGCCACCAGGGCAATGCCCATGGTGGCCATGGTTTTCGTATTGCATTTCATAGCGTTACTCCTTTCACGGGATGCGGCTGCTCGCGATATTGCGCGGCATCCTTATTTGGACGGCGAGGTTTGGATCTTGTCCGCGTACTTGCGCAGGATTTCCCCCATCGCCTGCATCATTTCTCCATGCATCTGCATCGAGAGCTTCTCGTTGCCGGGCGGCAGTTGCCCCATCATCGGACAACCGCCCATCATGCCGCCGTCCATCATGTGATCCATCTTCATGGAATGCATGGGGTCTTGCGGACTTGCCTTGGCGCCTTCAGTACCCCGGCCAGGGCCGGCTGCTGCGCTCCATCCACTGGCCCCGAACAGGGCAAGTGCAAGCGCTGCAGCCACGACTGGTCTCATCTTCATAACAACCTCCAAATTCGGTCGGATTCCATACTGTTCGCTGCGGATTCCATCTGCCGCAAGCTCAAGCGGTGCTCAGCTCAAGGAAACGATGGCGTCGACATACGGGCGCCCCAACCATTCGGCCGAAGCGCACGGTTCATTTCACTTCGGAAGAACCCTTCGGGCTGACGCCGTCCGCCTAGTGAGAATCCGTCGACTTCATCATTTCAGCGCACTGCTTCCGCATCGCCTCGTTGGCCGATGCGGTGCCAGGAGCAGCGGCAGAGTGTTTCGCAGCCGCGCGCGCACTGTTGATGGCGTCCCAGTTGGGACCCGCGAAGGCCGCGCCAGCGGCAACACCAAGCGAAACGAGAACGGTGATTCTGAGAATGGAGTGCATGATGGTCTTCCCCACACAAGGTTTCCTTCGGGCCCGGTCCAAACGGGAATCAGCAGACATCCCGCTTGGAGGCGATTGAAATCAAGGCTTGCGGCGACGGATTGCCGCGTATGGGGAGCGATCAGATTCGCAAGCGTGCTGTTGCGAGGTAGATGGGCCCAGGTACTGCAACGGGCCGAGAAGCCGTCCGGGAAGCCGGTCCGGCGTAAGGCGCAGGAGGAAGAACGTGCACGAGCCCAATTGCGGCGGGCAGCATGCCAAGATCAGGAGCGTGGCCGTTGGCATCCGCCCAATGGCGCCCATCGTGTCGATGGTCCGCGCAGAGCGCGGGCTGCGCCTCATCCATGTCCTGGCAGTTCACGACGGAAACAACCATCGTCGAGGGGTTCGCCATGGTCCCTGCCTCGGGCGGGCAGACGTATCCCGCAATCGCAAGGCGCGAGAAAAGCACCATCGCGATCAACAGGAGCGAAAGCAGTTGGGCGAGAGGATTTTGGTGATGCTTCATGAATCACTGCCAACAATTGTGTTCACTCTAGTTCTGCCAAACCGTGACCGCAAGGCGGGCAAAAACTGTGTGGGGCGATTGCGCGCGGGCATGATGGTCATCCAAGATGGCAGAGCCTAGAACACCTGCGCTCTCAACCGAAGCGCATTGGAAATCACCGATACCGAACTCAGGCTCATGGCCAAGGCCGCGATCATTGGTGACAGCAGCCATCCTGTGAACGGGTACAGCAGGCCGGCGGCCAACGGTATCCCGAGCGCGTTGTAGACGAATGCGAATCCCAGGTTCTGTTTCATATTGGCAATGGTGGCTTGCGACAGTTCCCGCGCGCGCGCAAGGCCGCGCAGGTCGCCCTTGACCAGTGTGACCTGGGCGCTATGCATCGCCACATCGGTTCCAGTCCCCATGGCGATGCCGACGTCGGCTTTGGCCAGTGCAGGTGCATCGTTAATGCCGTCGCCAGCCATTGCCACCACGTGGCCTTCGCTCTGGAGTTTTGCCACCAGCGCCAGCTTGTCGGCCGGTTTGACCTCACCGTGAACTTCGCTAATGCCAAGAGGGCCGGCCACGGCTCGCGCTGTCGCGGTGCTGTCGCCGCTTGCCATCACCACGCGAATCCCTGCCGCTTTGAGCGCCGCAAGCGCTTCGGGGGTGCTGGCCTTGACCGGGTCAGAGACCGCCAGCAGTCCCGCCAATTTCCGGTCTACGGCCAGGTACATGACACTGGCGCCGTATTGCCCCAGCACGTTTGCCCGCAACGCTTGTGATTCAATATCGACCTGCTCCCGACGCATCAGGGAGGCGTTGCCGAGTATCAGTTGGTGACCGTCAACC
This sequence comes from Ralstonia sp. RRA, assembly GCF_037023145.1. Lineage (NCBI taxonomy): Bacteria > Pseudomonadati > Pseudomonadota > Betaproteobacteria > Burkholderiales > Burkholderiaceae > Ralstonia > Ralstonia sp. RRA. The sequence continues at coordinate 1,521,563 of NZ_CP146092.1, read as the reverse complement.
CGGCCCTGCACACCCATGCCCGCGTCCGATGCGAAATGTTCAGCCTTCCCCAACGTCAGGCCACGCTCACGTGCTGCCGCAACGATGGTGGCCGCCAGAGGGTGCTCGCTACCCTGATCGAGACTCGCCGCCAGGCGCAGCACCGCGGTTTCATCCAACGAATCGACGGCCAACGCGCGCTCGAAGACCGGACGGCCCTCGGTCAACGTGCCGGTCTTGTCGACGATCAGTGTGTCGACCTTGCGGAAATGCTCGATAGCCGCCGCATCCCGGAACAGAATGCCCTGGGTCGCCGCCTTGCCGCTCGCCACCATGATGGACATCGGAGTCGCCAGTCCCAACGCGCACGGACAAGCGATGATCAGCACGGCCACCGCATTGACCAGCCCAAAGACCCAGCTCGGCTCGGGACCGAACAATCCCCAGCCAAAGAAAGCAAGCACGGCGATGGCCACCACCACCAGCACAAACACTCCGGCCACCTGGTCCGCCATGCGCTGCATGGGTGCCTTCGAGCGCTGCGCCTGGGCCACCATCTGCACGATCTGCGACAGCACCGTCTGCGCGCCGACCTTTTCCGAGCGCATCACCAGACTGCCCGACGTATTGAGGGTAGCGCCGATCACGTGGTCGCCAGCACGCTTGGAAACAGGCAGCGGCTCGCCGGTGATCATCGATTCGTCGATGGCACTTGCCCCTTCCATCACGATGCCGTCGGTTGGCACCTTTTCGCCGGGGCGAATCCGCAGCAGGTCACCGACATGCACGTGCGTAAGCGGGATGTCTTCTTCACTGCCGTCCGGATTGAGGCGGCGTGCCGTCTTGGGTGCCAGACCAAGTAGAGACTTGATGGCCGCCGAGGTCTGCGAGCGCGCCTTGAGTTCAAAAACTTGGCCGAGCAGCGTGAGCGAAATGATGACGGCAGCGGCTTCGAAGTAGACCGCAATGCGGCCATGCACAACAAAGCTGCGGGGGAACAGGTCGGGCGCCACGGTGGCCGCAACGCTGTACACGAACGCGGCGCCAGTGCCTAGCCCGATCAGCGTCCACATGTTCGGGCTGCGATTGCGGAACGATTGCAGGCACCGGGTATAGATGGGGAAGCCGGCCCACAAGACCACCGGCGCGGACAATGCAAACTCCACCCAGCCTTGCGCTGCCGGGGCCACTCCTGTGACACGCCCCCCCAGCATCACCAGCGCAACGACAGCGATCGTCAGCGGCAAGGTCCACCAGAAGCGCCGGCGGAACGCCGCGAGTTCGGGATTCTCATCCGCTTCAAGACTCGGCATTGCGGGCTCAAGCGCCATGCCGCACTTCGGACAATTCCCGGGATGGTCTTGGCGGATCTCGGGGTGCATCGGGCAGGTGTAGACGGTGTCCGGCGCCGCGTTGGCGTCGTCAGCAGCGGAGGCGACCTGCGAATGCGTGTACAGCTTGGGGTCCGCATCGAACTTCCGCTGGCATGTTGTACTGCAGAAGCCGTACCGGGTCTCCGCGTAGCTAGACTGGTACGGCGTATTGGGCTTCACTGTCATGCCGCATACCGGGTCCCGCTCCTCAATGGCGGTCACGAGCGTCAGTCGCTTCGCTGTGGCATGCTGATGGCCCCCACCTTCTGTGCACGAATTTCCGCATTCCACACCTTTGACGTGGCCGGGTGCAGGGGATGGCGTCTGCGGATGCGATCGTTGATCATTCATTTTTGCGCTGCCTCAATGTCTCGTGGCCTGCGGGGCAGGTAATTGCCGTGGGGCGACGCTGCTGATCGCCTCCAGGATCGGGCAGGCGGGGCGATCGTCACCGTCACAATGCTGTGCCAGATACAGCAGGGTGTCCCGCATGTCGCTGAGCGCGGCAATCCGAGCGTCCAGTTCCTGGATGCGCTGTAACGCGATGGCCTTCACTGTTGCGCGCGTGCGGCGCTTGTCTTGCCACAGCCCGAGCAGCTCTCGAATCTGCGCCGTGGAGAAACCTAACGCCCGCGCACGCCCGATGAAGCGCAGGGTGTGAATGTCGTTTTCACGATACATTCGGTAGTTCCCCTCGCTCCGGGTAGCTGATGCGACTAAGCCAATACTTTCGTAGTAGCGGATCATTTTGGCCGAGACGCCCGAGACGCTCGCGGCTTGTCCAATATTCATGACGTGCTCCTCGCTCCTGTGCGCGTGGCAGCTTCGGTATTCCGTGTTCGTAGCATCTTCCGCGGGACCGACGCGTACCCAAAATCTTCACGGTTTCACGATAGAGCCTGCCCACGTGGGAAGGTCAAGGACGGTTCAATCGTTCTTTTGTCCGATCGCGATGTAGGTATCCGATCCCGCTTCCTGCGGAGTTGCTTTGCGAGAAAAAAACGGTATCCTTGCGGAAATTCCGCCTCTGCAAAGAACCCTTGCGTCACACGCTGCGCCGGCATTCTTTCTTCGCTGGCTTCCTCCTGCTGGTCTTCCTGTCAGTCCAACTGGCGGCGGCGGCGTACGCCTGTGCGGGCAGCCGATACCAAGTGGGCAGCGACAACAAGGCCGCCCTGACCGAGTCGTGCGCCGACATGGTCAATGGGACCGATCAGGGCAGCAGCCAGGACAAGGACAACGGCGCGCTGTGTCTGGCTCACTGCCAGGCTGACTCCAAGAGCGCTGACCATGTCTCGCCGCAACTGCCGGTGTTTTTGCCGGTGCTGACGGGGGTCATCGCACCGGCCCCCGTGGCGTTTGCCAGTATCCGCACTGTGCTGCGCACCCAAGTGACAGCGCGCGCGCCGCCGCCACCTCTGGCCATTCTTCACTGCAGTTTCCAAACGTAGCCTCCAGATCGACGTCATCCGGTGCTGCCCTCTCTAGACTGGGGTAGCTGTCGTCGTTCTTGGAGGTTTTATGTTTTTTCCTCGTCGCCTGACGCTGGCGTTGCTTTGCGCGCCTGCCTTCGGCATCGCGATGTCGCACGCCGCGACCTCGCAATCTGTCCCTCCGCTTTCCATTGAGGAAACCGTCGCGCTCGCCACCGCGCATGCCGGCGACGCAGAATCCTCGCGCGGGACCATCGAAGCCGCGACCCAAATGGCGGTCGCCGCCGGCCAACTGCCGGACCCCGTGCTCAAGCTCGGAATCAATAACGTGCCGGTCAACGGTGCCGATCAGTTTTCGGTCAGCCGGGATTTCATGACCATGCGCTCCATCAGCGTGATGCAGGAATTCACGCGTGCGGACAAGCGCCGCGCCAAGGCCGCACGTTTCGAGGCTGAGGCGGCATCTGCTGAAGCGCAGCGCGCCGTCGGCCTCGCCAACGTGCAGCGCAATGCTGTCGGCGCATGGCTGGACCGCTGGTATGCCGAACAGACTGGCACGTTGCTGGGCCACCATGACCACCCACTGGAACTCGCATTGCAGGCGGCGACTGCCGCGTATCGCAGCGGACGGGGCACACGCGCCGACGTGCTGGTGATGGAACTGGAAATCCAGAAGCTGCACGATCGCCTGGATGAAAACCGCGCTGCCGTGGCGACCAGCACCGTCGCGCTAGAGCGCTGGGTTGGTCCGGCTGCGAGGCGCCCGATGTCCGAGCGCCCGCGTCTCGATATTCCTCAACCGGTCGAGCAGTTGGCGCGCGGTGAGTTGGACGCGGTGCCCGAGATCACCGCCGCGCAGCGCGATGTGGGGCTGGCTGAGAGCGAGATCCGGGCCGCAGCCGAAGCGAAAAAGCCGGATGTCACGGTCGAGTTGATGTATAGCCAGCGTGGCTCCGCCTTCTCGAACATGGGCTCCGTGAACATCAGCTTTCCCCTGCCTTGGGACCAGGGCAACCGGCAGGACCGCGAAGTTGCGGCCAGGCTGGCGCAAGCCCAGGCGGCGCGCGCCAAGTCCGAAATCCTCCGGCGCGATACCCAGGCCATGGTCGGCGCCAAGCTGGCCGAGCTGCAGCGCAATGCCGAACGGCTCAAGCGCTACGACGAACAAACCTTGCCGCTCGCCAACGCACAGGCGGAGGCGGCCCTGACCGCCTACCGGGCCAATGCCGGATCGCTGCTGGCCGTTGCCGAGGCCAACCATCGCGCCATTGATATGGAACTGGAGCGACTCGCGCTGGAGGCCAAGACGGCCAAGCTGTGGGCGGACCTGACCTTCCTGGTCCCGCTGCCCACCGCGCAGACCGAGTCCGCCATCAAGGAACCCAAATGAAAAAACAGATTATCGCCACGGCGGCCGGCCTCGCCATTCTCGGCGCCGCGATGTATGGCGCTTACCACTTCGGCGTCACGCAGGGAGCACGGTCGGCACAATCGTCGGCGCCGGCCAGCGCGGCATCCGGTCTCAAGGCCGGCGACGTCGATCCCAAGACCGGCAAAAAGGTACTGTACTGGCACGACCCCATGGTGCCCGGACAGCGTTTCGACAAGCCGGGCAAATCCCCCTTCATGGACATGCAGTTGGTGCCGGTCTATGCGGACGGGGATAGCGGTGCCAGCGGCATCACGGTCGATAGCCGTGTCGCGCAAAACCTCGGCATCCGCACGGCCGAAGTCAAAGCCGGCCGGTTGAGCACGGTACTGGAGGCGCCCGGCAACATCGTCATCGACGAGCGCAGCGTGCAAGTAATCCAGGCGCGCACGAACGCCTTCGTCCAGCACGTCGCGGTCAGGGCGACGCTTGACCCAGTTCGGCGTGGGCAGGCACTGGTGACTCTGTATTCGCCGGACTGGGTGGCGGCCCAGGAAGAGTATCTGGCCGTGTTGCGCCAGTCGGCACACGGTCAGGCCGATCTCGCCAGTGCGGCCAAGGCGCGCATGCTGCAGACCGGCATGACGCCCGGGCAGGTCAGCGCCGTCGAGGCATCCGGACGGCTGCAGCCCAGCGTGGGCATCGCGAGCCCCATCGATGGCATCGTGACCGAGGTCGCGGTGCGAGACGGGATGACAGTCTCGCCCGGCATGACTCTGTTCCGTCTGGCCGACTTAAGCCAGGTCTGGGTGGTTGCCGAGGTGCCGGAAGGCCAGGCCCGCACCATTGCGCCCGGCCTGGCGGTCAAGGTGACACCGACCGGGGCGGCCGAGCCGCTGGTCGGCAAGGTCGACACCGTGTTGCCCGACGTCAACCCGGCGACGCGGACCATCAAGGTGCGCATCGTCCTGCCCAACAAGGGCCGGCACCTGTTGCCGGGCATGTTTGCCACGGTTCGCTTCGACAGCGGCGAGCAGCAGGACGTACTGACCATCCCGTTGGAAGCCGTCATCCGTACCGGTCAGCGCAGCATTGTCATGGTCGATGGAGGCCAGGCCGGCTTTGTGGCCACCGAGATCAAGACCGGGCGCGAGGCCGGTGGAATGGTCGAGGTCCTGACTGGTCTCAAGGCTGGCCAGAAGGTCGTTACGTCCGGCCAGTTCCTGATCGATTCGGAAGCCAGCCTGCGTGGAACCACCGAGCGTATGGCGGTACCGGCCGCGGCATCTGCGCCGGCAGCGGCCAACGCCGAACACGAAGGCGTCGGTCGCATCGAGACCGTCACGGGTGAAGGCCTGACGATCTCGCATGGTCCGATTCCCTCGATCCAGTGGGGGGCCATGACAATGGAGTTTGCGGCACCTCCCACAGGGTTGCCCAAGGGTTTTAAGCCCGGCGATCGCGTCCGCTTCCGCTTCCATCTGAACGCCGAGGGCATGGCGATTCTGTCTTCGGTCGAGCCCGCCGCTGGCACGGGGAGCAAACCATGATCGCCCGGCTGATTCTCGCGTCCATCCGCAACCGCTTCCTGATCCTGCTGGCGACGCTGATGTTGACCGCGTGGGGATTGTGGGCCGTCCGCAGCACCCCGCTCGATGCGCTGCCCGACCTGTCGGACGTGCAAGTCATCATCCGCACACCGTTCCCCGGCCAAGCGCCGCAGATCGTGGAGAACCAGGTCACCTATCCACTGACCACCACTATGCTGTCGGTGCCAGGTGCCAAGACGGTGCGCGGCTACTCGTTCTTTGGCGACTCCTTCGTCTATGTGCTGTTCGAGGACGGAACCGACCTGTATTGGGCCCGTTCACGGGTGCTGGAGTATCTGAACCAGGTGCAATCCCGCCTGCCGGCTGCCGCCAAGCCTGCGCTGGGCCCGGATGCCACCGGCGTGGGCTGGATCTACGAGTATGCATTGGTGGACAAGACCGGCCAGCACGACCTCAGTCAACTGCGCGCGCTGCAGGACTGGTTCCTGCGCTTCGAACTCAAATCGCTGCCCAACGTCGCCGAGGTGGCATCGCTCGGCGGGATGGTCAAGCAATTCCAGGTCGTCCTGATGCCGGATCGCCTGCGGGCATATAACCTGTCCCAGGCTAAGGTGCTGGCCGCACTCAAGGCGGCCAACCAGGAGACTGGCGGCTCGGTGCTGGAGCTGGGCGAGGCCGAATACATGGTCCGCGCCAGCGGCTATCTGAAGACACTGGACGACTTCCGGCAGATTCCGCTGACGACGAGCGACGCAGGCATCGCCGTTCGCCTGGGCGATGTCGCCACCCTCCAGCTCGGACCGGAGATGCGGCGAGGCATTGCCGATCTCAACGGCCAAGGTGAAGTCGCCGGCGGCGTCATCGTGATGCGCTCCGGAAAGAACGCGCTGGAGACCATCGAAGCGGTCAAGGCCAAGCTCGCCACGCTGCAGAAGAGCTTGCCGGCCGGCGTCGAAATCGTGCCGACCTACGACCGTTCCGCGCTGATCAACCGCGCGGTGGAGAACCTGACGCACAAGCTGATCGAGGAATTCATCGTCGTCGCGCTGGTGTGCCTGGTGTTCCTGTTCCACCTGCGCTCAGCGCTGGTGGCGATCGTGTCGCTGCCGCTGGGCGTGCTCGCTGCCTTCCTGGTGATGCGGTACCAAGGCGTCAATGCCAACATCATGTCGCTGGGCGGCATTGCCATCGCCGTCGGTGCCATGGTCGACGCCGCCGTGGTCATGATCGAGAACGCGCACAAGCACCTGGAACATTGGCATGCGGACAATCCCGGACGGGAGCTGGCCGGGCACGAGCGCTGGAGCGTGATCGGCGAATCCGCGGCGGAAGTGGGCCCGGCGCTGTTCTTCTCGCTGCTGATCATCACGCTGTCGTTCATCCCGGTGTTCACGCTGGAGGCACAGGAAGGCCGGCTGTTCTCGCCGCTGGCCTTCACCAAGACCTACTCGATGGCCGCCGCCGCGGGGCTGTCGGTCACATTGGTGCCAGTCCTGATGGGCTACCTGATCCGCGGGCGCATCCCAACCGAGCAATCGAATCCGCTTAGCCGCTGGCTGATTCGGCTTTATCAACCGGTGTTGGCCAGGGTGCTCGCGTATCCCAAAGCGACGGTTGTCATCGCCGCCGTGCTGCTGGCGGCCACGGCCTGGCCGATCCTGCGCACGGGCGGTGAGTTCATGCCGCCGCTGGATGAGGGCGACCTGCTGTACATGCCATCGGCACTGCCGGGGCTCTCTGCCGGCAAGGCGGCCCAACTGTTACAGCAGACCGACCGTCTCATCAAGACCGTCCCGGAGGTCGCCAGCGTGTTCGGCAAGGCAGGCCGCGCCGATACCGCCACCGACCCGGCGCCCATCGAGATGTTCGAGACCACCATCCAGTTCAAACCGCGCGACCAGTGGCGACCCGGCATGACGACCGACAAGCTGGTGGAAGAGCTGGACCGCGTGGTCAAGGTGCCGGGCCTCTCCAATATCTGGGTGCCGCCCATCCGCAACCGGATCGACATGCTCGCCACCGGCATCAAGAGCCCGGTCGGCATCAAGGTGGCGGGCACGGACCTCAAGGAGATCGACCGACTGACCACTCGGATCGAGGAGGCAGTCAAGACCGTACCGGGGGTCACGTCTGCGCTGGCCGAACGCCTGTCCGGCGGGCGCTACGTCGACGTCGATATCGACCGGATGGCTGCAGGGCGATACGGCCTCAATATCGAAGATGTGCAGAGCATCGTGTCGTCAGCTGTAGGGGGAGACAACGTGGGTGAAGTCGTGGATGGCTTGGCACGGTTCCCCATCAACGTCCGTTACCCACGGGACTATCGCGACTCGGTCGAGCAACTGCGCAGCCTGCCTATCGTCACCGACCGCGGCCAGCAGATCACGCTGGCCGATGTGGCCCGTATCCAGGTTGTGCAGGGGCCGCCGATGTTGCGCAGCGAGAACGCCCGGCTTTCTGGCTGGGTGTATGTGGATATCCGAGGGCGCGATCTGCGCTCGGCGGTGCAGGACATGCAGGCGGCCGTGGCCAAGGCGGTGCCGATGCCGGCAGGCTACGCGCTGAGCTGGTCCGGTCAGTTCGAGTACCTGGAGCGTGCCAGCGCCAAGCTGAAGGTGGTGGTGCCGTTCACCCTGCTGATCATCTTCGTGCTGCTGTACCTCGTGTTCGGCCGCATCGACGAGGCGCTGCTCATCATGGGCACGCTGCCGCTGGCGCTGATCGGCGGTTTCTGGCTGCTGTACCTGCTGGGCTACAACTTGTCGGTGGCCGGGATCGTCGGCTTTATCGCGCTGGCCGGCGTGGCGGCCGAGTTCGGCGTGATCATGCTGCTCTACCTCAAGCAAGCATGGTCGGAGCGGCAGGAGGCCGGCCGGGACACGCCCCAAGCGTTACTGGAAGCCATTCAGGAAGGCGCCGTCCTGCGGGTGCGCCCAAAGGCCATGACGGTCGCCGTCATCCTAGCCGGCCTGATCCCAATCATGTGGGCGCACGGCACCGGTTCCGAGATCATGCAGCGCATTGCAGCACCGATGGTCGGTGGCATGGTCACTGCGCCCTTACTTTCCCTGTTCGTCGTCCCAGCCGTGTATCTGCTGATCCGCCGGCGGCAGACGAAATCATCACCGCTTCCCACCCACCCCTCACATCAAGAGGAATCACCATGAAGCACATCAAGACCTTCGCAATCATGCTTGCTCTCGCTGCTGCACCGGCAGCGTTTGCGGCCCAATCCATGGATGGCATGGACATGAAGCCTGCCGGCCAAGCGAAGCAGGCGCCCACCCCGGTTGCCGCGGAGATCCAGAAGATCGATATGAAGGCGGGCAAGGTCACGCTCAAGCACGCTGCCATTGAGAACCTCGGCATGCCGGCCATGACCATGGCGTTTCCGATTAAGGACCGCGCTTCGCTGAAGAACTTCAAGGAAGGCGAGTCGGTCTCGGTCATGTTCGACAAGGTTGCAGGTAAGCCGACCATCGTGGATATGCAGCGCAAGTAAGTTGCCGGTGGCACTTGTGCAGCAGTGCATTGCACAGGTGCCACCCATACCGTGACCAGCGCGAGCCAAACGCGAGGGCTGTCTACCTTGCGTATGCCACGGCTTGGTTGCAGTTAAGGCTGCATGGACGAGGCGACGATCGCATTCCTTTGCAAAAGACACTTGACCTTCCAATGGCTGGAAGGATTACTTTAGAACCATCGCTCGTATAGCCAAACCTGGAATCCAACATCGTGAGCACTATGGCCACCTGCTTGTCCGATGCACAAACTGCCGCCCCATGGCGCAGTGTGCGTGGGCTGCTTGCGATCGGCCGAATTGATCCCGCTGTCGAGTTGGCCATTGGGGAACGGCGATGAAATTCAATGGCATGCACCTTCGACGATTGATCGGCTGGATTCTTCTGGCCAGCCTGTTCTTCTCTCGTCTGGCGGCAGCAAGTTACGTGTGCCAGATGGAGTTGGCAGTCACCCCCGCGGCCCAATATGGGATGTCACGGACCGACTGCCTGAATATTGGCGGCGACCAGTTAACGCTGTGCGCCGACTCATTTGCCAATGGACGCATCTGGGCAAATAGCAACGGCCATCCACCCGATCATGATGGCCCGCCACCCCAGAACGTTCGCCATCCCTGGCCGCTCCCGAGCGCCCACGCCGTTTCTCTGCTTCCCTTACCGTCTCGCGTGACGGTGTCTGCGCCGATCTATCTCCAGACGGCCAGACTCCGACTCTGACTGCCCCGAAAAGCGGCAACTCCCGCCGCTTTCAGTAACACCGGTGCGCACGCCACGCGGCAAGCCAGCCGCCACGGTGTCGCGTGCATGACAGCCAATATTCGGGGCAATTCATCATGAAAGCGATTCAAATTCTTACCACCGCCACACTCGCCGCGCTCAGCCTCTCCGCCTTTGCGGGACCGAACTGGGACGCGATCAACAGTGCGCGCCAAGCCGCGCAACAACGCAAGGTCGCCACCGCCGGTGATCCGGCCGAGCAAGCGATGCACGACCATTGCGCGCAAATGATGGGCCAGATGTCCTCTGACGGGGACAAGATGCACGATCAGATGATGCATCGACTAGGTGGCGCACCGCGCAGCGCAAATGCTCCCTTGTTCGGCGAACGGGCGACAACAGCCGTGGGTGCTCGCACAGTCGTTATCGCGCCGGGAATGAAAGCCGTTCCCGTCCTCGCAGGCGAGACGGTGCGCTTTGACTTCGGCCAGAGCTCAGCGGCATGGACCTTTGCCGCGCGGCCGGGCAGCTCTGCAGTTGAGCTCAGCATGCTCTTTCCGGAGATTCCTGCCGCCAAGGGCATCTGGGCGTATCCCAACGGCACCGGCATGTACGCGGGCCACTAAGCCGACTCGCGGTGAACCGACCAAGTGTCCAGAGGCAGCGCATTGCGCACGGCATCACTGGACATGAGAAACAAAGGAGCCTGAGCCACGGCTACACAGCCACTCAGATCCCAACGATTGGAGAAAGAATCATGAATACGATGAATAAGATAATCCTCGCCAGCGTGGCGCTGGCGACTCTTGGCACGGCCTCGGGCGCTGTAATGGCCGCGCAGAAGGTCGACCCCTATCACGATGGTGCACACGTCGCAGACAAACGGGATATCTACACCGACGGTGCACGCTCGGTGACCGATCCACGCGACCCGTTCACGGATGGCGGCCACATCTCAGCAAGCCCGCGCGATCCATTCACCGACGGAGGTAATGCGTTGGCAGGCCGGGAAACCACAACGGCCTGATGCTGCTCGTTCTTCTAATCAGCAAGAAGGCCGGGAGCGCCACGCGCCCCCGGCCTTCAAGCGCTCCCACGGGATCAAAATGTGATGGCGCAACGAGGCCACCTGGACAGCCTTCGGCTTGTTCGTACGAGTTTCAGCCTGCACAACCCAGCGCGCCGTCGAAGCCCTTAAGGCAAGCGATACGTGCCTTCCAAGCGAATGCAAACACCTGACCGTGAACCGATCACCTGTTTTCGACCTGCCGCATGACGTCATTGTGGCGGTCTTAGTCGCCTTGGCACTGACGTTGTGTGCGATCGGCTTGTTCGCTTGGTACCTACGCCGACGGTATGGCTCTCGCCCCCCGCGCAAGCAGGCTCGCGCGGCTCGTTCGCGCACGCGCATCCGGAAGACCGTGAGACGCCGCAAGTAGCCTTGTCCTATCCTCCTTGCCAACGGGGCCTCCGCGACGCTCCTGCTGCCACTCGTAAGCGTCAGGTCTTTCGTCAAATATGGGCTACTGCTTTTGAAGCATCTCGCCGCACGAGCCTCGGCATGGGCTAAGTGAATCCTTCAAGCCAAGAGCGCGGCTAACCCGGGCAACTATCAGCCAGATAGGCTTTTCGCCGTGGTGCCTTGTCGTTGCATCAATACTGCCAGCATCAAACAGCCCGCACCTGTTGTGATCGCCACGTCGGCGAGGTTGAATGCCGGCCAGTGGAGTTGCATCCAATGCAGATCCAGAAAATCCACAACCTGGCCGCGCCAGATGCGGTCTGCGAGATTGCCTGCTGCACCGCCGAGGATCAGGCTGTAGGCCAAGGCTTCCATGTTAGACAACCGCTTACGCAACACGTGGGCCAACCATACCGAGACAACCAGACTTAGGCCCATAAAGAGATAGCGCTGCCAACCACCTGCATCGGCGAGGAAACTAAATGCCGCGCCGGGATTGCGCACGTACACAAGGTCAAAGGTTGATGTGACCTCAATCCGCTCACCATAGGCAAACGTCCGCGTGATGGCGAACTTGGCAGCTTGATCGGCCATGAAGCAACACGCCGCAATCCCATACCAGGCCACATTCGGTGTGCCACGATGCTTGATCCACATTGCAGCGAGCAGCGGCGCGGCGTAACCGGCGACAGCGACACAGCTAGTCCCAAGAGTCCAACCCGCCAGCACGTCCGCTGGGAAGTGCATCCCGGCTGCAACGCGCGACCACCCGACCGAAGCGGCATACAGCACCAACCCGAGACGGCCCCGAAAGCCCACCAAAGGCCAGAGTGCTCCCGCAACGAGCGCCGCGTAGGTCGCGTGCCCACTGGGCAGGCTGTAATGCAGCTCCGCGACGCCAATGACATGCACGAGATGGCCGAGCACCGCAGGCGGCCGAGGAAAGTCCAGCCACCATTTCAACGTGGAGGCGGCCAGCAAGGCGAGTACAAAGGCCACCCCGAACGTGATGAGACGTTGCCGGACCGCGCATGCGCGTGCCGGATTCGACACAGACACCGACCACCACCAGAGCGTCAGCAGCAAGAGCGGCGCGGTCCAATAGTTGCCAATCAGGCTAAAGAACCACGCCACCGGATCAAGGGTGCTTGGCGTCGCCGAGTTGATGGCACTGAACATCGCGACGTTCCAGCCGCCCCAGTCGTACACAAGGAACTTCCAATTCATTTGCGCAGCAGCCGCAACCCGTTGCCGACCACCAGCAGGCTGGCGCCCATGTCGGCAAACACGGCCATCCACATGGTGGCCTGGCCGGTAAAGGTCAACACCAGGAATACGACCTTGATGCCAAGCGCCAACGCAATGTTCTGCTTCAGCACTCCAGCCGTGGACCGCGAGAGCCGTACGAAGGCCGGAAGCTTGCGCAGATCGTCGTCCATCAGCGCGACGTCGGCCGTTTCGATCGCAGTGTCCGTGCCTGCGGCGCCCATTGCGAATCCAATATCGGCCCGCGCCAGAGCCGGCGCGTCGTTGATGCCATCGCCGACCATGCCGATGGTCCCCTGTGCGGATAGCTGCTCGATTTCGCGCTGCTTGTCTTCCGGCAGCAGGTTGCCCCGAGCCTCGTCGATACCGACCTGCTGCGCGATTGCCTCGGCGGTGTGCGGATTGTCGCCACTCAATATCAGGGTCTTGATGCCCAGAGCATGCAAATCCTTGATGGCTTGGCGACTGCTGTCCTTGATGGTATCGGCCACGCCGAACAGCGCGCGTACGCCGTCCGGGCCGATCAGCATCACAACGGTCTTGCCCTGGGTTTCAAGCGCGGCAAGGTTGGCTTCCAGCGCCGGTGAGCACACACCGAGTTCCTCGACCAGGCGATGGTTGCCAAGGTGATAGAGCGCGCCGTCGATATGACCCTGGACGCCGCGCCCGGGCAAAGCCGCAAAGTCGGTGACGTCGCGTGGGGCTTGAGCTGTGTCCCGCGCCGCACGGGCCACGGCTTGGGAGACGGGGTGATCGGAACGAGCCGCCAGGCTGGCAGCCAGGAATTGGGCGGCAGATGCGTCCGCACCGTTCCAGGCCAGGACGTCGGTCTGCGCCGGCTTGCCATGTGTGATGGTGCCGGTCTTGTCCAGCGCCAACCATTTCAGCTTGCGGCCTTCCTCGAGATAGACCCCGCCCTTGATGAGGATGCCGCGCCGTGCGGCAGCGGCCAGGCCGCTCACAATACTTACCGGCGTCGAAATCACGAGGGCACAGGGGCAAGCGATCACCAGGAGAACCAGGGCCTTGTAGATCCAGCCCAGCCAGGCTGCACCGAAGACCAGCGGAGGGATGATCGCCACCAGCAGTGCGACCGCGAACACGATGGGCGTGTACAGCCGGGCGAACTGGTCGACAAAGCGCTGCGTGGGTGCTCGACTGCCTTGAGCAGCCTCGACTGCGTGAATGATACGAGCCAGTGTGGAGTCGTTCGCCGTAGCAGTAACGCGATACTCGAACGATCCGGACTCGTTGATGGTGCCGGCGAACACGGGGTCGCCTTCAGCTTTCTCGACCGGCAGGCTCTCGCCGGTAATCGGCGCCTGATTGACGGAGGAGCGTCCCTGCAGGACCGTGCCATCGAGCGCGATACGCTCGCCCGGCTTGACCCGTACCCGGCTGCCGACCTCGACGGACTTGGCATCGACGTCGGTCCAACTGCCATCGCTATGCAGAACCGTGGCCGTCTCCGGGGCAAGATCCATCAGGCCGCGAATCGCGTCGCGAGCGCGGTCAAGCGAGCGGGCTTCGATGACTTCAGCCAGGGCGAAGAGGACCATCACCATCGCTGCTTCCGGCCAGTGGCCGATCACCATCGCCCCCGTGACCGCGATCGACATGAGGGCATTCATGTTCAAGTTGCGGTTCTTGAGCGCGATCCAGCCTTTCTTGTAGGTGGACAGCCCACCGGTCAGGATCGCGGCCAGCGCCAGGACCACCACAACCCAGTGATTGCCGCCGTTGAGCCAATAGGGGTCATGCCAAGATGAGGCCAGTTCGCTATCATAAGCCTTCAAGTAATGAAGGCGGCGCGAATCATACGTTTCAGTAATTAAGGATCACGGCGCTTTCGTCCGCTGGCCAACGCGTCCTGGTGTTGCCTTCTTCAACTCGCTCACCAGCCGGCGCGTTGTTTCCGCTTCGGTTTCGGCGCGCTCAGCCCGCCGTAGCGCCTCCTCCAGCAACGACTGGGTCTGCACCAGTTCTTCGGCCGTTTCACGCTGCCGCGTGGCGGCTCCTCCGCCTGCTGCCGCACTGCGCCCAGTTCCATGCGCAACGTGCCGATCGCATTGGCATGTGTCACGGCGCTTTCTTGCATCGCGGTACGCGCGGCCACAACCTGCGCACGTAGCTCATCGGCCAGCTTGTCGCTTTTCTGACGGGCGGTGCGCTCCTGGTCGATCTCGCGCAACGCACGTTTCTCGTGGCTGGCGGCACGCTCTTCTGCTGCATCCGCGCGGGCCCGCTCACGATCGAGCTGCGCGCCAAATTCAACCCGAGCCTGTGTGAGCTGCTGTGCCGCCTCGTCCAACTGCCGGCGGGTCTCCTGCAGACGCGCTTCGGTTGCTGCGTGGCCCTGGCGCTCAGCAGACAGCATTTCTTGAAGCGCGGCAAGCTGCCCGCGCACCGAGTCCAGCTGTGCCTGAATGACCGCGGTCGCTTGTCGCGCGGTTTCGCTTTCCGCAGTGGCTTGGTCGCGCGCGGCTTCGGCGGCGTGCGCCTGGTGGCGCGCTTCGGCCCGCAGTGCGGCCAGTTCGGTGGCCGCCGCGGACGAGGCCGCTTGCCAGATGGCCAACACTGCCTCGGCGGCAACCTGCTTCAAGGCCTCGGGGAGATCTGGGTGGTCGATCGTCACCCGTGTTTTGTCGCGCAGGTCCTGCCAGAACCGGTTCAGCACGTGGGAAGGTGTGCTCATGCTGCCCTTGCGCACCAGACTGTAGAGCTTGTTGGCCGTCGGTGTGACGCCATAGCGGAAAAACAGCAGCGCGCAGACTTCGCGGTACAGCTCCCGCGTCTCGGTGAAACGGCCGCGCAGCGCCGCGATATCGGCCTGCAGCGCTTGGTCTTCGGCGGTGGATGCGGGGTCAAGCGTCATGACGGGCCTGGATTTCAGTTCGAATGAGTCAATAATATGCCGTAAACCGCGTGATTTCATAATTTCAAGTACAAACTTGAGACATAAGTACGCTTCTGTCTAGACTATACTGCGCACTGGCCCCGCACAATACGCCTCGCCCGAGGTGACCTCGCAGGCGGTTGATTGTCCTACGTTGAATCACTATGATTGGTTTCTAATCGACATGATTGGATGACGCCGAACCTCATGAATCTCTCCGATATGCCCTCCACCGGTACCGGCTGGGATCGCCTTGAAGCCGCCTTCAAGGAGGAGCGTCCCCTGCAGCCGATCCGCAAGATCGTCGTCAAAGGCTCGGTCGACATGGTGTTCCGGCGCGCGGACACGCCAACGCTGGTCGTTGCCGGCGAAACGGCGGATGCGGTGACCTCGGTCCGGACCGCCTACAAAGGCGACAAACTGGTGATCGAGCGCGAAGGCGTGTCGATCCGCTTCGGCAGCAGCCACATGACCTTCCACGGCACGGTCGGCTCGGTGGTCTTGGGCGACATCGTGAACGGCAAGCCCACCGGGCCGGCCATTTCCCTGCACCAGCCGCGCGCGGTGGTCGGCATCGCGCTGCCCGAGTTCCCGGCGATCAAGATCAAGGGCAGCGGCGATGTCACCTTGCTCGATCTGCAGCAAGACGCCTTGGACCTGGAAATCCCGGGTTCGGGCGATATCACCGCCAGCGGCCACGTCGCCCGCTTGCACGTGCAGGTCGTGGGCTCTGGCGATGTCGATGCCAGTGCGCTGATCGCCGAGTCGGCCGACCTGTCGGTGGCGGGTTCCGGCGACATTGACGCCTTCGTGCGGACCGAGGTGCGCGCCCGCGTGGCCGGCTCGGGTGACATCGTCGTGCGGGGCAACCCGCTGCGCTGGGACGACCACGTGGCTGGCTCCGGCACGATCAAGTTTCGTTGACGGCGGCAGGCCCAGCACTCCGCTGCATTGACCCGATTTCAGGAGGACGCCATGTCCAAAGCCGAAACCCGCGTATTGACCGCACATGTCCCAGTGCCGCTGGCCGAGAAGGTGGACCAGTTGGCCGACCGCCTCGAACGCTCGCGCGGCTGGATCATGAAACAGGCACTGTCGGCCTGGATCGCCCAGGAAGAGGAGCGCGACCGCCTCACCCGCGAGGCGCTGGCCGACGTGGACGCCGGCCGCGTCATTGGCCACCAGGCCGTGCAGGCCTGGGCGGACAGCCTGGGTGCCGGTGAGCCGGTGCCGCGCTGATGGAACTGCAGTGGACCAGCAAGGCGCAGGAAGACCTCACGCGCCTGTATGAGTTTCTCGCGCCGGTGAACAGGCCGGCCGCCGCGCGCGCGGTGCAGGCTTTGGTCAAGGCGCCAGAAATCCTGCTGACCAACCCGCGCGTGGGCGAGCAACTGTTCCAGTTCGAACCGCGCGAAGTGCGGCGCATGCTCGTCGGCCAGTATGAAATGCGCTACGAGATCCGGGGCGAGAGCATTTACCTGCTGCGGCTGTGGCACACCCGCGAAGACCGATAACAGGGAGCAAGACCATGCTGGAGTACCGACTGACGCCGAACCATGCCGGCGTCGCATTGTGGTGGGATTTCGCGGCGCTGGAGCGCCTGCACGGCTTCATCCACTACGTCGTGCAGGAAAGCGTCTACATCGAGGACAAGGAAGGCTTCGTGCTCGGCTTGGCGTACGACGTGCGCAAAGCCTATTCGGGGCAGCGCAGCGTGGACCAACGCGGCGATACCAAGGACGACCGTTGCCGTATCTACGGCGTCGAAGTCCTGTGGCCCGTACTCCTGACGCAAGTCGGGGTGCTGCGCCAGGCCATGGCCTTCATCCCGACCAACAAGCTGGACCAGTCGATCATGTTCGAGCTGGAGCACGTGGTCGAATCGGCGGTGCGCGCCGCCACGCCGGTGTTGGCCGATGAAGTCATCCACCGCACGCGGTCCGCTGCGAGCGCCACCTATGTCCACCTAGACAGCGTGCTCGATAGCCGCTGCCGGTACTTCATTGCACTGCCGCCCAAACAGCGCCTCAAGATGCTGCCCAAGGTGATGGCGACGTTCGACCCGATGTACGGGATCTTGGCCAAGTCGGATATCACGTTGCGCCCCGATGTCATCCCACCCACCGCCTTCGTCGACAGCGACGAAGACTGGCCGGACTTCGAGTGGTGAAACGCCCGCACGCTAGGACGGCGGCCCTGCATCGATGACCCATCCCGTTCCATCGTTCAACGGTCCCGCGGTGGCCATCGAGCAGTTGCGCATCCCGCCAGCGCTCTCGGGCCTTCACGGCGCCAACCGCGCACGCGAAGCGAGCCGCCAAATCACGGCGGATGACGACCTGGCCGCCGTGGCTGCGTGGCTCGCCCGCTATGCCGGCGTGCCCGGCACGGTCGCCACCTACCGCAAGGAAGCCGAACGCCTGATACTGTGGGCGATTCTCCAGCACGGCAAGCCGCTGTCTTCACTCACCCACGAGGACCTGCTGCTCTACGAGCGCTTCCTGGCCGACCCGCAGCCAGCTTGGCGTTGGGTGATGGCCTCACGCAAGAAGCTGGCGAGAAGCTCGCCCGACTGGCGCCCCTTCGCCGGTCCACTGTCGCCCACGAGCGTGCGGCATGCGATGACGATCCTCAACGCGCTCTTCGCCTGGCTGGTGCAAGCCGGATACCTCGCCGGGAATCCGCTCTCGCTCGCGCGCCGTCGCAGCGCCAAGACAGCCCCGCGCGTGACGCGCTACCTCACGCATGCGCATTGGGACATCGTCAAAGCCACGATCGAAACCCTGCCCGTCGCGACGGAACGCGACCGGCTGCACGCGGCCCGTTGCCGGTGGTTGTTCTCCGTGCTGTATTTGGCCGGCCTGCGCTTAGCGGAAATCGCCTCCACGCGCATGGGCGCCGTGTTCTCTCGCCGGGACGCGGCGGGCGTCGAGCGCTGGTGGATCGAGGTGCACGGCAAAGGCGGCAAGACGCGCCTGGTGCCCGCCACCGATGAACTGATCGCGGAGCTGGCGCGCTATCGGCGCATCTGCGGCCTGCCGCCGTCACCGCAGATCGGCGAAACACGCCCTTTGCTGCTGCCCGTGATCGGCCCGGAAAAGCCGTTATCGCGCGCGGCGATTCACCTGATCGTCAAGGAGGTGTTCAAGCTCGCGGCCGACCGCGTGCGTGCACAGGGTCCCGAGTTTGGCGCGCAGGCTGACGTGCTCGCCAGCGCATCGTCCCACTGGCTGCGCCACACGGCCGGCTCGCACATGTCCGACCAACAGGTGGACCTGCGCTTCGTGCGTGACAACTTCGGCCATGCGTCGCTCGCCACGACGAGTGTCTACCTCCACGCGGAAGATGACGCACGCCACCAGGCAACGCAAGCCAGCCACCGGCTTGGCTGGAACTGAGCGTACCCAATTCTCGATGGCATGCTCCACGCGCGGCGGCTGCCGGCATCACCCACGAAAACGGGCAAATCGCCATGGCAGCCAGCGCATCGAAGGCGCCACCATGAGCTGGCCAACGAAGCGTGGCGACGCCTTCTACGTTGGCTTTCGGGCCGAATGGCTCGGCTAGTCGGCTGGGCTCAGGTGTTCCAGTGGCTCCAATGATTGGCGCATCCGCTCCAGTGCCGCGAGCCAGTCGCCAAGCTCCATCAGCACCGCGTCGACTTGTTCAACCAGTGTCGGTCCATCCGTGCTGTAGGCTAGGCTCGCGTCGTTAATCACGGTATGAGCCATGCCGTGCAGGCGCAGCAGATCGTCGCGCAACCCGTCCGGCGCGCATCGTGCTCGAATCCCATCGAGCAACTCCACCGCATGCAGAATGGTGCGGGTATCGAACGACTGCCGGAGCCCCTGCAATGCTTCGCTGTCGACATCCCCGTAGGGGTCTTGGTCTCAGGCATGGCGAGCCCTGCGGACAGCGCGGGCGGGTCCCGCGAACAACCCATCGCGAATCCAGGCCTCCGGTACGCGCTCTAGGTGCAGCTTGTAGTCACCAAAGCGCTTGATGTTGTGGGTCAGATAAGGACTCAGGAATTCGATGTCGGCGACGTTCACTTTGATGCCCTCGCTGACCATCGTGCGTAGGGCCTGCATCAGGTCTGCGGTGTTCTGGAGGATCACGGCCGAGGCGATCAGGTCGTTGTAGCGCAGGCGTTTCTGCTGCTCCTCGGGCTCGTTTTCCGCGATCACGTCACCACCGAACGAGAACCACTTCGCAAAGCCGTTGTACGACTCGATCTTGTTGGTGGTGGCGGTCACTTCCTGGCGCAGCTCGCGACTGCCGACCCATTCGAGCAGGTACACGGTGCGCACGACGTTGCCCAGTTCTCGCGCGGCCAGGTAGAGGCGGTTCTTGCGGCTCTCCGAGCCCAATCTGCGCAGCAGCAGCGGCGAAGAGATGGTGCCGGCCTGGATCGACAGCGCCACCTGCATCAGGTCCTGCCAGTGAAAAGCGATCAGATCCCAGTCGACCACCGCCGAGAACAACGAATCGATGTGCTTGTATTTGACGCCGGCATCGGGCTTGTACAGATCCAGTTCCTTCCAGTTGCGAATGCGGGGCATCAGATTGATGCCAAGCAAGTGGGTGAAAGCGAAGACCGCCGCCGACTGCCCCTGCGTGTCGGCGTGCACGGTGTCGGCCTCGACGCTCAGGTTGGCCTTGAGCAGCCCTTCGATGACATAGATGGCTTCCCACACACCAGGCGGGATGAAGTGCCGAAACACCGCGATGTAATTGTCGGCCACATGCCGGTAAGCCACGGCGCCCATCTTGTGGTAACGAAAATGATAGCCGGCCAGCAGATTGTTGTCGTAGAAGTCGTATTGGGTACCGTCGGCGGCCACCGTTTTGCCGTCGCCCCAGTGTTTAGGCAAATCCAGGCGCAGGTACAGCTCGATCAGCTCGCGCTGCGCGGTCTCCAGCTTCTCCAGGCTCATGTGCCGCCGGTTGACGAACGACATCATATGGGGGTGACGCGATCGCCCATATGGCGCGCAGCTTGAGTGGGTCCGAGATTGCAACCCATCGCGAAGATCGTCAGCAGATAGCGTTCGGCGGCGTTGCGGATCTTAGGATCGTTGCCGGAGAGCGGCCCGAAGTGCCGGGTGAACTGGGTCCAGTGCTCGATATTGGCCAGCACGTCGAGCAGGTTGCGCGTCGGCATGCGGCGGATCAGCGCCTGCTGCAAGGCAACGGCCGAGGGCGGAGTTTCGCGCGCAGCGGTGCGCTTGAGTAAGGGTTCGCCGTCAGCGCTGATGGTGACGTGCTGGCGCTTGTCCGGAAAACTTTTGTCCAGCGTCTGCGCGGCGTCGGCCAGCCACTGCTTGAGGTGCGCGACGAACTCCTGCGCGTTGGCCGGCAGATCCAGCTTGGCGCAGTACTCTGGCAAGCGCCGCTCGCACTCGCGCCACGGCAACAGGTGGCCCCGGTAGTCGGCAAAGGCGTCTGACCCCACCACGCACAGATCACCCGAGCGCAACTCGTTGACCATGTGGGACAGCACGCACAACTCCAAGTAGCGCCGGTTGGTGGGCGGACCCTCGTGGTGCGCTCGCCGGACCAGCTTGCGCCAGCGCTCGGAGGCAAAACTGAGATCGACTTCAGCAGCGATCCACTCCCGGTGCAGTGATTCGTTTTCCAGCGCGACCTCCAGCCCGGCTAACAACGTGCGTGATTGGCTGGTCGACTCCCACTCCAACACGCGGGCGAGGCGCAACATCACCGAACGGTGGGCGCGGAAGTGCCGCCACAACAGCGGCAGATAGTTGTTGCCGCTGAAAGCCCGCACTTCGGCGCAGCGCTCGCGCAGGGGCTCCAGGTCGCCATTGGGAGCCAACAGCTTGCGCACCTGCGCGCCGATTCGGGCATCGTCACCGCCATCGGCGACGATATCGACGACACCGTCCAGCACGGTGACAAGGCCTTCGAGCTTGGCGCGCTGGCGAGACTGGATGTATTCCAGTTCGTCCTGGGCCCGCTTGTGGATCGCGCCCATACGCCGGATAAACATTTCGGCGAGATCGTCGCGACTGCGCACGCGCATGTGAGCAAGCAAGGCCACGATCAACGTATAGCGCTTCTCAGGCAGCGTTTCCTTGAGGTTGGCTGCGTCCAGGCCCATGGCCTGGTTGGCCAGCGAACGTAGCTTGGTGGCAGGCACGCCTTCCAGGACGCCGGATAGGTCGCCAAAAGAATCCAACCACTCCAGATGCTCGATCAGCAGGTTCAGGTGTTTGCGCGAGGGCCGCCGGGCATGTCGCTTGATGTTGTTGTAGGCGGTCTGCCGGTTGGCGAATTCGCGCGTGAGAAGCTTGTCCAGGCGCTGCCGATCCTCTTCAGAGAGCCGGCGTGCGACCCGCCTGAACATTGCGTTTTGGGTGCGGGCATGGATTTGCTCGACGATGGTGTCGAGCGTTGAGAACGCAGGCAGTTCAACCTGCTGCAAGATCAGCGCATCAATAGTCGCGTTGATAATGTCCACCGGCTGATCCATCGTCTCGGCCGCTTCACGTGCAGCGCGGATGGTGACCTCATTGGCGTCGGTGCCAATGTAGGGTTGCACGCCGAGGAATTGCCGCACGACGACGTAATGCCGGAACAGCGTGGGAGAGACTTTGCGGTCGTAACCGAACGGCGTATCGGGGTCCAACCCCGCGCAAACTCGCACGTGATCGACTACGGCGGTGGGAATCGCATCAAGATAGGGGAAATAGTGCAGTTGCTGGAAGATCTTGAGCAGCACCAAGAGACCTAGGCGCGGACTCTGGCCGCGGGTCGAGCGGGTTGCCCAGTCCAACTCCTCAGCGGTCGGCGTGTAGCAGGCCTGCAGCTCTTTCGTGGAGAAGACCTTTGGGAAACGCGGGTAGGCAGTGCGCTCGACGGTGGCCATACAGGGATCTCCACAATCGCTGAAGGGCCGGCCAGTCTAGCCGACGGCAAAGGCGGAAATCCAGAGGCTCTTTATAACCAAGAGGCATGCATGCAAACTTCTACATAACTGGCGGGCTTATGATAGCGAATTGGCCTTATCTTGGCATGACCCCAACCCAGGTCGGCAATGGCCACCAACGTGCGCAGACGGTCCAGGCTGATTTCGCGCATGAGTCACTCCTTGTTCAGAAAAGCTGAA
Source organism: Ralstonia sp. RRA (assembly GCF_037023145.1). Taxonomy (NCBI): domain Bacteria; kingdom Pseudomonadati; phylum Pseudomonadota; class Betaproteobacteria; order Burkholderiales; family Burkholderiaceae; genus Ralstonia; species Ralstonia sp. RRA. Next base: position 1,498,868 of record NZ_CP146092.1, on the reverse strand, counting down.
TTTCATCGTTTAGAAATTCAACTTTTCCTATCTTAGCCCCTCACTGAAGATTGGAACTCCTGATTTCCTATGTCCGAGAGCATTCCATGGCAAGTCCTCTTATATTCATCGACGGCGACCAAGGCACCACCGGGTTGCAAATCCATCAACGTCTACGCGACCGGACCGATCTGCGGCTTATCACGCTCAGCCCCGAACATCGCAAGGATCCGCAACGTCGCGCCGAAATCATCAACGCCTGCGACATCGCGATTCTCTGCTTGCCCGACCAAGCCGCACGCGACGCTGTAGCGAGCATCGAAAACCCCGCCGTTCGGGTGATCGATGCGAGTTCGGCGCACCGCACCCATCCAGACTGGACCTATGGTTTCGCGGAGATGAACTCGCAGCAGGCCCAACGCATCGCCACGGCACGGCGGGTCAGCAATCCCGGTTGCTATCCCACGGGGGCGATAGGGCTGCTGCGCCCATTGCTGGAGGCCGGGTTGCTGCCCAGGGACTATCCGACGAACATTCATGCTGTGTCGGGCTATTCCGGAAAAGGGCGCGTTGGCGTGCAAGAGCATGAGGGAGAGGGCGCATCACAGGCGCCCGCGTTTCAGGTTTATGGTCTGGGGCTGGCACACAAACATATTCCGGAGATTCAGCAGCAAAGCGGTCTGATGGAGCGGCCGATGTTTGTGCCGGCTTATGGGGCTTTTCGGCAGGGGATCGTGCTGACCATACCGTTGCAACTTCGCTTGTTGGCGCCGGGCGTGGATGCGGTGCGGTTGCATGCGTGTCTTATGCAGCACTACGTCGATGCGGACCATGTACAGGTGATGTCGATGCAGGAGGCCAAAGGGTTGACGTGCCTTGATCCTCAGGCGCTTAACGGGACTGATAGTTTGCGATTGGTGGTGTGTGAAAATGATGAGACGGGGCAGGTTTTGTTGGCTGCGGTGTTTGACAATCTTGGGAAGGGAGCCGCTGGAGCGGCGGTGCAGAATCTGGATTTGATGGTTGCAGGAACATGACTCCGACTACCCACTGGCTCTAGAGTCTATGGCTCGAATTTTCGAGCGGTTGTTTCCTCTCTGTTTATGGCCTGGCATCGACGGCATTAAACGAGTCGAAAACAGAATCTACGCGTGTCAGCAGTTTGCAATCCAGTCAGGCTTTGAAGTTAAACGGTCGTCCACGACAGGCAGCAATCGGCCAACAGCGGCCGTTTTAGAGTAGGGAAAATAAATCCCCTTTTCTGCTGTCTACGCTTCGCAGCGCCGGTTACCCGGTCACCACGCAAGACTCGCTTCCGGTCGGTGGCTAACCTTTACCGGGCGGGGGTCATACCCGCTGGGTTTCTTACGCCATTTCGTGACGGCTTGCGCCGTCATTCCCAGGCGACCAAGCTTTGCCTGGCGCACATAAATCAGTCCCCTTTTTCTCTTTGCGCAGCAATGGCGTCGATCCTTCGCGCCTGCAAACCTTTGGTGCAGGCTCCAGCTCGCCCATTGCCCCCAACGACACCGCCGAGGGTCGCGCCCAAAATCGCCGCGTTGAAATCAAACTGGTGCCCCGTAGCGGCGCTGTAGCTCAAGGGTAATGGTGCCTTGGTGCTCTTTTCGTCGGATGCCCAGCTATCTTTTAATGGGTTACGGGCGATTTGCAGTGGGCTCCAAAACCTGGCCTCAGGAGGTGCAAGCTCCCGTGGCACCGGCTTTGGACTGGGCAGACCAATACGCCGGCCCATAAGCCCATAAGGATCCCGGCCTCGGCCGGGTTCTTTATGCCCGCTTCGCGGGCTTGAGCCCAGAAGGGAGCGGCGTGCGCCGGATTCGCATCTGCCAGCCAGTACGCAGCCCGTTTGGAACTCAGTTGATCCGTCTTTTTCAACGGTTTAACAGCCAAATCAATACGTTCACAAGTACACTCGCCACCCTAGGGATGGTGAAGCATCCACGAGCGGTACTAGAATTTTCAGCTTTTCGGTGCCGCCGCACGAATTCAAGGGGCAAGCATGGATTACGAACAACTGCCGAGGGCCGCCTTGGTCCGTATGCTGCAGGAGCATGATGCGGCGCTTGCCGATGCTGGCAAGAATGGCATCGTTATGAGTTACACCGGGCGGGCTGCTCCCTGGCAGATCATCCGCCAGGTCAAGCCGAAGCTGCATCGTATTATCAAGAAAGTATCCTTTGGAGAGGAAACCGCCCAGTCAGAGAATGAGATCTGGGACGGTGAAAACCTTTCTGCGATGGTCACGCTCTATAAATATCGTGGTCAAGTTGATCTTGTAGTAACAGACCCGCCGTACAACACCGGCGAGGACTTCCGCTATAACGACAAGTGGGACAAGGATCCAAACGATCCAGATCTCGGCGATGTAGTTCCTAAAGATGATGGGTCCAAGCACAGCAAATGGTTGCGCTTCATGACACCCAGAATCTGGATGATGCGTGAGATGCTAACCCCAGGCGGGGTTATGGCTATCTGTATTGATCATAGGGAACTATTTAGACTTGGCATGCTCATGGACGAAATCTTCGGCGAAGAGAATCGCATTGGCATAATCAATTGGCAGAAAAGCTATTCACCTCGCAGTGATAATAAGGGGGCGGCGGCGAAAACTGAGTGCAACACCTGACCTTTCCGGTACGGTGCTGTCCCTATGTCTTATTCCGAACTCAGCGTTGAAGAGCGCGCCACCATTCAAATCGGTCATGCCCAAGGTTTCAGCCTGCGCGGGATTGCCTGCTTGATCAACCGATCCCCTTCGACCATCAGCCGGGAGCTGCGCCGCAATCGAGATGCCTGTGGCGGCTACTCGGCCCGCGTGGCCCAGCAGCAGATGCAGGCCCGCCGTCAGGTGTGTCGACCGAAGCAAAAGCTGTTGCCGGGTAGCGAGCGCTTCGAATTGGTGGCGCATATGCTGCGTGAGCGTTTGTCTCCCGAGCAGATTGCCGGCAAGCTGCGCAGCATGAATATTCCCAGCCTCAGAGATGCCTACGTCTGTCGCGAGACGATCTATAACGCGATCTATGCCTTGCCAGTCGGCGAGCTGCGTAAAGAGCTGATCATCTGCCTGCGCCAAAGCAAGACGATGCGCAGGCCGCGCTCTGGCGGCGTGGATCGGCGCGGTCAGATCCCTGAGAGGGTCAGTATTCATGTACGTCCGCCGGAGATCGAAGACCGACTGATGCCAGGGCATTGGGAAGGCGACCTGATCAAGGGCAAGGCCAACGCCTCGTCTGTAGGTACGCTGGTGGAGCGCACCAGTGGCTACCTGATGCTGGTGAAGATGAACGACGCGACGGCGACCTCGGCGATGGAAGGCTTCAGTGCAGCGCTCAATGGCATGCCGCTGGCGATGCGCAAGAGCATGACCTACGACCAGGGCCGAGAAATGGCGCGGCATGCTGAAATCACCCAGCAGACCGGGGTGGCGATTTACTTCTGCGACCCGCACAGCCCTTGGCAGCGCGGCAGTAACGAAAACATCAATGGCCTGATCCGCCAGTACCTGCCCAAAGGCACGGACTTGTCGGTGCATAGCCAGGAGGAACTGGATGCCATCGCACTGCAACTGAACATGCGCCCCCGTAAGCGCTTCGACTTCAAGTGTCCGATCGAGGTTATGGACGAGGTGATGCAGGAAGCTATGGCTATGCGGCATGATGCTCCAGCTTCAATTCAATAACCGTGTTGCACTCAGCTCCTGTAACCGCCCACTTTAATGTCAGGAAGCTTAAGCTCTGTTAGTGTTTTGGCTATTCTCTCTCCTCTTGGAAGACTGGTTGAAAGAGCCAGGAATATTTCCAATAACCCATTAAGTCAATCCCTCTACACTGGGCGCACCGATGAGTTTGGCCAAATAGAGTTTGCTTTACGAATGATGCAAGCTGAAACAGGCGCCATAGTAGGTCGCATAGGTGATGCATCAAATCGGCTTAGCGAACACACCCGAGGCCTACTAAAGGATATTGAGTCAAGCAATGTACTTACAGTTGAGCAGCAGGCAGAGACAGATCAAATAGCAACGGCAGTAAACCAAATGGCGGCAAGCATTCAAGAGGTTGCGAGCAATGCACAGCATGCTGCAGATGCGGCCGGAAGAGCAGACACTGAGACGGCATCTGGCCAGCGTCTGGTAGCCCACACAAGCCAGTCAATCACTGCCCTTGAAGGTGAAATTAGGCAAGCCGCTCAGGTTATTCATGAGCTTGAAGGTCAAAGTAACGAGATATCAAAAGTTCTTGACGTTATACGAGGGATCGCCGAGCAAACGAATTTGTTGGCACTCAACGCAGCAATTGAGGCCGCGCGTGCTGGTGAGCAGGGGCGTGGTTTTGCTGTTGTCGCCGATGAGGTTCGCAGTCTTGCTGCTCGCACACAGCAATCGACAACGGATATTCAAAGCATGATCAGCGCTCTACAAGAGCGAGCGCAATCCGCTGTTACAGTCATGGAGCAAAGTAGTCGGCAAGCGCACACGAGTGTAGCTCACGCAGAGGAAGCAGCTACAGCTCTTGATGGAATTGGCCAACGCGTTAACGAAATTACCGACATGAACGCGCAAATAGCGACTGCGGTCGAGCAGCAGGGAGCAGTAAGTGAAGACATAAACCGCAGTATTATCAATATACGCGATGCTGCTGATACCAATGTACAGACCGGGCAGAATAATTTGCAAAGTGCGAAATCTGTCGCTCAGTTAACTAGCGCTCTGAGCGAACTGGCAAAACAGTTTTGGGAAAAACGAGGATAACGCTTTTCAGTATCTCGACAGGGATAACTATTCTTATCGTAATGGCCACATTGCTGCGCTAAACTGGCAGCCATGAAACCGCGCCCGCCTTCCACCCTTACCCCACCTGACTTCCCGGACGCCGCCTCTGTCGCCGCGCTGCGCGCCTGGCATGCCGGGCTCGGCTCGCGGCAGGCGGTGGCGCAATATCTCGGAGATGACAGGGCGCATGGCCAGTCTTCACGCGCCATCCTCGGCCGCATCCGGCGCCAGCTGGCGGCGTTCGCACGGCAGCGCGGCCGCGACGATCTCGCCGCGCTGTTCGAAATCCCTGCGTCCGAACGCGCCGCGCAGGGCAGGGCGGCCGACCGCGCCATCGACCTCTTGCGCACGCTGCCAGCCCCACGGCCATCGATTGCGGACGATATTGGCCATTGGCTGCCGGCGCGCGCGGTGGCTGCCTTGCGGGCCCATGGCATCGACACGCTGGCGGCGCTGACCGTGCGTATCCCAAGGCGCCGCCGGTGGTGGACCGCCATTCCAGGACTCGGCGCGCGCAGCGCCGCGCATATCGAGGCATTCTTCGCCGCCCACCCGGCGCTGACGGAACGCGCCCGCGCGCTGGTCGTGCAGGAGCGGCGCAGCGTGGTCGTGCCCTGGGAACAGCTGCGGCTGCCACAAGAGGTCGATGGCTCGCAAGGGCGCTTTCGCGCGCCGCGGCAGACCTGCACGCTGACGGCCGACAATGACTACGAGGCAGTACAGGCCTGGCTGGCGCTGCATGAATCGCCAGCGACGCAACGCACCTACCGCAAGGAAGCCGAACGCCTGATCCTGTGGGCCATCGTCGAGCGGCAGCGGCCCCTGTCATCGTTGACCACCGAGGACGCCGTTGCGTACCGCGCCTTCCTGCGCCGCCCGACGCCTCGGGATCGCTGGGCAGGCCCGCCGCGCTCGCGCACGTCGCCGGAATGGCGGCCTTTTACCGGCGCACTATCGGCCCGGTCGGTCGCGCACGCGCTCTCCATCGTCGGGGCCATGTTCCGCTGGCTGGCGCAGCAGCGGTATGTCCTGGCCAATCCATTCGCGGGCATCAAGGTCCGGGGCGGTGGCCGCACCGCCGCGCTGGATGGCTCCCATGCCTTCAGCGAAGGCGAGTGGCGGCTCGTCCGGACCATCGCCGATGGACTGGAGTGGTCCTATGGGTGGGAAGCCGCCGCCGCGCAGCGCCTGCGTTTCGTGCTGGATTTCGGTTATGCGACAGGGCTGCGGGCGAGCGAACTCGTCGCCGCCAGGCTGGGCGATATCGGCGCCGACCGCGAGGGCGACGAATGGCTCCAGCTGACGGGGAAGGGCGGGCGTAGCGGCAAGGTGGCCCTGCCGCCGCTGGCGAGAACGGCTCTGGAGCGCTACCTGACAGAGCGCGGATTGCCCGTCAGCCGGCGCCTGTGGCGCCCGGACACGCTGCTGGTCGGCGGCCTGGGGGGCCTCGGGGGCCTCGGGGGTCTGACCGACACGCCGGACGCCGGCATCACGACCACCCGGCTTGGACATATCGTCAAGCGGTTCTTCCTGCTGGCCGCCGATGTCATCGGCGCCGATCATCCGACGGCGGCAGAGAAGCTAAGGCGCGCCAGTCCGCACTGGATGCGGCATACGCACGCCACACATGCGCTGGCGCGTGGCGTGGACCTGACCATCGTGCGGGACAATCTGCGGCATGCGTCGGTGTCGACGACGTCGGTCTATCTGCACAGCGATGAGGTAAAGCGGGCTCGGCAGATGGGGCAGGCGTTTGCCGCCGCCATCCCCTGAGTCCATCAGACCATCAGGCCATCAGGCCATCAGGCCCGGGCTGCCACCAGTGTCCCTGCGCCGATCAGCGTCAGGCCTCCCACGCGCTGGACGTTCGCCTGCGCTCGGGCACTGGTCAGCCGCGTCGCCAGCGATCGCGCCAGCAGCGCATAGATGGCGGCATTGGCCGCCGCCATGATCACGAAGGTCGGGATCAGAATGCCGGCCTGAGGCAGGAACGAACGGCTGGCATCAATAAACTGGGGAGCGAACGCAACGAAGAAGACGATGCTCTTCGGATTCAGCGCCGTTACCAGCCACGCCTTGCCGAAGCGCTGTAACGGACGGCCCTCGCTCACCGGTACCTGGCTTGCGCCGCTTCGCGCGGCGCTCCGCAGCGCCTGGACGCCAAGATAGATCAGATAGGCGGCGCCGGCCCACTTCAATGCGGTGAACAGTGTGGCGGAGGTCGCCAGGACCGCGCCCAACCCGGCCATTGACAGGGTAAAGGCCGTGAGATCGCCCGCGGCAACACCCGCCACGGTGGCGAACGCCGACTTGCCGCGGTGGGCCAAGGCATCGCCGATCACCAGCAGGATCGTCGGTCCTGGAATCGCCAGTATCACGACACTGGTCAGCACAAACGCAATCCAATGTTCGAACGACATCAAAGTCTCCCGTTGTTTCGGAACTGCGGCGAAAGCAGCGTCGCGCCAGCTTGGCGCACCGTGCGCGGCAGTCATGGTATCGGATTTCGGTCCCAACGGTCAGAGAAGACCCGAAGGCCCCTGCGCCCTGTGCCGGTGGCGAGCCTGACAAGTCGGTCTGGGGCTCACCACTGGCATGCATCCTGCGTTTGTCAGCCGCTCCGACGCGCATTGACGCACGTCGGCACGATAACAACGAGGGGACGATATGGAGCTGCGTGGGAGCGCGAACTGGAGGAAACCACGGGCCCGTGGCCGGCTGTGGTGGCATCACGCCGTACTGTGCGTCGGTGGCACCCTGGTCGGCGGTGTCGCCACGCTATATGCCTGGCTGATCGACATCGGCCACCAGCTGTTTCTCGCGGCAAGCGCCCACGGGCCGTGGGTCACCTTGCTGCTTTCGCCAGCACTGGGCGCACTCGCAGTCTGGCTCACACACCGCTATTTCGACGGTGCCGAAGGCAGTGGCATTCCACAGATCGTGGCCATCGTCAGCGGCGGCAATGGAACGGCTAAGCCGCGTCTGCTGCGGCCGGCGGTGATCGTCGGCAAGATCGGCCTGTCCTTTCTCGGCACGCTGGGCGGCTTCACGCTCGGCCGCCAGGGCCCCACCGTCCATATCGGCGCCGCGCTGCTCGTCAGCCTCCGCCGGTGGCTCCCCGGGCTGTCCGGTCCAGCCGGCGCCCATCTCACCGCGCTCGATCGCCAGCTTGCCCTTGCCGGCGCGTCGGCCGGATTGTCGGCAGCGTTCTGCACGCCGCTGGCCGGCATTGCCTTCGCCATCGAGGAACTGGCGCGCGGCATCCCGCCGCGCGGCAGCGCGGCGTTGATCGCGGTGGTGGTCTGTGCCGGCACCGTGGCGGGCGTGCTGCAAGGCGAGGGTCCGGCGCTCGGCATGATAGCGGCCGGCCCGTCGGCACCGTACCGCATGGCTGTCGCGGTCGTGACAGCGGGCGCGGTGGCCGGGCTGGCCGGCGCCGGCTTCTGTTGGCTGCTGGTTCACAGCGAGCGGTGGTTGCCGCCTCGGATACGCGGTCTGCGCGCGCAACGCCCTGCAATGTTCGGCGCGCTGTGCGGGCTGGGCGTTGCGCTCCTCGGGCTGGCGTCATCGGGAACCAGCCACGGCAGCGGGTACGGCGAAACGCGCGCGCTGCTGGCCGGCGACCTCGTGCTGCCGGCTGCGTATCCCTTCCTCAAGGGCCTGTCCTTGCTGCTGACCTGGCTGTCCGGCATTCCGGGCGGCCTGTTCGTGCCATCGCTGGCCATCGGCGCAGGGATCGGCAACCTGCTCCAATACACGATCGGGCAGGCACCTTTGCCGGTGTACGCGGCACTGGCGATGTGCGGCTATCTTGCCGCGGTGACGCAGCGCCCGGTCACGGCTTTCGTGGTGATGATCGAACTGGTGGGAGCGCGCGGCCTGACGATTCCGCTGATGGCTACCGCGTTGATCGCGGCCGGCGTATCGAGGATGGCGGTGCCGCCCTTGTATGCAGCGCTGTCGGGGCGCTATGCGCCCGCGACAGCCACGGGCAGTATGTAAGAGGAAGTAGCGGGTGGCACGGCAGGCTGGATTGCCGCCGCCTCGCGCCCTCCCCGTCGGGAAGGGCGGAGGCCAGCGGCAGCCGCTCAAGCGCGATCCTGGCCTCGGACCCAATCGGCCAGCGTTTCCAGCGACTCGACCTGGACATCCGGCCGCGCACCCAGCTCGTCGTAGGTGTTGCCCACGCGATTGATCCACGCCACCTGGTAACCGAAGTGCTTGGCCCCTGATGCGTCCCAGGCGTTCGACGAGACGAACAGCATGTTGTCGCGCGCCAGGCCCATGGTCTTTTCGGGCAGCGCATAGACCTTGCCGTGCGGCTTGAACACTTCGACGTTATCGACGCTGATCAGATGGGCGAAGCGATCCTGCAGCCCCGCGTGGTGCACGACCGAATGAATCGACCGTACCGAGCCGTTGGACAGGATGGCCAGCGGAAGATCGAGCGCCTGAAGCATCGACAGGGCCGGCGGAGTATCCGGGTAGGGATTCAGCTTCAGGTACGCCTCGCACAACGCCGCGCGGTCCGGCGCCTGCAGCTGCAGCCCGAGATGGTTGCAGGTATAGACCAGCGCGTCCTCGGTGGCAGCCTCGAACGACAGGTACTGGCCCATCAGGCTGCGCAGCCAGGTGTATTCCAGTTGCTTCTGGCGCCACAGCACGCTGATCTCCAGTCCGCGTCCCGGATACAGGTCGCTGCAGCGGCCGGCTACCGAATGCACGTCGAACAGCGTGCCGTAGAGATCGAACACTACACCTTTGATTGCTTTCATCGTAAATCCCCAGTAATGGAGCGGGCAATGTGCCCGCGGGTCAGTCTTGCCCGCGCCGACCGTGGACGGCGCCGGCATGTACATGGATCGGGTGGAACCAGCGGGATCAGTCCGCCGGCACAACAGGAGCCGGCGGAGCATCCGGCCTGGCCCCGGTATGCGCCTGGAAGACGAAGGCGTCGAAGCGGGCCTCGTGCTCGGCGCTGCGCCGGCTCAGCATCGTGCCAAGCCATGCGCCGAGGAAGCCGATCGGCATGCTCAGGATCGTTGGATTCACGATCGGAAACAGCGCCTGGTCCTTCAGGAACGCCGGGCCGAGAAACGCCAGCGCGACCGACGAAACCAGGCCCGCGGTGACGCCACCGATCACACCGGCGGTATTGAAGCGGCGCCAGAACATCGACAGCAGGATGATGGGGAAATTGGCCGACGCCGCGATCGCGATGGCCAGGATCACCAGCACGCCCACATTGATGCCCTGCGCCAGCAGTCCCAGCGCGACCGCCAGCACGCCCACGCCCAACGTGGCGATGCGCGCGACGCGGACCTGCTGCTCTTCGCTGACCGCGCCCCGGCGAATCACATTCACATACAGGTCGTGCGCGATGGCGCCCGACGACGCGAGCGTGAGTCCGGCCACCACGGCGAGAATGGCGGCGAAGGCCACGGCACAGATACATGCCAGGAAGAACTGGCCGCCGAAGGTGCCGGGACCGCCGCCGAGATGCTGCGCCAGCAGCGGCAGTGCCAGGTTGCCGCCCTTGTCGGCCGCGCGGATGGCGTCCTGTCCCACGAGGGTGGCCGACGCGAAGCCGATCAGCGTGGTGACCAGGAAGAAGCTGCCGGCCAGGAACATCAGCCACAGCACCGACTTGCGCGCTGTCCGCGCATCCGGCACGGTGTAGAAGCGCGTCATGATGTGAGGCAGGCCGGCGACGCCGAACATGAACGACAGGAACAGCGATAGCGGGTCCAGCGGATGCTTGAAGTAGCCGCCCGGCAACAGCATCTGCGCGCCATACTGCTGCTCCACCGAAGCGAACAGCCGCAGCGGGTCGTATTGGACAGCAGCCAGCAGCATCGCCACCAGCACGGCAGCCGCCGCGAGCAGCAGAACGGCCTTGATGATCTGCACCCACGTGGTGGCGATCATGCCGCCGAACAGCACATACACGATCATCCCGACGCCAACCATGACCACGGCGGACTCGTACGAGATGCCGAGCATCAGCTTGATCAGGGCGCCGGCCCCTGCCATCTGCGGCACCATGTATGCCAGGTTGACCACGAAGGTCCCGATGACCGCCGCGAGCCGCGCATGCCGGCTGCGCATGCGTTCGGCGATCACGTCGCCATAGGTGAACCTGCCGGTATTGCGCACCGGCTCGGCCACCACCATCAGTACGATCAGGAAGGCTGCCAGCGCCGCCACCGCGTAGAGCGAGCCGTCCATGCCGTACAGCGAGATCAGGCCCGAGAAGCCCAGGAAAGCCGCCGCACTCATCCAGTCCCCTGCCAGGGCGAAGCCGTTGGCGCGGGCCGTCAGTTTCCCGCCGGCGGCGTAGAACTCGCTGGTGGTATTGGTGTGGCGGGCGGCCCACCACGTCACCGCCAGCGTCAGCGCGAGAATGCCGAGGAAGATTCCGATGGTCAGGGCTTTCATGACTGGCTCCTGGCGTGGGCCTCGGCTGCGGCGCGATCCGCGAGTTCCTCGAAGCGTCGGTTGGCGGTGTTCACATACACGGTGGCGACCAGCCAGCACAGGGCGTAGATCAGCAGGATCAGCACGTACCCCACGTTCAGCGGTCCAAGCACCTTCCAGCCCATCAGCTCCCGGCCGTAACCGGCGAGTAGGGTGACGGCAAGGATGAAGGCCAGACTGCCGCCAAGCAGCGGCACGACCAGGCGCCGCTTGGCGCCGATCAGTTCGCGGAAGCTGTGCGTGTATGCCGCACCGCGCCACGGCGGACCCGACGCGATAGCCTCTGGGGTGCGAGTCGTTTGCGCGACGTGCGCGGCCGGACAGACCGCGTCCTCCGATAGTTCGATCATGGTTGTCTCCTGGATTGCGCCCGTTCAGGCGGGCGTGATTTGTTGGCGCCGCACAGCCGGCAGACGCGGCGTCCTGGCGCCGACGTCCCTTGAGCAAGCGGCATGCCGACGTGCGAGCCACGGCGCCCCGGCGCTGCCAATGCCCACGCGCGATCGAATCGCGGCACGGCCGCACGCTGGGCGCGCATGCCGGCCCGGTAACGCGAACCGCTTTTGACGGCGCCTGATTCAGATATGAATCAGCGGCGGGCGGGCGTGGCGGCTTTCGAACCCGCAACGACGTGGTGTAAGCTCGCCGCACGGCCCGACGGACAAGTGGCCTGGGGAAAACAAGCCAATGGTGGAGATACTGGAAGCGTTGCCGATCGGCCTGGTGTGGCTGCGCGGCGACGCCGTGGTGCTGCAGAACGCCGTCGCGCGCGATGCCGTGGGCAGACATCACGGCGAGCCGGCGCGGACGGAGGGCGAGGGCGACGGCGACGGCGACGGCGACGGCGACGGCGACGGCGGCCGGCAGGATGCGATGTCCTGGAGCCGTCTGTTGTCCGCGCTTCGCGCGGACCCGGCCTCCGTGCCGGACACGGTCTCGCTGTCCGGGCGGACCTATGCGGTCGGCGTGCATGCACAGGGCCAGTACACCCTCGTCATGCTGATGCCCCTTGACGGGCACGAGACCGTCTTTCCCGCGATAGACAAGCTACGCCAGCACTGTGGCGATCTGGAGGAGATCTTCCACCATTCCTTCGATGGCATCTTTGTCGCCGACGGCAATGGCGTCACCATGATGGTCAACGAGGGCTGCGAGCGGAACTACGATCTGCCGGCAGCAGACATGATTGGCCACCACGTCTCGGAGTTCGAGAAGAAGGGATGGATTCGGCCGGTGGTCGCCCAGCACGTTGCCCGAACCGGCCAGCGCATCACCACCACGCAACATACGCACACCGGCAAGACCATCATGGTCACCGGCATGCCGCTATTCGACGGCGCGGGCAAGGTACGCAAAGTCGTGATCAATTCGCGCGACACCACCGAACTGGTGCAGTTGCAGGATGCACTGGCGCAGGCCAAGGCAGACCTGCGGCGCGTGGACGAGGAGATCGAAGCGCTGCGGACACAGAACCTGAACGTCGATGGCCTGGTGATCCGCAGCGAGGCCATGCACCGGGTGGCATCGCTGGCCGTGCGCGTTGCCAAGGTCGATGCCACCGTCCTGATCACGGGCCCGTCGGGCGCAGGCAAGGACGTGATCACGCGCCTGATCCACCGCGAGAGTCCGCGCGCAGCGGGACCGCTCATCAAGATCAACTGCGGCGCGGTGCCGCGCGACCTGCTGGAATCGGAACTGTTCGGCTATGAAGCGGGCGCCTTCACCGGGGCGCAGCGGCAGGGCAAGTCGGGCCTCATCGAGCTGGCCAACCGCGGCACGCTGTTTCTCGACGAGATCGGCGACATGCCGCTGGACCTGCAGGTCAAGTTGCTGCAAGTGTTGCAGGACCGCGTGATATCGCGCCTCGGCTCGACGCGTACCGTGCCGGTCGATGTGCGCGTCGTCGCGGCCACCAATCGCGACCTCGAAGCGATGGTCCGCGAGCGCACGTTTCGCGACGACCTGTTCTACCGCCTCAATGTGGTGCCGCTGCGCGTACCGCCGCTTGCCGAGCGCAAGGACGATATCGCGCCGATGGTGTTCCAGTTCCTGCGGGAATTCAACCAGCGCTATGGCGTGAACCGCATCGTATCGGAGGAGGCAATGACATTGCTGCTGGCGTACGACTGGCCCGGCAACGTGCGCGAGCTGCGCAACGTGGTAGAGCGGCTGGTGGTGACCAGCCAGAGCGACCTTGTCGAGCCGGCGTTCCTCGACGGGGTGCTGCCGGCCGAGATCCTCGACGCCAGCACCTTTCGCCAGCGCGTCGACCGTTTCGAGCGCCGGCTCATCGAGGACGCGATGCGCAAGTACGGCAATACCCGGGAGGTCGCACGGGCGCTTGGCATCAGCCAGTCCAGCGTGGTGCGCAAGCTCAGGCGCGGCGACTGATCCCGGGGTCGCCTCAGAAAACGGAAAATAAAGCACGCTAAGCCGGTTGCAGCGGTCGTAGCGGCCTGAACTTGCCCGCGCCGATCTTGGCGCTGCTGCGCCAGAGGTAATCGCCGGTGAGGTTGATGTGCTCCCAACCGAGCGGCGACAGGTACTGCAACAGCGCGTCATCAACGGCATGGCCGTTGCCACGCAGCGCGTGCGCAGCCCGTTCCAGATAGACCGTGTTCCACAACACGACGGCAGCCGTTACCAGATTGAGGCCGCTAGCCCGGTAGCGCTGCTGCTCGAAACTGCGGTCGCGGATTTCACCCAGGCGGTTGAAAAACACTGCCCTGGCCAGCGCATTGCGCGCCTCGCCCTTGTTCAGGCCGGCATGCACGCGGCGGCGCAGTTCCACGCTTTGCAGCCAGTCCAGGATGAACAGCGTGCGCTCGATGCGGCCCAGCTCGCGGAGCGCCACGGCCAGGCCGTTCTGGCGTGGGTAGCTGCCGAGCTTTCGGAGCATCAGGGAGGCCGTCACCGTGCCCTGCTTGATCGAGGTGGCCAGCCGCAGGATTTCGTCCCAATGGGCGCGGACGTGCTTGATGTTGAGCGTGCCGCCGATCATGGGTTTCAGCGCGTCATAGGCGGCGTCGCCCTTCGGGATGTAGAGCTTGGTGTCGCCCAGGTCGCGGATGCGCGGCGCGAAGCGGAAGCCCAGGAGGTGCATCAGGGCGAAGACGTGATCGGTGAAGCCCGCCGTGTCGGTGTAATGCTCCTCGATCCGCAAGTCGGACTCGTGGTACAGCAGGCCGTCGAGCACGTAGGTCGAATCGCGCACGCCGACGTTCACGACCTTGGTGTGAAATGGCGCGTACTGGTCAGAAATGTGGGTGTAGAACGTCCGCCCTGGGCTGCTCCCGTATTTCGGGTTGATGTGGCCGGTGCTCTCGGCCTTGCTGCCGGTGCGGAAGTTCTGGCCGTCCGACGATGAGGTGGTGCCGTCGCCCCAGTGCTCGGCGAAGGGATGGCGGAACTGTGCGTTGACCAGATCGGCCAGCGCCGCCCCGTAGGTTTCGTCGCGGATGTGCCAGGCTTGCAGCCAAGCCAGCTTGGCGTAGGTCGTGCCGGGGCAAGACTCCGCCATCTTGGTCAGGCCCAGGTTGATCGCGTCGGCGAGGATCGTGGTCAGCAACAGGTTCTTGTCTTTGGCCGGGTCGCCCGATTTCAGATGCGCGAAATGCCGAGTGAAGCCCGTCCATTCGTCCACCTCCAGCAGCAGTTCGGTGATCTTGACGTGCGGCAGGATCATTGCCGTCTGGTCGATCAGCGCTTGGGCGGTGTCGGGTACCGCCGCGTCGAGCGGCGTGATCTTCAAGCCTGACTCGGTGATGATGGCGTCCGGCAGCTCGTTGGCCGTCGCCATACGGTTGACGGTGGCAAGCTGTGTTTCCAGCAGCGTCAGCCGGTCGTTCAGGTACCGGTTGCAGTCGGTGGCCACGGCCAGCGGCAATTCGCTGGCCTGCTTGAGGCTGGCGAATTTCGCGGGCGGCACCAGGTAGTCCTCGAAGTCCTTGAACTGGCGCGACCCCTGCACCCAGATGTCGCCGGAACGCAACGCGTTCTTCATCTCCGACAGCGCGCACAGTTCGTAGTAGCGCCGGTCGATGCCGGTGTCGGTCATGACCAGCTTCTGCCAGCGCGGCTTGATGAACTCGGTCGGCGCGTCGGCGGGCACCTTGCGGGCGTTGTCGCTGTTCATGCCGCGCAGCACCTCGATGGCGTCGAGCACGTCCTTCGCGGCGGGAGCGGCCCGCAGCTTGAGCACGGCAAGGAATTCCGGCGCGTAGCGGCGCAGCGTGGCGTAGCTTTCGCCGATGCGGTGCAGGAAATCGAAGTCCTCGGGCTGCGCAAGCTTCTGCGCTTCGGTGACGCTCTCGGCGAAGGCATCCCAGGACATGACGGCCTCGATGGCGGCGAACGGATCGCGGCCCGCCTGCTTGGCCTCGATCAGCGCCTGGCCGATGCGGCCGAACAGCCGCACCTTGGCGTTGATCGCCTTGCCGGACGCCTGGAATTGCTGCTGATGCTTGTTCTTGGCGGCGTTGAACAGCTTGCCCAGGATGCGGTCGTGCAGGTCGATGATTTCGTCGGTGACGGTGGCCATGCCCTCGATGGCAAGCGCCACCAGGGTGGCATAGCGTCGCTGCGCCTCGAACTTGGCCAGGTCGGCGGGCGTCATCTGGCCACCCTCACGGGCGATCTTGAGCAGGCGGTTCTGGTGCACCGACCGCTCGATGCCAGAAGGCAGGTCGAGCGCCTGCCACGCTTTGAGGCGTTCGATGTGTTCCAGCATGTGCCGCGAATTCGGTTTGACGGGCGATTGGCGCAGCCAGGCCAGCCAGGTCGTTTTGCCGTTGTCCCGACGCTTGAGCAGATCGTCGAGGCGGCGGCGATGCGCGTCCGACAGCGGTTCGGCCAAGGCATCGTAGATGCGCCGGTTGGCGCGGGTGATTGCTTCGGCGCTCGCCCGCTCGACGGCGTTGAGGGGTCTCCTCGTTTTCAGTGCAATAAGTGACGGTACGAAAAGCTAGCACTGGCGCGGAGGTGGTGTTGGTAGATCGTTGATTTCATTGACTTTCCTGTTCACTTTCAAATCTGCGATTCGTGGCGTCAAACCGTGGTCGGTTTCATCCATTGGTGCCAGTTATCGATGCATTTGGCCGCGAAGGCAGGATTTGGTCAGCATAGCGGTCAACCGGGAAGCGAAACACACCCCGCAAGTTGATGCTCTCCAGCCTGGTGGGCGCAATCTTCCCGATCAGTTCCGGTGGAATGACCTGGCGGCGGTTCGACCAGCGATCCAGGACCGCCTGCATCTGTGAGGTATTCCACGCCATCACGATGTTGGCCATCAGGCTCAACGCATCGGCCACAGCCTGCATTTCATCGACACGTTTGGCCTGCGCCGGGCTGATCCGGCCGGTATAAATGGCGCGCTTGAGGGCGTTAACAGCCTCGCCCCGATTGAGCACCCGGCGCAACTCGTTCCTGAAAGCGTCCTTGACAAAGTAGTCAGCCAAAAACGCCGTACGCAGCAACCGCCCCAATTGCACGCCAGCCTCATAGATTGGATCGCCCTGGGCGGCAGAACCGAACCGCGCAAGAGCTGCCACCGCACTGGCATGTCCGCTCATGACCGAGGCTGCCAGGTGCACCAGACTATCCCAATGCTTTTCGATCAAAGCGACGTCGACATTGGCTTCGCACACCGCAGCGATTTCTGCGGGCACTTTGGTGCCGCGTGGCACAAAGAGGTGGCGCTGTTTGAGTTCCTTCAACCGCGGGCAAAGATCAAAACCAAGCAAACGGGCATGTGACATGGCAAAGTCGGTGTAGCCATGGGTATCCACAGCAAGCTGGCTGGTCTCCAGCTTTTCTTGGCGGATGACACCTTCAATGGCCACGCCCGCCTGGCGCTCATTGAGCACAAAGGGCTGCGCATGGAAGATGCCCCACCGGTCTTTTACATGGGAGTAGATTCCAATGGAAGGTGTGTTGCGCCGAGGATCAAGCCGGGCTTGCCACACCCGTTTGGTGGTCTCCATGGTCATCATGTCAGAAGATGCCAAATCGGACCGCCCCCAGGTGGCGGCAATCGGGTGTCGCTGCATGAATTCCAGCACAGCCTGGCAGGCCTGGCTCAGACGCCGTTCGTCCCGCGCCCAGCGCATGGCCTGGCGAATGCTGGTGGCAGACAATTGCGGAATCATGCGCGCGCATTCGACCGCAGTCAGACTGGTGCCGTGGGCCATGATGCCGGCATAGACCATCAGCAGCTCGTCGGTAGAGCGCGGCTCACGTCCGAGCATGATCCAGCTAAAGCGCACCTGGGCGTCAACGGCCAGAATCACTTCCGGCAATTGAACCTCACCGATGCGGTGATCCAAAGCCGCGCGCAGCTTGGTCACTTCTGGGTCTTCGTCCTCTGCGGGCAATGGCGACAAATGGAGTTCATCATCCACGCGCAGTACGCCACTGCGGGCTGCAGCGGCCACCGCATCGACACCGGCAGTTACTCTGGCCAGCAAAGGCTTCAAGAAAGTGGCAGCCTTGCTGGGTAACGATAGACGGGCATAGTGTTTCTTGGACTCTGCCTGCCAACGCTCGTCCGTGAAGAACAAGCGCGCACGACCCCGAAAGCTCAGGCTGTGCTCAATCCAGACCGAGCCATTGCGCACCGCGCGGCGCAGGGCAAACAGGGTGGCCACCTCCAACGCCTGAAACGCCCGTTCCCGGTCTGGGCTGGAGATCGAAACCTGCCAGATCATTCCCAGACTTGGTGCCACCACTTCAACTGGCAGCTTTCTGGATCCTTTGAGATATAAAGCTTGCAGCTTGGCAAGGTACTCGATGGCAGGATGCTCGCCGGTGGCCTGCCAGGGCAGCTTTGCAATGGCGACGAGCAACGACCGCACGGGGCGAATTCCATCAATCAATCCCTCGCGGACCAGGGAGGCCCTGCTCGGTGGTTTGCGTTTCTGGGTTTCGGTGATCAAGGCTTCAAGACGGGCACGCAACTCAGCATCTGGCACCGCACCTTGCGCGCTCAAGGCAACAAGTTCGCCGAGCAGCGTTTTGTACATTGCGGCCCAATTGACGGTAGCGGGGACATCGGCGGCAGCCTGACGCCACAGATCGGCGATCCGGCGCTGCACCATAAGGATCAACTGGTCTGTGGTGGTGAACAGGCAATACCGAAGAAAGCATGCGACCTCCACGGTGCGCGCTGGCTCTTTGATCTTGGCTCCGGCTGAGGGCGGCCTGGAGACAAGTCGGCGCGCGTAGCGGCGCAAGATGAGATCGGGGATGTCTGCCAGGTGCTTATGAACGTCCAGCGTGTAAAGCAGGTCGATGCGCTCCAGTACCTCGCTGATTTGGCGGGTTGAGTGTTTCGCCGGTGCAGCCCATAGCCAACTCTGCTGGGTTTGTCCATCTGGGCGCGGCTCTGAAACTGAGGCTCGCCAGCGATCAAGTGTTGCTGGATCAACGCTGGCGGCGATGGCGGTGCCTGTTTCAACTTCAAGCTGGGCAAGTGCCGCCGCAATCAGTGTCCGAATTGCCCGCTCGTGCACGATCACCAGCTTGTTCTTGTACAGCCATTGACGCGCCCGCACGAGTAGCTGATCGCGGTCGGCGCAGCGCGCCACTTCGTCGCGCAGTTCACGTACCAGTGAGCGGCGCTGGTGCTCGCTCATCCACTGGAATCCAAGGACCGTGCAGGCTACTTGTTGGTGATCGAATAGCGTGCGCCCGCGTTCATACATGGCTCTCAGCGAGGCGACTTCTGGTGCTGCAATGCCAAGCTCGTTGCCAAGGTGGCGCCACAAGGCTACTGGAATTACCCGAAAGGCACCGAGCAAACGCCCACTCATGCGCAGGAAACCAATATGGAGCGCCAGACCAAGCTTGTGGGAATCACCTCGGCGTGCATTGATTGCGTCGCGCTCGGCACCATCGAAGGTGAAAAATGCCTTCATCTCGAAGTCGCTGATATCGCGGGGGAGCCCACGCATCCCCAAAAACGTTGTGTGCCAACCCTGCATCGTGAACCTCAAAAGTGGGAGGCCACCATACCCGTTTACAAAGCGAACAGGAAAGTCAATGAAATCAACGGTCTACCCAGACCACCCCCGCGCCAGTGCTAGCTTTGCGTACCGTCACTTATTGCACTGAAAACGAGGAGACCCCGTTGAGGGCAGGCAGAATGACCGACTGCTGCCGCAGGTGCTCGATCAAGGTGCTGGCCAGCACGATGCCCTTGTCGGTCTGCAAGGCCATCTCGGTCAGCAACTGGACGGCCTGCCGGTAGTGGCCCATGGTAAAGGGCTGGAAGCCGAACACCGTTTGCAGTTCGACCAGGTGCTCGCGCCGGGTCTGCTCCCGCTGCCCGTATTCGTCCCAGCTTTCGACGCTGACCTTGAGCTGGTCGGCGACCAGTTTCAACAAGGGCGGAAACGGCGGCTCATCGACGCCCAGGATGACACCAGGAAAGCGCAGGTAACAGAGCTGCACGGCGAAGCCCAGCCGGTTGGCCGGGCCGCGCCGCTGCCGGATGATGGAGAGGTCGGTTTCGCTGAACGTGTAGTGACGGATCAACTCATCCTTGGTGTCCGGCAACGCCAGCAGGCTTTCGCGCTCGGCGGCGGACAGGATTGAACGACGTGGCATATTTACTGATCCGTTCTCAAGTATTGATACAGGGTTTCGCGACTGATTCCGAATTCACGAGCCAGCTTGGTCTTTTGCTCGCCAGCCTCGACACGTTGGCGCAGTTCGGCAATACGCTCAGACGACAGGGATTTCTTCCTGCCACGGTAGGCCCCGCGCTGCTTGGCGAGCGCGATGCCCTCGCGCTGCCGCTCGCGGATCAAGGCGCGTTCGAACTCGGCGAACGCGCCCATTACCGACAGCATCAGGTTCGCCATCGGCGAGTCCTCGCCGGTGAAGGTCAAATGCTCCTTAAGGAACTCGATGCGTACGCCGCGCTGGGTGAGGCCCTGCACCAGGCGGCGCAGGTCGTCGAGGTTGCGCGCCAGACGATCCATGCTGTGCACCACGACCGTGTCGCCTTCGCGCACGAAGGCGAGCAGCCGTTCCAGTTCGGGCCGCCGTGTGTCCTTGCCCGACGCCTTGTCGGTGAACACTTTATCCACCTGGATCTGTTCGAGCTGCCGTTCTGGGTTCTGGTCGAAGCTGCTGACGCGGACGTAACCGATGCGCTGACCGTGCAAGGTATCCTCCTGAGGGAAATGTGTCAGGAAGAAATCTATGACCCTTGACGGCGTATGTCAATCAATTCGGAAGGCAACTCTATTCTGACGATTTAGCGCCGGATGGTCTGACGCCAAGTTAGGGTATGCCTCAATCTGACGGTAGCGAGTCGCAGGCGTTCGGATCGGCATCGGTTTCGTTCCCTGTCTTGGCACGCGCTTCGAAGCGTTGATAACACTCCAACCCGCAGAAGTGCTCGACGTATTCCGCGCCTTCCGGGGTGAAGGCGGCATCGAGCGGGATTTCCTTGCAGCACACGCAGCAACTGGTGGTGGTCGAGTCACTTGCATTCATGGTGGCACCCCTCCATTGACTGACGAAGACGGCGAATGCCGCCGCCGGCATTGGCTTCGCGAACAGGAAGCCTTGTCCTGTGTCGCAGTCCGCTTGTCGCAATAGATCAAGACTCGCCGATGTTTCCACGCCTTCAGCCACCACATCCATGCCCAGCCCGTGCGCAAGCTGAATCACGGTGTGCACGATGGTTTGGTCGCGGCGGTCGTTGGCGAGCCCGGCGACAAACGATTGGTCGATCTTGAGCGTGCTGATTGGGCAGCACTTCAGATGTTGCAGACAGGAATACCCCGTCCCGAAGTCATCGGCGGCGAAGCGCACACCGATCTGCCGCGAGGCGTCCAGGGCGGGGAAGATCGCCGGATCACCAAACGCGACCGATTCGGTCAGCTCGATTTCGAGATACTCGGCGGGCAACTCGGCATCAGCCAGCACGCCCTTTACCCACCCGTCGAAGTCCGGTCCCACTTGGCTCGCCGAAACATTGACGGCCAGCCGGAACGGTCGCCATGCCAGCATTCGCCAGTCACGCATCTGGCGGCAGGCTTCGCCCAGCACCCAAGCGCCGATTTCAGGCATCAGGCCGGACGATTCGACCACGGGCAGGAACTGGCCCGGTGGCAATAGTCCAAGCGTCGGATGACGCCAGCGCAACAGGGCTTCCGCGCCGACAATCCCACCACTGCGCAGATCGACGACGGGCTGGTAGTGCAGTTCAAGCTGCCCGCGCTCGACCGCTTGGGCCAGTTCCGGCGTCGTCCATCCATCCGGCCGGAAAGCGCTCATTCTCTTTCCCTGAATGCCCGCAACGCCCGCGACAGGGACAGAAGGAACAGGCCGGTCAAACCGAGCGCCGCGATGACCCAATGCTCGCCGAGGAAAGCACCGGCGGTTGTGCCGGCCAGCACGACAGCGAGGATGGGCAGGTGGCAGGGGCAAGTCAGCACAGCCAGTCCGCCCCACAGGTAGCCGGTGATCGGTTTGTGCGTCTCGGACGGCAAGCGCTCGGGGTTGTTCATGGCAGACTCTCCGCGTGCTGTGCCGGCTCGGTCGGCAGGGTGGCCAACTGCACTTCCAGATCGGCCAACGCTTCGCGCCGACGCTCGACGAACTGACGCAGCAGGGCAAGCTGCGCGGCCGCTTCGTCGCCGTCCGCCGCATCCAGCGCCCGGCACAGCCGCGCCAGCGCGTCGAGGCCGATGCCCGCCTCGAAGGCCGCCCGCACGAAGCACAGCCGTTGCAAGGCGGCGTCATCGAACAAGCCGTAGCCGCCTGGTGTGCACGCCACCGGGCGCAGCAATCCGCGCAGCAGGTAGTCGCGCACGATATGCACGCTCACCCCGGCATCAAGAGCCAGCCGGGACACCGTGTAGGCGTTCATTGAACACCTCCTTTTTCTCACCCGGCGCAGCAGGAAAGCTGCTTCACATCCTTGTTGAAGGTCTGCGCCGCGAGCTTCAACCCCTCGACCATCGTCAGGTAGGGGAACAACTGGTCGGCCAGTTCCTGCACCGTCATGCGGTTGCGAATGGCCAGAGCCGCCGTCTGGATCAGTTCACCCGCTTCCGGCGCGACCGCCTGTACGCCGATCAGCCGATGGCTGCCTTCCTCGATAACCAACTTGATGAAGCCGCGTGTGTCGAAGTTGGCGAGCGCACGCGGCACGTTGTCCAAGGTCAAGGTGCGGCTGTCGGTCTCGATCCCGTCGTGGTGGGCTTCCGCCTCGCTGTAGCCCACGGTCGCCACTTGCGGATCGGTGAACACCACGGCCGGCATTGCGGTCAGGTCGAGCGCCGCATCGCCGCCGGTCATGTTGATCGCGGCACGGGTGCCGGCCGCTGCCGCCACATAGACGAACTGCGGCTGGTCGGTGCAGTCGCCGGCCGCGTAGATGTTCGGGTTGCTCGTGCGCATGCCTTGGTCGATGACGATGGCACCTTGCGCATTGACAGTGACCCCCGCTGCGTCCAGCGCGAGGCTGCGCGTGTTCGGTGTCCGACCGGTGGCAACCAGCAGTTTGTCGGCGCGCAATTCACCGTGCGTGGTGGTCAGCACGAATTCACCGTCCATATGGGCGACCTGGCTGGCTTGCGTGTGCTCCAGCACCTCGATGCCCTCGGCACGGAAAGCGGCTGTCACCGCCTCGCCGATGGCCGGGTCTTCACGGAAGAACAAGGTATTGCGCGCCAGGACCGTGACCTTGCTGCCCAGCCGGGCAAAGGCTTGCGCCAGCTCCAGCGCCACCACCGACGAGCCGATTACGGCAAGGCGTTCGGGAATGGTGTCGCTCGCCAGGGCCTCGGTGGAAGTCCAGTAGGGTGACTCTTTCAAGCCCGGAATCGGCGGGACCGCCGGGCTGGCACCCGTGGCGACCAGGCAGCGGTCGAACATCACGACGCGCTCGCCACCCTCGTTCAAACGGACGGTAAGGCTCTGGTCGTCCTTGAAGCGCGCCTCACCGTGCACAACGGTGATGGCCGGATTACCGCCCAGGATGCCTTCGTACTTGGCGTGCCGCAGTTCGTCGACGCGGGCCTGCTGCTGGGCCAGCAGCTTACTGCGGTCAATCGTAGGCACAGTTGCCGCAATACCGCCATCGAACGGGCTTTCCCGGCGCAGATGGGCGATGTGGGCGGCGCGGATCATGATCTTGGACGGCACACAGCCGACATTGACGCAGGTGCCGCCGATGGTGCCGCGCTCGATCAGCGTGACCTGCGCGCCTTGCTCGACGGCCTTCAGCGCCGCCGCCATCGCGGCTCCACCGCTGCCAATGACCGCTACCTGCACCGGGGGCTCGTTGCCACTGTGCTTTTCGGCGGCGGCCATCCATCCCCGCACCTTGTCGAGCAGTCCGACGCGGTTGTCCGCCAGTGGCGCATCGGCTAGCGTTGCCTTGTAGCCCAGTCCGGCCACGGCGGCAGTCAGCGCGTCCGGCGATGTGCCCGGCACGATGGCGAGTTGCGCTGTGCCCTTCGGATAGGACACCAGCGCCGACTGCACGCCTGGCACTTTTTCCAGCGCTTCCTTGACGTGCGCCGCGCACGAGTCGCAAGTCATGCCGGTGATTTTTAGATGGGTCATGCAACAGATCCTTTATCGTTTGTGGCGCCAGACAATGACGTCCGTTGTGCTGCGGTGCCGTTTTCAGTGACTCACTGCTTGACGCTGGACGGATAGCCCGCGTCTGCGGTTGCCTTGGTCAGCTTCTGCACGCTGGTCTTGGCATCGTCGAAGGTGACGACCGCTTGGCGTGTCTCGAAAGTCACGTCAACTTTGCTGACGCCTTCGACCTTGGAAATCGCCTTCTTGACAGTGATCGGGCAGGCGGAGCAGGTCATGCCCGGTACGGACAGCGTGACGGTCTGGGTGGCGGCCCAGACGGGGGCAACAACGGCGGCGAGGGCGAGGGAGGCAAACAGTTTCTTCATGGTGAACTCCGATCAGTAGAAAAATGGCATGACGTAGGGAAATCCGAGCGCGACCAGAACCAGCGCGGCCACGATCCAGAAAATGAGCTTGTAAGTAGCTCGCACTTGGGGAATCGCGCAGACCTCACCCGGTTTGCAGGCCGCTGCCTGCCGGTAGATGCGCCGCCAGGCGAAGAACAACGCCACCAGCGCCACGCCGATAAAGATGGGGCGATAGGGTTCCAACACCGCCAAGTTGCCGATCCAAGCGCCGCTGAACCCCAAGGCGATCAGAACCAACGGCCCGAGGCAGCAAGCCGAGGCGAGGATGGCGGCAAGCCCTCCAGTGAAGAGCGCGCCGCGCCCGGTTTTTGGTTCAGACATGCGCTTGTCCTTTCGAATTGAAATTGGATAGCGTAACCTTACTTCCGTACTCATGTACGGAGTCAAGCGATATGGAAAACAATTTGGAGAACCTGACCATTGGCGTTTTCGCCAAGGCGGCCGGGGTCAATGTGGAGACCATCCGTTTCTATCAGCGCAAGGGCTTGTTGCTGGAGCCTGACAAGCCCTATGGCAGCATCCGCCGCTATGGCGAGGCGGATGTAACGCGGGTGCGCTTCGTGAAATCAGCCCAGCGGCTGGGCTTCAGCCTGGATGAGATCGCCGAGCTGCTGCGGCTGGAGGATGGCACCCATTGCGAGGAAGCCAGCAGTCTGGCCGAGCACAAGCTCAAGGACGTGCGCGAGAAAATGGCTGACCTGGCGCGCATGGAGGCCGTGCTGTCTGAGTTGGTGTGCGCCTGCCATGCGCGAAGGGGGAACGTTTCCTGCCCGCTGATCGCGTCACTACAGGGTGGAGCAAGCTTGGCAGGTTCGGCTATGCCTTAGCGTGCTTTATTTTCCGTTTTCTGAGACGACCCCTTTAAGGTTGAGGCAGCCGGAGTGGCCAAGATCGGCGAAGGTTGGGTGGGGCCGAATGCGCACAGCTTGGCGATCGATCCCGCCACGCATGAGATTTATCTTCCCCTGCCGGACATCGACCATCATCCGGTGATGCGTGTCTTGAAGCCCGACACCTGACGCACGCCGAACGCGCGACAATAGTCGAGCCCGCGCTCAACCACGATTGTCGACATGTCCCTCCGCTCCGCAACCCCAGCCCTGGCAGCCGCACTGCTGTTCGGCGCAAGCACGCCCTTGGCTAAGACCCTGACTGGCGCGGTTTCACCGATCCTGCTGGCGGGACTGCTCTATCTGGGAAGTGGCCTTGGCTTGGCGGGTGTTCTGCTATTCAGGCGGCTGACCAGGACAGCCAGCGAGGCGGCACAGCCTGGGCCTGCCATTCCTCGGGGTGAGATTCCCTGGCTGCTGGGCGCGATTGTCGCCGGCGGCGTGGCGGGGCCAGCACTCCTGATGACGGGGTTGACTCACACGGGCGCCGCGCCCGCGTCGCTATTGCTGAACGTCGAAGGGGTTTTCACCGCGCTGGTGGCGTGGATCATATTCAAGGAAAACGCCGACCGGCAAATCGTTCTCGGGATGGTCGCCATCGTCGCGGGCGGCGTGCTGCTGTCGTGGCAACCCGATGCGGCGAGCCTGTCACCGGGCGCCTTGTTGATCGTTGCCGCCTGTGCCTGCTGGGCGATCGACAACAATCTGACGCGTAACGTCTCGTCCAACGATGCGGTGTTGATCGCCTGCCTGAAAGGCTTGGTGGCCGGCACCTGCAATACTGGCTTCGCACTGGTGGCCGGCAATGCGCTGCCGGCTGCGTTGCCTCTTGTCGCGGCCATGGTGGTCGGCTTTGCTGGCTATGGGATTAGCCTGGCGCTATTCGTGGTCGCGCTGCGACATCTGGGCACCGCGCGCACCGGAGCGTACTTCTCGGTCGCGCCGCTGTTCGGCGTCGTGATTTCATTCCTCATCTGGCCTGAGGTTCCCGGCATTCTGTTCTGGATCGCTGCGGCGCTGATGGCGCTAGGGGTCTGGCTGCATCTGCGCGAGCGGCACGAGCATGAGCACGTGCACGAGCCCATGGAGCACATGCATGCGCATCGACACGACGAGCACCACCAGCATGAGCACGATTTCCCGTGGGATGGCAAGGAGCCACACGTGCATGCGCACAAGCATGAGGTGCTGGTCCACAAACACCCGCATTATCCGGACATCCACCATCGTCATACGCACTAGGGCGCGATGCCGGATATTGACCGCTATCTCGAAGCCGCGACCCGCGATAACACGCGGCGCAGCTACCAATCGGCCATTCGGCATTTCGAGGTCGAGTGGGGAGGCTTCCTGCCGGCGAGCGCCGACAGCATTGCGCGCTACCTGGCCGACCACGCGCAGACGCTTGCCATCAACACGCTGCGTCAGCGCCTTGCTGCGATCGGGCAGTGGCACGTTTCACAGGGTTTCCCCGACCCGACCCGGGCGCCACACGTGCGGAAGGTGCTCAAGGGCATCCAGGCACTGCACCCTGCCCAGGAGCGGCGCGCCAAACCGCTGCAACTCATGCAACTGGAGCGATTGGTCGCGTGGCTCGATGCCCAGATCGCCACAGCTACGGTGGCAAATGCGGGCCGTCAACTCCAGGTCCACACCCGTAACAAGGCGCTGGTGCTGATCGGCTTCTGGCGGGGTTTCCGATCGGACGAACTGAGCCGGCTGCAGATCGAGCACATCACCGTCGAACCTGGGCGCGGCATGACCATCTTCCTGCCGCGCACCAAGACAGACCACGTTGGTACGACGCACCGGGCACCGGCCTTGTCGCGTCTGTGCCCGGTGGCGGCCTACGAGGCATGGCTGGCCGCATCCGGCTTGACGCGGGGTCCGGTTTTTCGGCGCATCGATCGCTGGGGGAAGATCGCCGACGCCGGGCTGCAGGCCGCCAGCGTCGTGCCCTTGTTGCGAACGTTGTTCCAGGAAGCCGGCCTGCCCGAGGCGGCTCGCTATAGCAGTCACTCGCTGCGGCGCGGCTTTGCCTCCTGGGCCAACGCGAACCAGTGGGATCTCAAGATGCTGATGGAGTACGTCGGCTGGAAGGATGTCCGCTCCGCCATGCGCTACATTGACGCGGCAGACCCATTCGCACAACACCGTATCGAATCGGCGCTGGCGCCGCCTGCAGCACCTATGCCACCGCGGGCCATCCCACCCGCATCGACGGAGCAGCGCCCCATGGCTGTGCCCAAGCCCGTGGCTCAGACGCGCTTGATCGTGCGCCTCTATATCGAGCGCAACAGCAAGTTCGTGCGCGGCAAGTCCAAGGCGCGTCGCTGGATTGAGCAGTGCTGCTTGGCCCAGTACCAAATGCGGCCGCTGGAGGGCCCCCGCACCGAATACGAGATCGTGATGCCGTTTGCCGCTGGCCCCGAACTGGAACAGGCCATCGCGGAACTGATTGCGGAGATGCACGACCAGGCGGACCTGTGCAACTGCTTTGTCGAGGTGACGCTGCACGATCCGGTGACCGATACCCACTGGAGCTAATCAGCCTGGGACTTGCGAATTGCCATTATCCCGCACGCCGGCGAGGCGCTGCCTCCAGCAGGGTGTCCTGGTACTGGTGGATCGGGAAACTCAGGATGCCCCGGAAATTCACATGCGCGAAGTGGGCCGGGCCCATGCGGCGCAGCCAGTCGTCTTCGACGCGCAGCCCCTTGCGGCGCCACGCATCGACCGTGGCCTGCATACGCTGCGTGTTCCAGGCAATCACCAGGTTCGTCAGTAGGGTCAGCGATCCGGAAATCGCGATCATTTCGTCCTGACGGCGCCCGCGGTCATGTGCCACCTTGCTGGAATAGATGGCCCGCTGAAGCTGGTGGACCGACTCACCCCGATTGAGCAGGGTGCGCAACTCGCGGCGAAACTCCGCATTGCTGAAGAAGTCGCACAGGAACAGCGTGCGCAGCAGTTTGCCCAGGTGATCCGCAGCTTTGTGGATGGGGTCGCCTTGGGCGGCGCTGCCGAAGCGCTGCAGCGCGACAATCGCACTCACGCGTCCCGAATAGATTGACGCCACCAAGCGCAGCAACCCATCCCAGCCCTCACGAATAGTCTTGAGCGAGATCTCGTGAGACGCTGCGGCCGACAAGCCGTCGCTCACTAGCAGCCCACGCGGCACGTACAGCTTGCGCTCGGACAGGTTGCGAAGCCATGGGCACAGGTCAAAGCCGAGCAATTTGGCCACCGCCATCCCCACGTTCGTATAGCCGTGCGTATCGACCGCGAGCCGGAGGAGCCCGCCGCCGGTACGGGTCTCGTTGTGGCGCAGCACGCCTTCGATCGCTACGCCGGTCTGCCGCTCGTTGAGCACCATGGGCTGGTTGTACGCGATACCGTGCTGGTCCAGCAC
This sequence comes from Ralstonia sp. RRA, assembly GCF_037023145.1. Classification (NCBI taxonomy): domain Bacteria; kingdom Pseudomonadati; phylum Pseudomonadota; class Betaproteobacteria; order Burkholderiales; family Burkholderiaceae; genus Ralstonia; species Ralstonia sp. RRA. The sequence goes on along the minus strand of NZ_CP146092.1, from coordinate 1,470,347 downwards.
GTGGGTGTAGATGCCAACCGCATGGGTGCGCCGGCGCGGATCGGCGCGTGCGTAAAACAAGTGGGGTGAGGTATCCAGGCTCATCGAGTCGCTCGACGCCTGCTGACCGGTTCCCCACAGCTCGGTGATCGCGTGCGTGCGTTGGAACTCCACCACGCGCTCATTCGCGCGGCGCAGCCGCCCCGGCATCTCCAACGCGCGCATCGCAGTAGAGACGTGCGCCGTGTCCAATTGCGGGATCATGGCCGCCACACCCTTGGCATCCAGTTCGGTACCGTGGGCGATCAATGCAGCGTAGAGCGAGATCAACTCGTGCGCATCGCGCGCCTTGCGTGCGAGCAGCACCTCGCTGAAATTCGTACGGGCATCCATCTCCAGGATCATGTCGGCAAACTGCGCGCTGCCAATGTCCTTGAAGAGCAGATCACGTGTACGCGTGGGTACACCGTCGGTTGGGGCCGCGTCCAGCGGCGACAGATGCAACACACCGTTCGCATCCATCGTGAAGTGACCCGCCTCGCGGGCCTCGTCCAGCGCCGCAAGACCTGCCTTCAGATGATCCGTGAGGCGGTTGAGGTAGGTGTCAGCCTGGTTCGGCAAACCGATCGAGGACAGATACCGGTCCCGCTCCGATTCCCACTGTGTCGGCGGGATCAGCAACTGATCGCGCTCCCGGAACGACAGGCTGTGGCTGATCCAGACCGTGCCGCGGCGCAGAGCTTTGCGCAAGCCCGTGATCGCGCAGGCTTCCATCGCGCGCAGCGCGCGCTTACGATCTTCGCCATCGACCAAATCACGCCAGCTTGCGCTCACCGGCACATTGCAATCGGGCGGCAGTTCCGTCGCACCATGTTCGTACAGCTTGCCGATGACCTCAAGCTGCCGCATGACCGGCTCGTTGCCGTTTCCGGCCAGCTCCAATTCCCGCAGGGGCGCCAGCAGGTTGCGGATGCGGTGGTGATCTTCTGTGAGTGTTTCGCGCACGCTCGCGGCATGGCTTGCGGTGGGCTTGGCAGACAGGCCTTCGAGCAGCTGGCCGATGTCTGCCAGGCGCGCTTCGGCCGAGCGACTGTCGTCGTCAACCAGCCCCTTGATCTCGACCAGTTGCTGCCGGTATTGGAGCGCCGAGCGCGCTTGCTTCGTAGTGGTCTTGTTGTAGGCCTGCCTGATGAGATCGGAGACGCGGCGTCCGGCCTGGTAGGCCATCGCGTCCGTCAACTCCAGCAGGGTCACACGCAGGAAGAACAACAGTTCGATGGTGCGCGTGGACGTTTTCAGTTCGCGGATCTTGGCAGGACGGCGGGCCTGGACGCGCTGGCCATAGGCGCGTTGTTTCTCGATCGGGATGCCATCCAACGCCCAGGTATGCGCGCCCAGTCCTTTGAGAAAGCGGATTTTGTCCAGCGTCTCGCTCATGGTGGACGGGCTGTGGCGTGCGGGCGGCGTCTTGAGCCATTCCAGCACGGTCGAACTGGAGGCCGCATGCTGGGCAAATACAGCGGCCTCAGCCCGCGCAACCTGCTCCATGGGCACGACCGCTTCAATCGTGGCCAGCAGGTCACGCTCGATGCTCGCCCAAATGGAACGCGCCAAGTCCTGCAACGCGCGCGTGGAAGGGATCAGAATCCGCCGTTCGTACAGCCAGTAGTTGGCGTGCTGGACCAGCTCGTCCAGCGACAGCGATTCGGTGGCGTCCTGCCGCATCCAGGCTTCGAGGCCCGTCCACTGGTCTTCATCCAGCCGCCTCAGGCCGAGGTAATCGCAAGCCCAGACCTGATGCTCGTAAAGCGTCTTGTAGCGTTGGTAGATTGTGCGTAGTGACGCAATGGTCGGGGTTGGCAAGCCGAGCTTGTCGCCGACGTAGCGCAGCAACTGCCGGGGTAGGGTATTGAGCTGGTCGAGGGTGCGGCCGCTAGCACGCAGGAAAACCAGCTGAATGGCGGCGCCGGCTCGCCCGTCCCGTCGGAACTTGTTGTTAATCGCGGCGATATCGCTGCCGGTCAAGGCAAAGTAATGATCGATATCGAACTCGGATAAGCGGGCCGGTAAGCAGTCCTTTCCCACATAGCGAAATTGCAAGTCCGACATCTTCCGCCCCCGTTCAGGTGACGCGATCCGAAATCGCGGGGCGGACATCGTACTCCCGAAGACGCCGGAAGGCAGCAGACAATAGTCGGAATCACCTGGAAAGCCTTATGAAAAAAGGCTTTGCCGGGAAACCGCCAGATTTTGCACGAGAAGTACGATTACCCCGCGTAGCGCGTCGCGTGCAATGCCGCGTTCAACGGCGACGTAGGTCGAGAACTCGGTCACGTTGATCTTGCCGATCTGGTCACCGCGAAAGCCCGCGTCGCCGGTCAGCGCGCCGAGCACATCGCCGGGGCGGATCTTGTCCTTGCGTCCGCCGAGAATCTGCAGGGTCTCCATCGGCGGCAGCAGTGGCGCGTCGCTGCCGGCGTCGAGCTCGGCGAGCTTGTGCCATTCGACCTCGCGCCCGAGCACCTCCTCGATGTTGCCGACACGCCCCATCTCATCCATGCTCGCCAGGCTCAGCGCCCAGCCGTTCTCATCGGCACGGCCTGTGCGGCCGATCCGGTGCACGTGCACTTCGGGGTCAGGCGTCACGTCAACGTTGATCACCGCTTCGAGCTGCGCAATGTCGAGCCCGCGCGCGGCAACGTCGGTTGCGACGAGCACCGAGCAGCTCCGGTTTGCGAACTGGATCAGCACCTGATCGCGTTCGCGCTGCTCCAACTCGCCATGCAGCGCCAGTGCGTGGATGCCCTGCGCACGCAGCACGTCGAGCAGGTCACGGCATTGCTGCTTCGTATTGCAGAACGCGAGCGTGCTGACCGGCCGATAGTGCTTGAGCAACCGCCCGACCGCATGCAGTCGCTCGTTATCCGTTACCTCGTAGAAACGCTGGCGGATCTTGCTGTCGTCGTGGCGCTCTTCGAGTTTCACTTCCTTCGGATTGCGCAGGATCTGGCGGCACAGCTTGGCGATGCCGTCCGGGTAGGTCGCCGAGAACAGCAGCGTCTGCCGGTCGGTCGGGCACTGGCGCACGACCGTCGCGATGTCGTCGAAGAAGCCCATGTCGAGCATCCGGTCCGCTTCGTCGAGCACAAGCGTCTTCAGCGCACCGAGCGTGAGGTTGCCGCGTTCGAGATGGTCCATGATGCGACCCGGCGTGCCGACGACGATATGCGCGCCGTGCTCGAGGCTCTCCGCCTGCGGACGCATCGGCGTGCCGCCGCAGAGCGTCAGCACCTTCACGTTCTCTTCGGCGCGCGCGAGGCGGCGGATTTCCTGCGTGACCTGATCGGCGAGTTCGCGCGTCGGGCACAGCACCATCGCTTGCACGTCAAAGCTGCGTGTGTCGAGTCGCGTGAGCAGCGGGAGCGAGAAGGCCGCGGTCTTGCCGCTGCCGGTCTTCGCCTGTGCGATCAGGTCGTGGCCCGCGAGCGTGATCGGCAGGCTCGCGGCCTGGATTGGCGTCATGTCGGTGTAGCCGAGCTGCGCGAGATTCGCGAGCACGGCGGGGGCGAGCGCAAGGGTGCTGAAGGGCGTGGCGGTCGGTTCGGTGGTCATGTTGTTGCGTCGGGTCAATTCAATTGAACGGCCGGCCTTCGATTTGCTCGTAGACGACCGTGCCGTCGTCGGCTTCGAAACGCTCGACGTAGTTGCGCGCGCCACAGAGCGTGCAGCGGAACAGCGGTCCCTGACCTTCGTCCTTGATGACGACTTCGGACAGCTCCCACTGCGTGCCGCAGCTCTGGTTTTTGCAAGTGAACACGGTTTTCTCCGGATGGGTTCGGTTGCGCACTGTTGGTGGCAAGGCGGGATGGGGCGACAAGATGGGGCAACGGCAAGGACGTTAGAAACAGGCTAGCGCAGAGCGAAAGTTGTGATACTGTATATCCATGTGGGGTATCCACTTAGCTCCACCAGCACAGGATAACTGGATGGATATACAGTATTCGTATGCTACACCGTCTCGACCCGGTTCACTACATCCGCATACGTCACAGGGCCGGTAACGACCGCTTGCTGAAGCAGCCGATAGAACAAGAGACCGCGCGAGCCCGAGGTGCGGCGATTGAAGCGGAACACGAACTCATCCAGGTAGGCGTCCAGATGTTCGGGCTGAACCGAGCCGTGATGCGTGCCGAGAATCCAGCGTTTGACCAGTGAAGCAACCCGATGAACGCCAGCCATCGAAACGTGAGCTGGCACCTCGGCACCCAGCATCACATTGCGCTGGTGTTCGTAACCCAGCTTGCTCAATGTCCGGTAGGCTGCTGACCCGTCAGTTCTGACTTGGGCGCCAGGCTCAATCGACGCCTGTATGAACGGGATGACGCATTCGGCGCCATCGTTCTGGATGCGCTGCAAGCGTATCCGGCCGAAGCCCTTGGGCTGAAGCATTTCGACCGCAAGGATGACCAGCACTTTGCTCGTGCGGTTCTTGCGGTTGATGGCCGAGATAGGGGCCTCTCGGTCCGTGATGGCCAGGTAGGTCTCGTCAACCTCTACACACCCCTTCAGGCGTTCGCGGTCCGGTCGCACCATAGCGCGGCGAAACCGGTGCAGCATCGTCCAAGCGGTCTGGTAGCTTCCCAGGCCTAGCACCCGTTGCAAACCAAGGGCGCTGACGCCTTGCTTTTGATTGGTCAGATACCACGCACCAGCCAGCCACACACGTAGCGGGGTACGGGTCTTGTCGAATATCGTGCCAGCGGTCACCGTCGTTTGGTGAGCGCAACTGCGACACATCAGGCGCGTGCGGCTCGACCGATAAGGCTCGGCCGCTACGCCGCAATCAGGGCAAACGAACCCCTGCGGCCACCGCAATCCCTCCAGGTAGGACAGGCAAGCCTCTTCCGTCCCGAACCGGTCCAGAAACTCGTTCCAGTTACGGGGGTAGTCCTTCCCCGGTTCTGGGGGTAATATCTGCTTTACCTGTATATCCATCCAGTGATTCTGGCATGGCTGGAGCTAAGTGGATAGCCCTTATATCCATACAGTATTTGCGATTTTCTCCCGCGCTTTCCATGTTTGCGCCGTCCCCGTCTCTTTTTCCTGCTGAAGGTGTAGCGGAACGCCCTGTCGCCACTTGGCCGGCGGGGGGCGGGCCGCGCCTGCCTGCGCAAAGAGCCCGGATAGTACCAGCGCCCGAAACATTACATCCGGCACTGTGGCGTGCAGGCAGTCTGGCACGCGCCAGCGGGCGCGTTCTGGCCACCGGTTATGACGCGCTGAATACCGAGTTGCCCGGTGGCGGCTGGCCGCTGGGCGGGCTGACCGAACTGCTGTGTCCTCAGCCCGGTATCGGTGAGTGTCGTTTGCTGCGCCCGGCGCTGTCCACGCTATGTGCGGGAACCGGGCGCATTGCGCTAGTCGGCCCCCCACATCTACCCAACGCCGTGCGGCTGGTCGGCTGGGATTTCTCCCCTGAGCAGATCGTCTGGGTGCGCGCCGACAAGCCCGCTGACCTGCTGTGGGCCGCCGAGCAGATCGTGCGCAGCCAGGCATTCGGTGGCGTGCTGATCTGGCTGAACCAGGCGCGCCCTGGAGCACTGCGCCGGCTGCAGGTGCTGGCACAAGCAGGCGAGAGCGCCATCTGGGTGTTCCGGCCGGCACAGGCGTTGCGGGAGTCGTCGCCTGCGGTGCTGCGCCTTGGGCTGGTGCCGGCGGGTGGCGATGCGTTGTCCATCCTCTTTCACAAGCGGCGCGGGCCGTTGCGTGACACGCCGTTGCTGCTGCCGTTGGCGGACCCGTTGCAGGCGGGGCGCGCTTCCGTTCGTTCGTTGCCAATGCAACCCGCCGAGCCATTCACCATGGACCCGGCCACTGCGGCGTTGCTGGCTACGCTGTCATCGTCTTCTGCGTTCGATGCGCTATCGAGCGATCAGGACGCTTCTGATCATGCCGTTCTGGATCGCGGTGCATCTGCCCCGGCTGCCGCTGGACGCGCTTCGACCCCGGTGGTCTGACCCGGCCGCGCTGCCCCTGCCGGTGGTGGTGCTGGAGCAGGAGCGCGTGGTATCGGCCAACCGTCTGGCGGTGCGGGAAGGCGTGCATGCGGGCCTACGCCGGGCGGGTGCACAGGCGCTGGTACCGCACGCTGTGCAGCTTGAGCGCGACTTGGCGGCCGAGGCACGGCTGATGCAATCGCTGGCGCTGGCGCTGTTGGCATTCACGCCGCACGTGACGCTGGATGTGGCCGACGAGGCGACCGTGCTGTTGGAGGTGGAGGCAAGCCTGCGCCTGTTCGGTGGGCATCGCGCGCTGTGTCGGGCAGTGAAGTATTGCGCGTACCGGTTGGGCGCCGTGCCAGTGCTCGGCGCCGGACCGACGGCGCGCGGTGCGGCCTGGCTGGCGAGCACGCGACCGGTGCGCGGGCATCGCACAGCACCCCCAGGTGGCGTACGACGGGCAGTGCGACTGGAACGCATGTCGACGTTGCTGGATGCATTGTCGATCGATGCCGTGGTTCGCCTGACACGCCCGGACTGGCTTGAGGGCCTCGGTTGCCGCAGGCTGGCCGATTTGCGAGCGCTGCCACGTGCCGGCTTGCGCCGCCGCTGCGGGCCGCTGCTGGTCGATACGCTCGACGCGGCTTACGGCGATGGGCACGAGAGCTTCACATGGTTTGCCGCGCCGCTGAGCTTTGATGTGCCGCTGGAGCTGCCCGGCCGTATCGACAGCGCCGAAGGTGTGCTGGCTGCGTCCGAGCAACTGCTGCTGCAATTGGTGGGCTGGCTGTCGGCGCATCAACTGGGGGCGAAGACCTACCGGCTCACGCTGGAGCACGAGCGCCGGCGCGGCCGGAGCAGTGACGATGCCGCATCCTCCACGCCGGTGGAGATCGCCCTGGCGCAGCCGGTCCGCACGCTGGCGCATCTGTCACGCGTGCTGCACGAGCGCGTGCACCGGCTCACGCTGATCGCTCCGGTGGTCGAGCTACGTTTGACGGTGACAGACGCCACACCGCTGGCACCGCCCACCGAGTCGTTGTTTCCCGAACCCGGTGGCCGGGCGGAAGATGCGGCCCGCCTGATCGACACGCTCATCGCCCGGTTGGGTGCAGACAACGTGCGCCACCCGCAGCCATGCGCTGACCACCGCCCCGAACGTGCCAATCATTGGGTGGAGGTGAACGCCGCCACCACCGCGCACAGCCGCGCCGCTGTGCGTCAGGCGCTGGCGCAATGGCACGCGCAGCAGCCCGAGCGGCCGCTGTGGCTGCTGGAGAAGCCCATCCCGCTGCTGACGCGCCAGCACTATCCGTACTACCGCGGGCCATTGCGGCTAGTGTCCTTGCCCGAGCGCATCGAATCCGGCTGGTGGGACGACGCCCTCATCAAGCGCGACTACTTCATCGCAGAAGGTGAGGAAGCCGTGCGCTACTGGGTCTACCGCGAGCGTGTTTCGGCATCGGCCAGCGAGGAAGACGCCCGCTGGTATCTGCACGGCCTGTTCGGCTAGGTGTGTCATGGCGACAAGCGCATTGCCCTCCATCGGCCTGCCTGACTATGCCGAGCTGCATTGCATCAGCAACTTCACGTTCCTGACCGGCGCATCGCATCCAAAAGAACTGGTGGAGCGCGCCAAGCAATACGGCTATCAGGCCTTGGCGTTGACCGACGAATGCTCCGTGGCTGGCACCGCGCGTGCGCTTGTGGCGGCCAAGGAGCAGGACTTCAAACTCATCATCGGCAGCCGCTTTGCCGTGCGCAATGCACAGGGCGAGCCCTGGCTGCGCTTGGTGCTGCTGGCACAGAACATCGAGGGCTACGGCAACCTGAGCGAGGTCATCACGCACGCGCGGCTGGCAGCGCCCAAAGGGGAATACCGCCTGCTGGCCGATGACCTGGCTGCGCCCAAGGGGGAGCTGGCCCACCTGCGCGGCGTGCCTGACTGCCTGGCAATTCTGCTGCCCGACTATGACGCCGATCCGCAACAACTACGCATGCAGGCGTTGTGGTGCCAGCGCGTGTTCGGCGATCGGCTATCGATTGCGCTGGAGTTGCCACTGCGTCATGCGGATGACCGCCATCGCGGCACGGTGGCTGCGGTCTCCGAGCAGATCGACGTACCGATGGTTGCCACCGGTGGTGTGCAGATGCACACGCGGCAGCGCAAGCCATTGCACGATGTGCTGACGGCCATTCGCCTGTCCAAGCCGATTGCCGAGTGTGGATTGGAGCTGTCACCCAGCGCCGAGCAGGCCATGCGCACGCGCATGCAGCTTGCGTTTCTCTACCAGGGCGAGCGTGGCAAGCGTGCCCTGCATCGCAGTGTGGAGCTGGCCGGCTTGTGCCAGTTCTCGCTCGATGAAATCGAATATGAATACCCGAGCGAGGTCGTGCCAGAGGGCATGACACCTGCTGAGTACCTGCTCGCCGAGGTCTACGCCGGTGCCAAGCGGCGCTACCCACAAGGCACGCCCGAGAAGGTGCTTAAGCAGATCAGCATGGAGCTCGATCTGATTTCCGATCTGGGCTACGAGCCGTTCTTCCTGACCGTCTACGACGTGGTGAAGTTTGCTCGCAGTAAGGACATTCTCTGCCAGGGGCGTGGCTCAGCGGCCAACTCTGCGGTGTGCTACTGCCTGGGGATCACCGAGGTAGACCCGGACAGCGGCAATGCATTGTTCGCGCGTTTTCTTTCACGCGCACGCAGCGAGCCACCCGACATCGATGTCGACTTCGAGCACCAGCGCCGCGAAGAGGTCATCCAGTACATCTACGAGAAATACGGCGTGACACGCACCGCGCTGGCCGCCGCGCTCATCACGTACCGCACGCGCAGTGCCTTGCGCGACGTTGGCCGCGCGCTCGGTATCGATCTCGGCATCATCGAGCAGGTGGCCAAGGGGCAGGCGTGGTGGGATAGCCGCAAGGAGTTTGCCGAGCGTGCGGGCCAGCAGGGGTTGGACCCCGCATCACCGCTGGTGCAGCGCTGGGCTGAACTGGTGGGCGAGTTGCGTGGTTTTCCGCGCCACCTGTCGCAGCATGTGGGCGGGTTCGTGATCGCGCAGCACAAACTCTCGCGCCTCGTGCCGATCGAGAACGCGGCCATGGAGAACCGCCGCGTCATCCAGTGGGACAAGGACGACCTCGAATCGCTGCGCTTGCTGAAGGTGGACGTGCTGGCGCTCGGTATGCTGACGGCCATTCGCCGCACGCTCGATATGGTCGATGCGCTGCCTGGTCGTCGTGCGTATTACAAGGCGGCTGACAAGCTCGCCATGCAGGATCTGCCGGAGGGCGATGAGGAAACCTACGACATGATCTGCCGTGCCGAGACCATCGGCGTGTTCCAGATCGAATCGCGCGCACAGCAATCGATGCTGCCGCGCCTGCGTCCGCGCAAGTATTACGACCTGGTGATCCAGGTGGCCATCGTGCGTCCGGGGCCGATCCAGGGTGGCATGGTGCATCCGTACCTGCAGCGGCGCGAGGCCATGCGTAACGGCAACACCGATTGCGTGACGTATCCCGGCAAGGAAGTGGAGGGCGTGCTGAAGCGTACGCTCGGCGTGCCGATCTTCCAGGAGCAGGTCATGCAGATCGCCATCGATGCTGCGGATTTCACGCCCGATGAGGCTGACCGCTTGCGACGCGACATGGCTGCCTGGAAGCGCAAGGGCAATCTGGTGCAGCATCAGGTGCGGCTGAAGCAGGTGATGGTGGAAGAGCGGAACTACGACCCGGCTTTCGTGGATGCGCTGTGCAGTCAGATGGAGGGCTTTGCCGAGTACGGCTTCCCAGAAAGCCACGCAGCCGGTTTCGCCAAGCTGGCTTACATCAGCAGTTATCTGAAGTGTCATGAGCCGGCGGCGTTCTTTGCCGCGCTTCTTAACAGCCAGCCGATGGGGTTCTATTCGCCGTCGCAACTGGTGCAGGAGGCGCGGCGCAGCCGGGTGCGCGTGCTGCCGGTCGACGTCACGGCCAGCGTGTGGGACAGCACATTGCACGAACGCCCGGGCGCGGCAAGCGAGGAGAGGGCGCAGCCGGACATCCGCCTCGGTTTCAGCCGCATCCGCGGTATGCGCCAACCGGCCGCCGAGCGTATCGAAGCTGCCCGCGCGCAAGCCCCTTTCTCCAGCGTGGACGACCTGGCATATCGCGCGGAACTCGACCGCCACGACCTGAATGTGCTCGCCGCTGCCAACGCGCTCAAACCGCTGGCGGGCCATCGCCGGCAAGCGTTGTGGCAAACGCTCGCCTTGCAGGAGCCCGGACACGACCACGCGCTGCTGCGCCAGGCCCGCCCGGTGGAGGCATCGCTCGTGCTGCCTGCTCCGCCCATCGGCGAGGAGGTGGTGGCCGATTACAGCAGCCTGGGCCTGTCATTGCAGCGTCACCCCATCAGCTTGCTGCGGCCCCGGCTTGACGACATGCGCTTTGTCACCGCCGCCACGCTGGCGGGGTATCGCAACGGACAGCTCGCGCGTGCCTGCGGCATTGTCACGGTGCGCCAGCGGCCGGGCACGGCCAAGGGCACGATCTTCGTCTCCATTGAAGATGAGACCGGCACCATCAATGTCGTGCTCTGGCCGCGCCTGATCGAGCGCCAGCGCCGTGAGGTGCTCAATGCCCAGCTACTGGGCGTTTACGGCAAATGGCAGTGCGAGCGCGAGACGCGGCACTTGGTCGCCCAGCATCTGGTCGATCTGACGCCACTTCTGGGGCGCCTGGCAACCTTCAGCCGCGATTTCCACTAACTGACCGCCGAGTCACCTTCCGGCACGGCAATTGCGTGACGAAAGGTGCGCGCCGCCCGCTCCCAAGATACGCCCGCGACGCCGGGGTCTCTAATCCCAGGCTCTCCCCCGAGACCCCTCCAATTGGTGGATAGGGCAAGCGCGGATCGACGAAACGTTGTGCGGGTGCAAGGATTTGCGCATGAGACGTCACAAACGTGACACACCAAGCGAAGAAAACAGCATCTGCGAGGGAACCGACCCGTTACCGGGCTTGTCACGGTAAACACGGATGACGGGATGCGCTTTCATCACGCGTCAATGTTGGGTGCAGTCGAAATTACGTCTACTCTGTAGAAAACACATCGCGGAGGCCGCCACCCAAAGCGTGTGCAACGGTGTGCAATACAACGATGACACCGCCCGCACACATGTGTACGACCGCGAATCAAGGTGCAGCGCACCCGACATTCGCTTTGTTTTCAGCCCATCGTGCGGGTCCCCCCGGGCTCGGCGGTGTTTCCCATCTCAGGTGCAGGAGCGAACAGATGGAACAGCCCTTCAAGCAGTTACACAGTCTGCGCAAGTCGCGCAAGCTCAAACAGGAAGACGTCGCCAAGATGGCCGGCATCTCCCGCGAAGCGTATTTGCGCGCGGAATCCGGTCGCGCTGACCCGCGCCTGTCGACGCTGATGGCCGTGGCCGGCGCGCTGGGGCTGGAAGTCGTGCTGGCCCCGCGCGAGGCGGTTGCCGAGATCGAGCGCGTGATTGCCAGCCATCCGACCCAGCCGCTGCAAGGCGGCGTGTCGAGCACCGAGGCCAGCCAGTCCGGTTCAATGGGCGGCTCGACGGGCGGTCACGGCCTGGCAGGCCAGTATCGCGGTCCGGAGCGTACCCCGCAGGCGGCCTACCACCCGAGTGGCGCCAGCGGCACGAGCGATCGCCCGAGTGCTGGCGGTACGGGTTCGTCTGGCGGCTCGGATCGTCCAGGCGGGTCGGGTTCCGGCGGCTCGCGCGAGTCGTAAGCGGGGCCGACGAGCCTTGATCGGGTGCGCACCGCGCGCCCGGTCAGCGGTTGAGCGCTTGAGTTGAGCCGCTGAGGCCGCAGCACGTACAATCGGCCGGGCAAACCGCGCCCGGCTGGTTTGTGCGCATCTGCGCCAACGTTTCCTGTTTTTCCGTATGCACGGCAGTTCGCCTCACTCGCGGCCTCGCACGCGCATGGCACAAGCCATGCCGGCGTCCCATCCGGCCTCTGCCGCGCAACACCATCCGCCGTTCTGGCACCACCTCAAGCAAGACGTCTTCTTCTGGCTGCTGCTGCTCGTCTGCGGCGCGTTGTCGATCGTGTCGCCGCAGCGTGTGGCCGGCTATCCATCGTTGGTTGACTGGCACACGATCGCTGCGCTGGCCGGCTTGCTGATTCTGACCAAGGCGGTTGAGTCCAGCGGCATGCTGCAATTGCTGGGCATGCGTCTGGTTGATGCCGTCAGCAGCGAACGCGTGCTCGCGCTCAGCCTGGTGGGCGCGTCGGCGGCGTTGTCGACATTGCTGACCAACGATGTCGCCTTGTTCGTGATCGTGCCGTTGACCGTCGGCTTACGGCAGGTGGCGAAGCTGCCGGTCACGCGGTTGGTCATTTTTGAGGCGCTGGCTGTCAATGCAGGCTCGGCGCTCACACCGATCGGCAATCCGCAAAACCTCTTCCTATGGCACCAGTCAGGGTTGTCCTTCGGGGCGTTTGTCTGGCAGATGGCGCCGATGGTCGCCTTGCTGACGGTGCTGCTGCTGGTGGCCACGTGGCTGGCGTTTCCATCGCACGAAATCCATCTGCATGCCGAAACGGGTGATGTGGAAGTGCACAAGCGCCTGCTGCTGCCAGCGCTGGCGCTGTACGTGCCGTTTCTGGTGCTGACTGACCTGGGGTATCCGCTTGCAGCGCTGGCGGGCCTGGTCGTGCTCTACCTGATTGGCGCGCGTTACGTGCTGGCGCGGGTGGACTGGGGCCTGCTGCTGGTGTTCGTGTTGATGTTCATCGACCTGCGCCTGGTGGCACAGCTTGGCGTGGTACGGCAGGCGCTGGATGCATTGGCGTTGGCCAATCCGATGCATCTGTACTGGGCCGGCATTGGCGTGTCGCAGGTCATCAGCAACGTGCCGGCTGCGATCCTGCTAGCTGAGTATTCGCACGATTGGCCGTTGATTGCCTTTGCGGTGAGCGTGGGCGGGTTTGGCACGCTCGTCGGCTCGCTGGCCAACCTGATTGCGCTGCGGATGGCGGGAGACCGGCGAGCTTGGCTGGCATTTCACGCCTACTCGATCCCGTTCCTGGTGGTTGCGGCGGGGACCGTGTACGCGTGGCTGACTTGGTTACGCTAGGGCGTCAGGCCGGTACGGCATCCCAATCCGGCGCGAAGGTCGGCTGCACGTAACGCAGTGTCTTGGGCAGGGCCGCAATGGCGGCGCGGTCCGCATCGTCCAGGCGCAGGTTCAGTGCGTCGAGGTTGGCTTGCTGGCTCTCGCGGCGCTGGGCCTTGGGAATGGCGATCACGTTGGGCTGATCCATCAGCCATGCAATGGCCACCTGGGCTGCCGATGCGCCATGCTTGCGGCCGATGGCCTGCAACGTGGCATCCTCCGCCACGCGCCCTTGTGCCAGCGGAGCGTAAGCAGTGAGCGGAATTCCCCTGTCGCCCAGATAAGCCAGCAGCGCCGACTGATCCAGAAACGGGTGGTATTCCACCTGTACGCAGGCAAGCGGCGCACCGATGGTATCGATGGCGGTCTTGAGCATCGGCAGATTGAAATTGCACACGCCAATGGCCCGCACGCGGCCGCTTTCGCGCAACGCCACCATGGCGTCCATGGTGGCCGCCATATCCATGCCCGGTGCCGGCCAATGGACGAGATACAGATCGGCGTAATCCAGCTTTAGCTTGGCGAGGCTCTGTTCGAGCGCCTGCGGGACAGCCTGCGGCGCGAGCTGGTCATGCCACACCTTGGTGGTGACGAAGATCTCGTCGCGTGGCAGACCCGAGGCAGCGATGGCTGCACCCACGGCGGCCTCGTTGGCATACATCGCGGCGGTGTCGATGTGCCGGTAGCCAAGCGCCAGCGCGCTTTCGACCACGGGCTGGCAATCTTCATTGGGCACGCGGAATGTGCCGAGCCCCAGCCGGGGGATGGAAACACCTTGCGTCTTCAATGCGTGCAGCATGTGCGGCTCCTTGGGTTGCCTGATGGATGAACGGAGGGACCACCGGGTGAACAGGCCGCCATAGTGCCGGCCACTCTGCTTTGAATAAAGTGCGTAACATGCAAATCATTCGTGAAAAATCTCCCGTAATGACGATGGGCAGAAGGGGTTTGCATGACGTTCGATGGGCAATTGTTCTCTGGCATCACGCTGCTGGCGGCCGTGGCAGAAAGCGGCAGCTTCGTACGTGCGGCCGATGCGCTGGGGTTGTCGCCGTCCGGGGTGAGCCGTGCGGTCAGTCGGCTGGAGGCGCGCATTGGCGTGCGCCTGATCGAGCGGACCACGCGTTCGCTCACGCTCACTGACGAGGGGCGCCGTCTCTACGAGCAGGTCGGGCCCCACCTGATGGGTATCGCCGAGGCCGCCGCAATGGCTTCGGGCGCAGCGGGCGCCGTGCAGGGCCGACTGAGGGTGAACGTCGATCCGTTTTTCTCGCGGATGGCGTTGGCGACGCCGGTGGCGGGTTTTTTGGAGCGCCATCCTGATCTGTCGCTGGAGCTCATCATGCGTGACGACGTGGGCGATCTGGTGGCCGATGGGTTTGATCTGGCGATCCGATTCGGGCCACCGCCGGTGGGCTCGTTCGTGGCGCGCAAGCTGATTGAGACGCGCATCGTGACCGTGGCTTCCCCGGGCTACATCGCCCGCCACGGAAAACCCGCGCATCCGCGCGATGTGCCGTCACACGAGCGCATCCTGTTCTACAACCCGGTCACGGGGCGCCCCTACGAGTGGGAGTTCTGGCGCAAGGACGAGCGCATCGAGATCCGGCCCGCCGGGCGGTTGATGGTGTCGGACGTGCGCACGATGCACGCGGCGTGCGTGGCGGGGGCGGGCATTGCCCAGGTGATGGCGCTGGGTACGGAAGACCTGCGGCGCAGCGGCCAACTGGTTGACCTGTTTCCCGACTGGCCGGACGAACGCTTTGCCTTGTACGCGCTATACCCAACACGGCGCCACCTGCCGGCCAAGGTGCATGCGTTCATCGATTTTTGCGTCGAGAACCTGCCCGCGGGTTAGCCCGCAAAGCACTGCGGCCGCACGAGGCGGCCGCAGCGAATGAAGCAAAACAGCCTCAGACCTTCTTGGCCGAGATCACCGCTTCAGACACATTGCGCGGGGCTTCCGCGTAGTGCTTGAACTCCATCGTGTACGTCGCACGGCCTTGTGTGGCCGAACGCAGCGCGGTCGAGTACCCAAACATCTCAGCCAGCGGCACCTCGGCCTTGACGATCTTGCCGCCGCCACCAGCGATGTCTTCCGTGCCTTGCACCATGCCGCGCCGTGAAGACAAGTCCCCCATCACGTTGCCCATGTAGTCTTCGGGCGTTTCCACTTCCACGGCCATCATCGGTTCGAGCAGGATGGGGCCGGCCTTGCGCATCGCATCCTTGAAGGCCATCGAGCCGGCCATGCGGAACGCGTTTTCGTTCGAATCCACGTCGTGGTACGAGCCGAACGTCAGGCGCACCTTCACATCCACCACCGGATAGCCGGCCAGCACACCCGTGTTGAGCGTGTCGCGGATACCCTTGTCCACCGCCGGGATGAACTCGCGCGGAATCACGCCGCCCTTGATCTCGTCGACGAACTCGTAGCCCTTGCCCTCGTTCGGCTCCAGCGTGATGACCGCATGGCCGTACTGACCGCGCCCGCCCGACTGCTTGACGAACTTGCCTTCGACGTCTTCGGCGGCCTTCTTGATGGTTTCGCGGTACGCCACCTGCGGCTTGCCGACCGTCGCTTCCACGCCAAACTCGCGCTTCATGCGGTCGACCAGGATTTCCAGGTGCAGTTCGCCCATGCCCGAGATGATGGTCTGGCCGGATTCCTCATCCGTCTTCACGCGGAACGACGGGTCTTCCTGTGCCAGGCGGTTCAGGGCGATGCCCATCTTTTCCTGGTCAGCCTTGGTCTTGGGCTCCACGGCCTGGCTGATCACGGGCTCGGGGAACTCCATGCGCTCCAGCACGATGACGTTTTCGGGGTCGCAGAGCGTTTCGCCGGTCGTCACGTCCTTCAGGCCCACGGCGGCGGCAATGTCGCCGGCCAGCACTTCCTTGATCTCTTCGCGCTGGTTCGCGTGCATCTGCAGGATGCGGCCCAGGCGCTCCTTCTTCTGCTTGACCGAGTTGTAGACCGTGTCGCCCGAATTGATCTTGCCCGAGTACACGCGGAAGAACGCGAGCTGGCCGACAAACGGGTCGGTCATGATCTTGAAGGCGAGCGCGGAGAATGGCTCGCTGTCGCTGGGGTGGCGTTCGAGCGGCTCATCCTTCTCGCCGTGGCCTTCAATGGCGGGAATGTCCACCGGCGAGGGCAGGTAGTCGACCACCGCATCCAGCATGGCCTGCACGCCCTTGTTCTTGAACGCAGAGCCGCACAGCATCGGCTGGATTTCACCGGCGATGGTGCGTTTGCGCAGGGCGCGCTTGATCTCTTCCTCGGTCAGCTCTTCGCCGCCGAGGTATTTGTTGAGCAGCTCTTCACTCGCCTCTGCGGCGGCCTCGACCATTTTCTCGCGCCATTCCTGGGCGATGGGTAGCAGCGCAGGGTCGATGTCGACGTAGGTGAACTTCACGCCCTGTGAGGCATCGTCCCACAGGATCTCTTTCATTTTGACGAGGTCGACCACGCCGCGGAAACCATCTTCCGCGCCGACCGGGATCTGAATCGGCACCGGATTGCCCTTCAGGCGCTCGCGCATCTGGCGCTCAACGCGGAAAAAGTCTGCGCCGATGCGGTCCATCTTGTTGACGAACGCGATGCGCGGCACCTTGTATTTGTTGGCCTGGCGCCAGACGGTTTCCGACTGCGGCTGCACGCCGCCCACGGAGTCATAGACCATGCACGCACCATCCAGCACGCGCATGGAGCGCTCCACCTCGATGGTGAAATCGACGTGGCCCGGGGTGTCGATGATGTTGATGCGGTGTTCCGGGTAGTTACCCGCCATACCTTTCCACATGCAGTGCGTGGCCGCCGACGTGATGGTGATGCCGCGTTCCTGCTCCTGCTCCATCCAGTCCATCGTGGCCGCGCCGTCATGCACCTCGCCAATCTTGTGATTGACCCCGGTGTAGAACAGGATGCGCTCGGTCGTGGTGGTTTTGCCGGCGTCGATGTGCGCCGAGATGCCGATGTTGCGATAGCGCTCGATGGGGGTCTGGCGGGGCATGATGGATCTCTTGGAGAAAGTCTCGCTTCACGCCCTCCACACCATGCGAAGGGCGAATGTGCGAGTGGGAACACATTATAGGATCGGTCCTATCTCACCGCATGTAGGGGTATTGGTTGGTGATTCAACCCTCACCCCGGGCAAGATCACGCAATCCGGCGAAATCCAGCAGTTCAATCTCGCCGTAAGCGACCTTGAGAATCCCGCGTGCCTGCAGGTCTTTGAGCACCTGATTGACGGTCTGGCGGGACAGCGCCAGCAACTGTGCAAGCTGCTCCTGCGGCACCCGCAGCACGCGGCGGGTGCCCAGACGCAGGTCGCCGTAGCCGTCGGCCATCAACAGCAAGCGCCGGGCCACGCGCACGGAGGCGGGCAGCAGGGCGGTTTCTTCCAGTACGGTGAAGGTCAGCCGCAGCTTGTGCGTGAGCAGCAGGGCGAAGGCATGCAGCAGTGCCGGGTTGCTGTCCAGCAGGGCGATCAGCGCGGCCTGCGGCATGTGCAACAGCGTGGTACTGGCGTCGGCGCGGGCGTCATGGGTGCGCGGCTGGCGGTCGAAAACACCAATTTCGCCAAACCAGTTGACGGGTTCCAGCACCGCCAACAGGGCTTCGCGCCCCTCCGCGCTGGTGGCGCCGATGCAGATGGTGCCCTCCACCACGCAATACAACCCGTCGGGTGGATCGCCGCGCCGGAACAGCACATCGCCCGCGCTCAGGCGGCGCACGGCGGCAATGCCGATCAATGCGTCCTGTAAGGGCGCATCCAACGTACCGAACCAGCTGCTGGCATGCAGGCGTTCACGGTACGACGCAGCATCTGCTTGTGGGTGGAAGAGAGCGGAACGGTCCATGGGGCCGGCAGTGGAGGGGCAACAGACAAGGCGAATTTGTCGGCTATATGACAGAGCGCCGTTCCATCCGCTGACTAAGATGAAAGGATCATAACGAGAGGGCAACTGCAGCGTCCATGCTGCAAACGCACAAAAACTGGAGACCACGATGCGCAGCCTGTCAGACCATCTTTCCAACTACGCGGCCTACCACCAGGACGGGCGCAATATCGCCACGCACTTTGTCGGCATCCCGGCCATTGTGCTGGCGGTGGCGATTCTGTTGTCCCGCCCCGTGTTTGCAGCGTTGCCCGGCGGTGTGGCTGTTACGCCGGCGCTGTTCCTGCTGGCGGCCGTCACGGTGTTCTACCTGCGCCTGGATGTGGCGTTTGGCGTGGTGATGTTTGTGCTGATCGGCCTGTGTGTGTGGATTGGCCAGCAGGTGGCCGGACATTCGGTAGCGGCTTGGCTATCGGCGGGCATCGGCTTGTTTGTGATCGGCTGGATCATCCAGTTTGTCGGCCACTACTACGAAGGGCGCAAACCAGCCTTTGTCGATGACTTGGTGGGGCTGGTGGTTGGGCCGCTGTTTCTGGTGGCCGAGACCGCCTTTGCGATGGGCCTGCGCGCGCCGCTGCGTGACGAGGTGGTCAGCCGTTCGCGTG
Organism: Ralstonia sp. RRA; assembly: GCF_037023145.1. NCBI lineage: Bacteria > Pseudomonadati > Pseudomonadota > Betaproteobacteria > Burkholderiales > Burkholderiaceae > Ralstonia > Ralstonia sp. RRA. Next base: position 1,451,705 of record NZ_CP146092.1, on the reverse strand, counting down.
CCATGCGTGCGGCGCTCGGCGGCAAGCCCGTCGCCGCCTGAGTGCATCACTTCCGTTGAGCTAGCTGTTTGAGTGCTTCGCGGCCGGCTGAAACGCCGGTGCGCGATTTTCCATGCCGGCGAGCACCGCCTCACGCTGGTTAGCCGCGCCGATCAGGCGGTCCTGCTCAATCGATTCGGCCAGCAGGATGGCAGCGGTATCGCCATCCTCCACAACGCCCATCAGGCGCTTGGCTGCACGGATTGCGTCCGGGCTCTTCTGCGCAATTTCTCGCGCTGCCGCCAGGGCAGCCGCGCGCGGGTCGTCGACCACGTGGGTTGCCAGACCCAGGGCACAGGCTTCGTCACCGTTGACGACGCGCCCGCTATAGATCAGCTCACGCAGCCGGTCGGGCCGCACGAGGCCACGCGTGAGGGCCATGCCGCCCATGTCGGGCACCAACCCCCATTTGACTTCCATGATTGACATGCGCGTGTCGGCGCGCACGTAGCGGACGTCTGCGCCCAGCGCAATCTGTAACCCACCGCCGTAAGCAACGCCATGCACTGCCGCCAGCACCGGCACCGGCAGATCGCGCCAGACCGTGCAAGCGTACTGTGGCAGGTTGGCCGATCCATGCGTACGCCGAGCCAACCGGCCAGCGCCGATGTCTGATCCACTGTCGCCCGTGCCGAGGCTTGCCATGCTGCCCATGTCCAGCCCGGCGCAGAACGCGCGACCTTCGCCGGACAACACCACGGCGCGCAAGTCTGGTTCATTCATCAGGCGTTCACCGGTTGCGACCAGGGCCTCGAACATGGCCGGGTCGATGGCGTTCATCTTCTCGGGCCGGTTGAGCCGGACTTCGGCCACGCCGGCGTCGATGCTGAGCAGGATGCGTTCTGTCATGGTGGGGTTGTCGGATGGTGGGGCTGGCAATCAGAGGTGTATCGTCACCAATTGTATTTGGCGCTGGCCAGCACGGTGCGCTCGTTGCCGAATACACAAACCGCGTACGACTGGCAGCCGCTGATGTAGCGACGGTCGAACAGGTTCATCACGTTCAGCGAAAAACGCCAATCGCGTGTGCCATAGTGCAGTGCCGCGTCGTACAGCGTGTAGCTGGGGACCGTCAGCGAGTTGTCCGACGCACCCGCCGACGCGCTCTGGTAGCGGACCCCGCCGCCAATGCCGAATCCCGCGAGGGCTCCGGTGCGCCATGTCCAGTCAGCCCACAGCGACGCCATCTGGCGCGGCCGCGGAATGTCGACCGGCCAGTGGTTCAGCGACGCGTCGTTCGCCTTCACGTTCTTCACATCCTGATAGATGTACGACGCGATCAGCGATAACTCGCGCGTCAGGTTGCCGACCGCGCTCAGCTCGATGCCGCGCGAACGCACCTCGCCAGTCTGCACGGAGGACATGCCGGTGGGATCGAGATTTCTCGGCGCCGGTGTCACGACGTTCGTCTGGTTGATCTGGTAGACCGCCGCGCTCAGCATCAGCTTCTCGCCCAGCGGCTGCCAGCGTAGGCCAGCCTCGGTCTGCTTGCCGCGCGTTGGTTGCGGCAATCCTCCACCAAACATCCTCACACCGATGACCGGGTTGAACGATGTCGAATAGCCGACGTACGGCGAAAGCCCGTAGCTGCCGCGATACGTGAGGCCGACACGGCCCGAGAACGCGCTGACGTCCTGGTTCGTCTGCGTGCCGGCCCCGCGGTTGTCCTGGCGCACGTTGACCCAATCCTCGCGGCCACCGAGCGTCAAAACCCAGCGGTTCCATTTGATCTGGTCTTGTGCGTAGGTACTGACCGTGCTCATCGCCGTGTACAGATTGGGGTGGCCCAGGAACGTCGGGCCCGAGAAGATCGCGGTCGTGACCGGCGTATAGACCGGGTTGTAGAGATTCAGGCGCGGCGCCAGCGCAAGCCACTCGCTATCGGTCGTTGTCTGCCGGCTGTACTGGAAGCCGAGTAGCACCGTGTGTTCGAGTGGCCCTGTGCCGAAGCGCGCCTGTGCGGTGTTGTCGATATCGAAGCGGCTGTAGTTGAACTGGAACAGCCCTGCGTAGCGCGTGATGTTGGTGGTGCTGCCCGGGGCAAGACCCGCGCCGAAGACCGATGCGTCATCAAGCGACAAGTGCATCCAACGCACGTTCTGGCGCAATGTCCACGTCGAATTGAGGTTGTGCGAGAACTGATAGCCGAGCGACCACTGCTTCTTTCGGTAGTCATTGAATGTCGGGTCGCCCGTGTAGACGTCATGCGTGAGCTGCCCATTGGGGTTGGGCAGCACGGTGCCCTGCGCGGGGAGGAAGTTGTGTGAAAAATCACTCCGGTCCTGCAGGTAGGTCGCGGTGAGTGTCAGCGAGGTGTCGGCATCCGGCCGCCAGCGCAGTGAAGGCGCAAGCGCGACGCGCTGCTCGTCATGCGGCCCGGTCAGTGCGTTGCCGTCGCTCGCAACGCCGACGAAGCGATAGGCAACTCTACCGTCGGCGTCGAGCTTGTCGCCGATGTCGAGCATCGTCTCCTTCCGGGCGTAGTTGCCGATCTGCACACCCACCTCGCGCACGCGCTGGCCGTCGGCCTGCTTCGTCTGCACATCGACGATCGCGCCCGGATCGCCGGCCCCATACAGCACCGACGTCGGCCCACGCAGCACAGTGATGCTGTCGATCGTATACGGGGCAACGCGCCAATCTGCGATGACCGTTGTATTCGGCGCTTGCAACCCGTCGACAAACAGAGAAGGTTTAAAGCCTCGCAGCGTCGCATACAGGTCCGAGCGGTTGTCGGATCCATATGATGCGAACCCTGGCAGGTAGCGCAGTGCCTGGCTGAGGTCGGTTGCGCCGGTCATCGCCATCTGCTGCTCAGTGACGATGTTGACCGTTTGAGGAATCTCCGTGATCGGCGTATCGGTCTTCGTTCCCGTTGTGGTGCGTTGACCGACGAGCCCGACTGACGGCGCGTTCGCCACGCCTTTCACAACGATCTCCGGAAGCGCGGCGACCGGCGCTTGTGCATCGTCCGCTTGTTGTGCCGCCTGCGCGTACGCATCGCCAGCGGCCGTTGCGCAAAGCATCGCTCCAGCAATGATCGCCCGTCGACCTTGATATGTTGCCCTCCCGACCTTTCGTCGCACTACGCAGCACGGCTGCAGTGGAGTGCAGCGAAGGTCCGAATACCCCGCATTTCGCTGACTGGAGCTTGGTGGCAAGTTCATGAGTTTCAACGCAGGCTTCGTTGTTATTGGATGCGTTCAGGAAGAGTGCGGGCGTGGCCTTGTGGAGGCGCGTCGCCGCAGACAGGCGAGACGTGGTTGATTGGGCTACACCCGGTGGGGCAGGATTCGGTCCAGATCAACAGAGGTCAGATCCGCCTGGTCTTGTGCCGAACCAAGCAGCGCTTCTATCGCTGCAAATTCCAAGGCATCGACGCATTTTTGAACTTCATCGAGAAAGCTGGCATAGCCGGGGACATTCGCAAATCTGCGGATCCAGTCTTCCACGTCTGTCAGGCGGCCGTTTCTGGCGAACTGGGCAAGTTCATCAAGGTCCTGGGCAGGAGGTCGGAGCGTTGGCGTACGGGGCCGTGCGGGTTCGGTCTTGGGCTGTGCTGGGCGAGGGAGGTCGTCCACATCGATCAGGACATGCCCAAGGGCCGGTGCGACGATTTCGAACGTGAACGATGTTCCAACGCCGGGCCTGCTGGAGACAAGCAGTTCGCCGCGCATGGCTTTGACGATGCGTTGTGCGATAAACAGACCGAGTCCAGTCCCGCCGTTGATTGCCTGGACTTGTTGGTAGGCGCCGAAAATGTCGGTTTTCTTCGCGACGTCGATCCCGATGCCGGTGTCGGCCACCTCAAGGCCGATGCGATAGCCGTCGACCTGCTTGTGGGCCTCTACGGTTAGCGTGACGACGCCGTTGTGTGTGAACTTCGAAGCGTTGGACAGGAGGTTGAGCAAGACCTGCTGCAGACGGATTCCGTCGATCTCCAACGTTTTCGGCAGCGGCGTCAGCGGCCGATAGATGAACTGGTTGTTCTGTTGTGCGCAAAGTGCGATGGCATAGCCGGCGATGTCATCCAGAAGGTCTGGCAAGTCCACGGGGCTGGGCGCAACGCCGAGTGGCTGCAGTTCGGCCTTCGTATATTCCAGCAGCTCGTCAATGAGCGTCAGTTGGTAGCGGATGCTGCGGTCGATGGATTGGATCAGCTTGGCCTGACTCTGTGTCGCGCTATCCAGCAGGAGCTTCGCGTACCCATTGATCGTAGACAACGGTGCACGCAAATCGTGGCTGACGTACCCCAGGGTTTCGATCTTTTGCTGCATGCTGGTTTGCGCCTGGCCAAGCGCTTCGTTGAGCGCGACTGTCCGTTTCGCGACTTCGTCCCGCAGCCGATCCTGTTCCGTGAGCTGCCAATGCTCCAGCCGCTGCCTTGCTTCCGTGCGCTGACGGCCCACATGGTGGATCCAGGCGGCCAGCACCACGAGATGCGTGGCAAGGCCGATGATCGCCATGACGGGATTGGGGTAAATGTCGGACTTGAGCCATGAAAGCGCTGCAGGTAGCGCATCGAGCCCTTCGACAGTCCGTATCAGCAAATTGAATAGAGCAAAGCAGACCGTTACCAGCAACAGACGGCCGGTAGGGGTGCCGCGCTTGGCAAACAGCAGCGCAATGCAGATATTGAGGATGCCGAGTGCGACGCTCAGTTGCAGGCAGAACCGCGTAAAGACAAGGAGGTCGCCGAACGCAGCACCGATCATGCCAATGCACTCGAGGCACAGTATCGCCACGTAGATGACCTGCACCGGCATCCTGACGTTTTCTCCGCGCGCAATCTTCAGGATGAACGCAATGAAGAGTGCAATAGCAAGATACACAAACAGTATTTCGCTGCGCGCTGACCATTCGGGCGCATGCGGCCAAAGATACGCACGGGTATAGCCGCGAATGGATGCCTCATACAAGGCAGTATTCAGGGACAGGCCTGCCAACAGATAGAACGCGCTACTGCGGGAAAAGAATCCGATCAGCAAGGCAGCCCACGTCAACGCCAGCAGGCCGCCAAGGAACCCAAAGTTCCACAGGGCGGCGCGAATCTCCCTTGCATGCCATGCCTCCTGAGCAAAGGCCATGGGCTCCAGTTGCAATGTCTTGCGGGAGGTGACTCGCACCATGACCGGGATCCTCTCGCCTGGATGCAGGGTCATGTTGAGCACCGGATACCGGGGCTGCGCCTGATTCGCGTCGGTGCTAGCGGGCGGGAATACGGCATCCTGTGCCCAGTGGCCGCTCCGCGGGGTATAGAAGTCCGCCCGATCAACACGTGCGTCGCGCAGCGCCAGCACGATTGGGCGCTCGACATGGTCGTGATTGACCAGCGTGAGGCGGACCCACCAGGCAGACCGCGAGAATCCTGGATTCAACCGCGCCTTTGTGGCCGGCACGAAGCCACCATGATCACTCTTGGGCAGGGCAACGATCGCTTCGAGCGGCATCGCGGCCGTGGCGTCTTCGAATATCGATACATCTTCCAGCAGCCCTGGGCCTTCAGCCGTGGCGGCCCAAGCTGCCGGAAGGGGCATGCACGCAAGCAGCAGGAAGCACAGCGCAGTGCGATACAACACTGCACATGCTTTGCATCGGTCACGCATCGGTGTTCGGGACCTGAATGGGATCGGTGATGTCGACTTCGCGGTGCTGCCGCTTCCAGGCAGATGGCGTGGTACCGAAGCGGTCGCGAAACGCCGTTGCAAAATTGGCGGCGCTGGAAAAACCGATCTCTTCAGCGATCTCCCCCGTGCCCATCGAAGTTCTAGCGAGAAAACGCTGCGCCATCTGCAGTCGCGTGTCGCGCAAATATTCGAAGACGGTCTTTCCGAGATGGTCGCGGAATACCCGAGACAGGCGCTTTTCGTGGGTACCCACCTGCTTGGCGAGATCTTCGACGGTGGGCGGGTTGCGCACGTCACGCAGCAGAAGCTGGCTGGCTGCGCGTACCAAGGACGCATCCGGCGTGTCGGGGAGCGCGGGCAGATAGTGCTCGGAACGACTGGTGAGCGCCTTCTTCAGATGATTCCGGATGCGCGCAATGACTTCTGCGGGTTCAAACGGCTTGACGATATAGTCAATCGCACCGATTTCGAGCCCTTCGAGTCGGTCATCGAGATCCGTCGCCGCCGTCAACATAATGATCGGAATGGCCTGTGTTGAGGGCGTTGCAGTGAGCAACCGGCACGAGGCAAAGCCATCCATGCGGGGCATGCGTAAATCCATCAGGATCAGGTCAGGGGCCACGGCCTGTGCCCGGTGATACGCCTGGACGCCGTCAAACGCAACACTGATCCGGCAACGGGCAACACGCAAAATCTCGATCAGTAGTTGAAGCTCGTTAGGGCAATCATCTACGACAAGGATGTGCGCACCGGCGAGATCCGGGGCGGCACGAAGCGACGTCGAATATGACGGGCGAGATGGCATGACGACGAGCAAGCGGAGAAGGGTAGGCCGAACCGTGGGGCATCGTGGTCCGCGCATGCGCCATGGTCCCGCGCAAGTATAAGCGGACCTATATGACATAGAGGGAGGTTGCGCACGGCTGGCGAGACGCGATGCCGTTTCGGGGAAAACGTTGTCTGGCATACAGCGCAACCGCTTGAACTGATCCCACCCCGCACGCGGGACGCCGGGCAGGGTGAGCGCCGCCATGACTGCGCCAATAACCTCGTTACTGTTGTGGCTAAGCACATCAACCACGCATGCGAGAGGCGCGCTTTTTGCGCGGGCAGTTGTCCAGCGGCCTCTCTATTGATGCATCTCCGGTTCGCGCACACCGTCCTTGCCCAGCGTTGAACCCGGCAGGCATCCGATCTTGTGGGAACTTTGAAGATCCATCCGCTCGGGCAAAGTATTTTTCCGCTGATCAAAAAACGCGCCTACCCGAATGCTCCCAGAATGCACATCGCCTATTTTGAGGCAGGATTTTTTTTGCCTCCTCCGAATAAATTCCTGCTTTTCAAGAAAACACTCAGACTGCGTTTTTACAATTGTTTGACATGTTTGATGAGGGGAGTTTGTTTTAATTTGCTCCTTAGTTGGTAATATTGCGCGCCATGTCAGCGTAGTGTCGTACGGTGTTGTTGCATAAACCCGTCCGGTGCGGCTTTCTGGCGTTACGTACAAGAGTCAAAGCGAATAGCGCTGTAAAAAAACTGGTGGGCTGCAAAGGTTCTCAGTGTCTTTTGGGAACATGTGCAGGAACAGAAAGAAGCGACGTTGCGGGTTGTAGGGGAAATTGGCTGTAGCCGGCTTGAGCTACCGCTTTTTAAGGGTTCGGGAGTCGGTCCAGGGTTGGTGCGGTTGGCGAGAGGCGGGGTGTGGCCATCGTCAAGAGCCGTCGCCAGTCATTCATGGCGGGTCAAAATGAGAGGTTCTTTCGTGTCAGGGCGCCTGGTCTGCGCTCAATGGCAGGCATTGCTGCGCGTATGCGGGCAGGCCTGTCTGCTTTGTCACGAAATACGCTCATAACGCAGTTCTAAATCTGACGGCGGTATTTGCAAGCGCGATTTTATCGTGCGGGCAGCATTCGCTCGTTCATTTTATAGACCTCATCTCGCTGCTCCCCTTTTCTTCTCCCCGTTTTTACCTTGCTTGTTGCCGCCGTTTCATTTGGTGGCGGCGTCGGGTATGCGTCGAAATATTTAAACCAAACGGTTACGCATGACGGGCGGTCGTTTGTTGATAACGGGGCGTTCCAAAGATGGAATATCAAGGTGGGGGTTATCGCCGGCACAGTGCTTTTCGGCGTGCCTGGTGGAAGCGTTGCGGGTTGCTCTTACTGGCATCGTTGGCATGGTTGCTGGCATCGCCGGCATTTGCCAACAACCTTTGCCGCATGGCCGATCCGAACTCGAAGGGGGTTCATGTCGATGAGATCTGCTGGCTGCAGCTCGACGGCGTATCGCTGACCACGAACGGCTCAACGCCGCTCACGTTTGATCTGCCGGATGGCTCGACCCTGACCCTGACGGCGGTCGTGAGCAACATCGGGACCAGCTCTGGCTTGAGCGGCGTGCAGGCGCCATCCTGGACTGGGTCCCAGTTCAGCGGCACCAGCGGCTACTACACCATCTACACGCCGAACAAGGCCGCGCTCTATACCAACAACGGCAGCGTCGCGAACCACACCACGGTCACGCTGCAGGACATCCACATCTACAACCCGGCGGGCCAGGAAGCGACCAACAGCTTTGAAATGGTGCTGGCCGATGGCGAGAGCACGAACACCGGCGAAAACCTGGATTTCGGTGTGGTGTCCGGCGGGAGTGCGCTTCATCTGGTGGAGTGGCTGGGCGCATCGGCGAACAACAACCCCTCCTATGGCCCGCCGGGAGGCTCCGCCTCACCGCCATCGGCTTGCGCTGCCATGCCCGACTGTCAGCGGCTGGTGGGCAAAGCCGGCACCGCCAACGCCGCAGTGTTCTCCACCACGCGCACGGGTTCCCCGTTTACCGTGATGGGGCAAGTCCACACCAACGGCTCCAGCCTGCAAGGCATGGCGTTTGGCGTGCGTTGGGGCGGGGTGCGGCTGCGCAAGGCACTGCCGAGCGGTCGCCTGGACCCTTCGGATCAATTTACCTACCGCGTTCTCAATGCCAAGGGGAACGAGGTCATCAACACCTCCACGTCGGGCACCGGTACCGGCAACTATCCGTACATCAGCGGCCAGGCCGTCATGCCGGGCAACGTGCTCACCCTGATCGAGCAGATGGCGCCGGGCAGCCGCTACACGCTGGCGCAGTACGACAGGACGATCGCCTGTACCAACGGCAATGCGGGTTCGAGCACGGTGCTGCCCAGCGGCACGTTCGATCCGGCCAATCCGCCGACGCTGAACCTGCTGCAACTGGCTGACCGGGTGGACTGCACGCTCACGAACATCCCGCGCGTGGTGGACCTGGGCGTCACCAAGGTGGGGCCCGCCACGGTGCAGGCAGGTCAGCCAATGACCTACACGCTGACCATCACCAACACCGGCGCATACCCTGCCACCGGCGCCACCTTCAAGGACACCATGCCCGTGGGCATCACGGGTGTCACTGCCGGGAATGTGAGCTGCGGCAACCCGACCGGCGGTGCAATCTGCGGCGCGCTGGGTACCAGCGTTACGGGCAGCGATGCCGCGGGGTATGTGATTACCGGCGCCGTGCAGAGCCTGCCGGCCGGCAGCAGCGTACAGATCACCATCAATGTGAATGCGCCGGGCGCGGCTGGAAATATCAGCAACACTGCGACCGTGCAACTGGCCACCACCGATACCACGGTGGCGGAACCCTCAACGGGCAACAATAGCGCGACGGTATCGACCACCGTGCAGGGCACGCCTGCCATGTCGGTCACCAAGACGGCTACGCTCAATGACGCCAATGGCAACGGCAAGGCGGATGCGGGCGAAACCATCGGCTACAGCATCACGGCCGTCAACAGCGGCAGCGTTGTGCTGACCGGCTTGACGGTGTCGGACCCGAAAGCCGGCGGTACCGCACTGGCGTGTACGCCCACAACGATCAACCCGGGTGGCTCCGCGAACTGCGGCAGCTTTGCCTACACGGTGACGCAGGCTGACGTAGATGCCGGCGTGCCGATCCACAACGTTGCGACCGTCACGGCCACGCCCTCGGGCGGCGGTAGCCCCGTCACGTCGACTGGCGTTGTTGATACGCCGATTGGCGACCCGAAGATCGTCGCCAACAACGATAACTACAACGTGCCCAGCGGCGCAGCAGGGGGCTCGCTTGGCAGCGTGCTCGTCAATGACACCCTGGGCAGCACGAATGGTCCGACGAGTGGAACCGGCAAGGGCAACGTGACGTTGACCTGGGGTGCCACAACGCCCACGCCGTCTTCGGGGGGCTTCACGCTCAATCCTGACGGCACGATCACGGTCAAGCCCGGCACGCCGGCGGGTACCTACAAGATTCCGTACACGGTGTGCGACGCCGTGCACCCGACCAATTGCGCTTCGGCGACGGCCACCATTGTGGTGGGCGCGGCGCCCATTGCGGCCAGCAACGACACCTATACCGGCATTGACGGCACCGCAGGCAATAGCAGCGTCGGTAACGTGCTGGACAACGACACGCTCAACGGCGCCAAGGCGACAACGGGCACGGTCAATATCAGCGTGACCTCGCCATCGAGCAACCCGAAGGTGACGCTGGACCCGAACACCGGTCTGGTGGCAGTGGCACCGGGCACGCCGGCGGGTACGTACACCATCGGCTATCAGATTTGCGAGAAGCTGAACCCGACCAACTGTGCGAGCGCCACGGCCACGGTCACGGTGGCACCCGGCAAGATCATTGCAAGCAATGACACCTACACCGGGACGAACGGCGCCACCGGCAACCCACAGGTTGGCAACGTGCTGGACAACGACACGCTCAACGGCACCAAGGCCACGCCGGGCACCGTCAACGTGAGCGTGACGACGCCATCGAGCAACCCGAAGGTGACGCTGGATCCGAGCACGGGCGTGGTGTCGGTGGCACCGGGCACGCCGGCGGGCACGTACACCATCGGCTATCAGATCTGCGAGAAGCTGAACCCGACCAACTGCGCAAACGCTACCGCTTCGGTGACGGTGGTGACGGGCCCGATTACGGCTGGCAGCGATAGCTATACCGGTATCGACGGTAACGCCGGCAACGGCAGCGTCGGCAACGTGCTGGACAACGACACGCTCAACGGTGCCAAGGCGACGCCGGGCACGGTCAACATCAGCGTGACCTCTCCGTCGAGCAACCCGAAGGTGACGCTGGACCCGAACACCGGTCTGGTGGCAGTGGCACCGGGCACGCCGGCAGGCACGTACACCATCGGCTACCAGATCTGCGAGAAGCTGAACCCGACCAACTGCGCCAATACCACCGCCACGGTGACGGTGGCGCCGGGCAAGATCGTTGCCGGCAACGACACCTACACCGGCATCGACGGCAACGCGGGCAACAGCAACGTTGGCAATGCGCTGGACAACGACACGCTCAACGGCACCAAGGTCACGCCGGGCACCGTCAACGTCAGCGTGACGACGCCGTCGAGCAATCCGAAGGTGACACTGGACCCGAACACCGGTGTGGTGTCGGTTGCGCCGGGCACGCCGGCAGGCACGTACACCATCGGCTACCGGATCTGCGAGAAGCTGAACCCGACCAACTGTGCGACCGCCACGGAAACCGTGACGGTGGTGCCGGGCAAGATCGTTGCCAACAACGACACCTACACCGGCATCGACGGCAACGCGGGCAACAGCAGCGTGGGCAACGTGTTGGACAACGACACGCTCAATGGTGCCAAGGCGACGCCGGGCACGGTCAACCTGAGCGTGACCTCTCCGTCGAGCAACCCGAAGGTGACGTTGGACCCGAACACCGGTCTGGTGTCGGTGGCACCGGGCACGCCGGCCGGCACGTACACGATCGGCTACCAGATCTGCGAGAAGCTGAACGCGACCAACTGCGCAAACGCGACTGCAACGGTGACGGTGGCGCCGGGCAAGATCGCGGCGGGCAATGACAACTACACCGGAGTCGATGGCTCGAGCGGTAGCCCGCAGGTCGGCAATGTGCTGGACAACGACACGCTCAATGGCTCGAAGGCAACGCCGGGCAACATCAACGTGAGCGTGACGACGCCATCGAGCAACCCGAAGGTGAGCCTCGACCCGAATACCGGCCTGGTATCCGTGGCACCGGGTACGCCGGCTGGCACGTACACGATCGGCTACCAGATCTGCGAGAAGCTGAACCCGGCCAACTGCGCCACGGCCAGCGTCTCGGTGACGGTGACATCGCAGCCGCTGCAGGCGACCGATGACGACTACCGCCAGACTCCTGTGAACGGCGCGACCGGCGGCCCGATCGGGATCGTCCTGGGCAACGACACCCAGGGCGGCAAGCCGATCACCAACCCGAGCAACATCAACGTGACGCTGCTGGACAACGGCGGCCTGCCGGGGCTGTCGCTCCGTCCGGACGGTACCGTGATCGTGCCCCCGGGCACGCCCGGCGGCAGCTACACCTTGCGCTATCGCATCTGCGACCGGATGGCGCCGACAAACTGCAGCGACGCCGCGATCCGCTTTGCCGTGAGCGATGACGCGCTGCTGCATGTGAACAAACAGGCGGCACCGCAGAAGGTGAACGTGGGCGATGTCGTGCGCTACACGCTGACGGTGCAGAACCCCAGCAAGACCAACATCCAGGGCGCCGTTCTGGTGGATACGCCGCCGGTCGGCTTTAGCCTGATCGCCAACTCGCTCACGGTGACAGGGAGCAATGGTCGTCTGGCCGGTACCAGCCCGATCCGGATCGAAGGCATTGACCTCTCCGCAGGCGCTTCGATGACGGTGGTCTACATGCTGCGCGTGGGCCCGGGGGCTTCTGCTCGCGGGGAGTACGTCAACACTGCACTGCTGCTGCTCAACGGCATGCGCGTCAGTAACCAGGCACAGGCAACCGTGCGCCGCGATGCCGACCCGCTGTTTGAGGAAACCCGTGTTTTCGGCACCGTGTTCGATGACCGCAACGGTGACGGCTGGCAAGCCAGCGCCAATGCGACCAGCCTGCGCGTACAGGGCGGCTTCAATCCGGACGCCTACGTACCGGGTTCCACCACGGTGGACCGTGGCGACGGCCCGCGCCCCGAGCCCGACGCCAGCGCACCGCTGCTGCACGGCATCTCACTGGGCAGCCTGTCAGGGCGCCTGAGCATGGCGCAGCCCGTGAACAAGCATCGCATCGTCATTTCGCAGCGCCTGCGCGAAGCCGCCTTAACCGACGACTTCACGTTGACGACGGCAGAAGGCAGCAAGATTCGCCTCTACGCAGACGGCCGCACGGAAAGCACGCCCAGCGGTGATGTGGCGAAGCAGCTCTCGTCACAAGCCTTGAGCGTTGAACGCCAAGTCACGAAGGAAGACGGCGGCACGCTGCGCGTCGACTACATCATCGTCAACAGCGGCCTGGAAGAGCGCGGTATTCCGGGTGTCCGCATTGCGACGGTCGAGGGCAACATCATCGAGACGGATGCCTACGGGCGGTATCACCTGGAGGGCATCGACGTTGCGAACATCGCACGCGGTCGCAACTTCATCATGAAGGTGGACCCGGCAACGCTGCCGCCACGCAGCGAGTTCACCACGGCCAATCCGCTGGTCAAGCGGATCACGCAGGGTGTGCCGGCGCGTTTCGACTTCGGCGTCAGGCTGCCGACGGCGGTACCTGCTCAAGCGGGTGCAGCGGTGCAGGGCAACGGTGGCAAGGAGGGACAGCAATGAACACGCGTCTCGCCTCCCAAACCTCGTCCCGACCCCGCTCGAAGGCCACCAAGACCATGCGACTCAAAACGCTGGATGCAGCCATCGCTGGCATCCTTTTCGTGGGCTATGGGATGCCCGCCTCGGCACAGACGCCGTCTGCCGACAAACAACCCGCGGCCATCGGACAAGAAGCCGTGGCCACCCATTTCAGCATCGACCTGCCCAACGGCGGGATGGTCTGGGCAACCGAAGACCCCACGCAGACGACGCCCGTACTGAGCGTGCAGGCCGGGTCCGAAGCGGCGGTTGAGGGTGGCCGCATCGTCGAGCCGGTCAAGCTGCAGGTCTATAGCAACTACGCCGCCTTCATCAAGCGGATGCAGATCAGCATCTACCGGGCCGAAGACACCGACCTGGTGACGCCGCTGGCGACGGTGGACATTGCGCCCGGTGGCGTGGTTCAGGCAACGTGGGACGGCAGCCTGCCCGAGGGCACGCGCGTGCGCCCCGGGGATCGACTCACCTACATCCTGCGTGCCACGGCGGCCGATGGCAGCGTCGACGAGACCTATCCGCGCAGTCTGCTGCTGGTGTCGCCGGCAGATCGGCAGCGCATTCTTGACCAGATGCACCAGAACGCCAGCGGCCCACTGCGCGCATTGAGCGCCAGCGATCTGGAGTCGCGCGCGCTGCTCGACAGTACGTTCGGCAACAACGCGCTGCGCCAGCAGAACATCATCATCCGCGGATCGAGGGTGCGGGTGTTCGGGCAGAACGTGCCCGAGGGCTATGGTCTGACCATCGACGGTCAGACCGTACCCGTGGATCAGCGCGGCAAGTTCGTGGCTGAGTATCTGTTGCCGACTGGCATGCACCGGTTTGCCGTCGATGTGAAAGGCCCCAACGGAGAGGGCACCAGCTACCCGCTGGACATCAACGTGCGCGAGAACTACCTGTTCATCGTCGCCATTGCGGATTTGACGATGTCCAAGAGTTCGATCAGCGGCGACGGTGCGTCGGGCCTGACCGTGGACGACCGCTACCGCAACGGCTTCCTCGACGAGGGGCGGCTGGCCTTCTACACCAAGGGCAAGGTGGACGGGCGCTACCTGTTCACCGCCCAGGCTGATACGACCGAACGCAACGTCGGCAACCTCTTTGACGGACTGTTCAAGGCGGACCCGCGCGACGTGTTCCGTCGCCTGGACCCGAACATGTACTACCCGGTGTACGGCGATGACTCCACCACGTACCGCGACATCGACACGCAAGGCAAGCTGTACTTGCGGGTCGATTGGGACAAGAGCCAGGCGCTGTGGGGCAACTACCAGACCGGCTTCACAGGCACGCAGTACGCGCAGTACGTGCGCAGTTTGTATGGCGCCGCGGTCGACTGGCGCAGCCGCTCCAGCACGCCGCTGGGCGATCCGAGCACGCAGGTGAAGGTCTTCGCCTCGCAGGCGCAAACGGTGGCGGGGCACTCGGAATTCCTTGGCACGGGCGGTAGCTTGTACTACCTGCGGCATACCGATCTGCTGCCGGGTTCCGATCAGCTCGTGCTGGAGGTGCGCGATCCCTCCACGGGTAGCGTGGTCAACCGCATCTCGCTGGTGCGCGGCATCGACTACGACATCAACGAGATGCAAGGGCGGATCATGATGACGAAGCCGCTTGCCCAGATTGCCGACCAGAACACCAGCACGCTGTTCCGTGATCGCCCGACCGGTGGCTACGAAAACCACCTGCTGGCGGACTACGAATACGTGCCAAGCGGATTCGACAGCAACAACGTGACGGGTGGCGTGCGCGCCAAGCACTGGTTTGGCGAGCACGTTGCCGTTGGCGGCACCTACGTGAGCGAAGGGCGCTCGGACCAGGCGTACACCTTGAAAGGGGTGGATGCGACGCTGCAGGCCGGACGCGGGACTTACCTCAAGATGGAGCACTCGCAGACGCAGGCTGCGATGGCGCCCATTTTCTACTCCGACAATGGTGGTCTGAGCTTCATGCAGATCAACCCGCAAACGCAGACCCATCGCAGCGGCAACGCCACCGCCATCGAAGGTCGTGCCAACCTGCGCGAGCTGGGGTGGACGTCACGCGACTGGACCGTCGGTGCCTGGTGGCGAGACGTGAGCTCGGGGTATTCCGTGGCGCGAGCCGACCTGGGCTACCCCGTCCGAGAATACGGCTTTGAATATGCCGGTCAGGTGCGCGAAGACATCCGGATCGCCGGCCGCTACAGCAAATCCGAGCGTGGCACGGATGCCCTGGAGCAGGCACAGGCGCAGATCGACTGGCGCCTGGCAGAGCATTCCGACCTGATTGCCGAAATCCGCCGCGTCACCGAGACATATCAGGGGAACAGCGGTACCGGAACGCTGGCAGCGCTGGGTTACACCCGGCGCCTGATCGGCACGCTCGACGTGTACGGCACCGGGCAGATCACGCTCGATGATGACGGCGGCGCTTACCCGCGCAACAATGCCGCCACCGTGGGCGCCAAGTACCAGTTTGCCAATCAGTCTTCGGCCGGTGCCGAATACACGGCAGGCAATCGGGGCAACGCGGCCAAGCTCACCGGTGAATACCGGATGAGCCCCGATCACTCGCTGTACGGTAACTACACCCGCCTGATCGACTCGACCGGTGTATACGACCAGTCGCCGCTGCTTTCGCAGGCGCCCAGCAGCATTACGCTGGGCCAGCGCTGGCGCATCTCGAATACCACCAATCTCTACAACGAAACGCAAAGCCTGAAGAGCGGGCCCACCACGGGCGTGGGGCATACCTTTGGTATGGACTTCTACCCCGCACGCGGCTGGACGACGGGTTTCAGCCTGCAGCAGGCAGAACTTGATGCCGTGAGCGGCGCGGGCAAGGTGCATCGGCAAGCCGCCAGCGTGAACGTGGGCCTGACCCAGCCTGGCACCACCTGGGCCAGCAAGCTGGAATACCGCAGCGACGAGGGTGCCGAGCAGCGCCGGCAGTGGGTTTCAGCCAACCGCGTCGGCTATGAGATCAACGAGTCATTGCGCCTGGGCGGACGCTTCAACTGGGCCAATACCAGCGATGCCAATCAGCCGGTCAACGATGCGCGCTACACCGAGGCCAGCCTTGGCTTCGCCTGGCGGCCGTGGAACAGCGTGCGTTGGACGGTCATCGGTAAGTACACGTACCTGTACAACCTGGCCTCGGCCGGACAGGTGGACGGCAGTTCGGGCGCTGGCCTGCTGCCTGATCAGCGCTCCTCCATCTGGTCGCTGGAAGGTATCTACCGGCTGGATGCCAACTGGGAATTTGCCGCCAAGCTCGCCACCCGAACCGGTGAAGCCCGCCTGGATCGCGGCAGCGGTGATTGGTACAGCAACCGCGCGACGCTGATGGCAGGGCAGGTGCGGCGCTACGTCTACGGCGGCCTGAGCGCGATGGGCGAGTACCGCGTGCTGCGCGCAACCGATGGCGGGACCCGGCAGGGCTGGCTGGCCAGCGTCGACTACGACGTCGCTAAGCATGTCCGCCTGGGCGTGGGCTACAACTTCACTAGGTTCAGTGACGACATGGCCAAGCCTGGATACCGGTATCGCGGCTGGTTTGTGAACGCGGTGATGTCCATCTAAGCCCGATTGACTTGACGCCACGTGCTGCAGGCGCTGATTGAAACCCAGCGCCATGGCCGCCGTGTCGTCAGGTTGACGGTGGTGACTCGGGCGCGATGCGCAATGCGTCGCGCTTGTCTTTGACTTGCGCCCAATGGGCGTGGTCTGCCAGCGGGGCCTGCACTTGGGTCAGGCGCGGCCAATCTGCACGGCGCGAGAGCTGCGCATTCAGTGCAATGAAGTCCTGCTGATCAGCCGGCACCTCGGCGGCGGGGTAGATCGCCCCCACGGGGCACTCCGCCACACAGATCGAGCAATCGATGCATTCATCCGGATCAATCACCAGGAAGTTCGGGCCGGCGTGGAAGCAATCCATCGGGCAGACGGCAACGCAGTCCGTGTACTTGCACTGGATGCAGGATTCGGTGACGACGTACGGCATGGCAAAGCGGGGGTGTTCAACACCCGTTCAGAAAAACATTCGAAATTATGCAGCATCAACCCGAGCCGCGTCGGGCACGGGTTTCAATGTGACCTGTCAGTACTTCCGGTTGCCAGTTCGGACGGCGCACCGTGCCCTTCGGTCTCCATTGACGGCCCACCAAACTGCAGCGCCGCAAGACGCGCATAAAGCGGCGAACGCTGCAAAAGCTCAGCATGGCGGCCTTGTGCAACGATGCGGCCTTGCTCAAGCACAACGATCCGGTCAGCCTGCTGCACGGTGGCTAGGCGGTGTGCGATGACCAGCGTGGTGCGGTTTCGCGCGGCATTGTTCAGGGCAGTCTGCACCAGCCGCTCGCTTGCGGCATCGAGTGCGCTGGTGGCTTCATCCAGCAGCAGGATGGGCGGGTCTTTGAGAATGGCCCGCGCGATGGCGATCCGCTGGCGCTGTCCACCCGACAGCCTGACGCCACGCTCGCCCAGCTGCGTGTCGTAGCCCTGCGGTAGTTCGTTGATGAAGTCGGCAGCGGCAGCCATCTCGGCGGCGCGGTGTACCTGCGCGAGCGTGGCCTCGGGCGTGCCATAGCGGATGTTGTCGAGCACGCTCCCAGAAAAAATCACCGATTCCTGCAGCACCACACCAATGGCCTGTCGCAGCGCCGCGAGTGAAACTTGCCGCGTTGGGACGCCGCTGATCAGAATGCTTCCGGACTGCGGCTCATAGAAGCGCAGCAGAAGCTGAAACAGCGTCGTCTTGCCCGCACCGGAAGGCCCCACCAGCGCAACGTGCTCCCCGGGCGCAACTTCGAGCGTGAAGTGGGAGAGCGCAGCGGCACCCGGACGCGACGGATAGTGGAAGGTGACATTGTCGAAGCGGATGCCCTCGGCATGCGCGGGCAGCGCCACGGGGGTGTCCGGCTCCGCAATGGGGGAGCGGGTTGCCAGCAGTTGCAGCAGGCGCTCTGTGGCACCGGCGGCTCTTTGCAGGTCTCCCCACACTTCCGCAATCGTACCGACGGCGCCCGCGGTGAACACCGCGTAGAGGATGAACTGGGACAATTGGCCCGCCGTCATCTCTCCGGCCAGCACAGCTTTTGCGCCGAGCCAGAGCACAAACACAATCGCGGCGAATACAAAGACGATGACTACCGCGGTCAACTGGGCACGGGCCCGGATGCGCGTGAGTGCGGTGTCAAACGCCGTTTCCACGGCGGCACTGAAACGTTTCGCTTCATGCGCTTCCTGCGTGTACGACTGCACGGTCGGCATGGCATTGAGCACCTCGCCGGCCAGCGCGCTCGCGCTTGCCACCTTGTCCTGGCTGTCACGCGAGAGCCGCCGCACACGACGCCCGAAGATGACGATGGGCGCGACCACCACGATCAGCGTGGCGATGATGTAGCCCGAGAGCACCGGGCTCGTCACGACCAGCATCACCACCCCGCCGACCGTCAGCAGCGTGTTGCGCAACCCGAGCGACAGGCTGGTCCCCACCACGGTCTGGATCAACGTCGTGTCGGTCGTGAGCCGCGACAGCACCTCGCCCGTTTGCATCGTCTCGAAAAACTCCGGGCTCAAGCCGACGATGTGCCGGTACACAGCACGCCGCAGATCGGCCGTCACGCGTTCACCCAGCCACGAGACGCAATAGAAGCGCAGCGCCGTGGCACCGGCCAGCACCAGCGAGAGGACGAACAGGGCGATGAAGTGGCGGTCGATGTGCGATCGCTCGCCGCTGGCGAATCCACGGTCGATCAGGAACTTGAAGGCCACCGGCAGCGCCAGCGTTGCAACGGCCGCAGTCACCAGCGCCAGGAACGCAACCGCCCAGCGCCGCGCATACGGGCGCAGGAAAGGCATGAGCGCGAAGAGGGGGCCGATACGCGACGATAGGGGTGCAGCGGAGGGCATGGGAATCGGCAGCAGATTCAGAAGACACTCATTATCTCAGCCCCCCGATTGGCCTGTGACTGGCACGCATGCAGCGATTGCAGATGTTCGAGCCGACCACCGTTTGCGCCGCTGAAACCATTTGATGCGCTCGCGTCACACCCTATAACCGCTCTCAGCGCTCGCTAAGTCCAGCCGTCTAGTCTTGCGATCTCTCCGGTTTTCCAAGACATGGCATGCGCCGACGTCGCACACTCACCTTCCTCACGCTGGCGGTTCTGATGGCCGTTGTGGCCATCCTCATCGCCCGCCGTCCGGGTGGGCCGGCCATCCGCCCAACGCTGGCCAACGGGCCGCTCGCGTCAGCCGTGGATACGGCGGAAAACTACCTGCACGGCAAGGCGATCCGGGCCGGGCTTGAACGGTCGGCATCGGGCCTGATTTACGACGTGACGGTGGTCAAGGCTGGCCGGATCTTCGATGTGCGGCTCGATGCGCGAAGCGGCCGGATTCTCTCTGCTGCGATCAACAAGTAGCGTTTGCTGATGGCGTGCCCGCGTGGGGTACGCTGTGCGCGCCTGTCTTGCGGATGGCGCGCAGGCCGTGATCATCGGTGGCGGGCCGCTGGGGCAGGCCGCCGTGCGTCTGGCGCAGCGATTCGACGTACCGATCATCGCGCCGATCTCCGCTGCGATGCGCCGGCTGAGCGCCTGCATCGCAGCGGCAGCGGCAGCGGCAGCGGCACCCGTTGGCGCCGCCGAACGCGCTTAGTTCGCGATGATCGATACGGTGGAGTTGGCCGGCACCGTAATCGTCTCGCTATACGTGCCGGTCTTGAAGCCGCGCGCCACCGGGAACTGTCCAAAGCCTTGCAGCGTGGCTGGCACGGAGCTTGGCATCGAGCGCTGGCTGCTGTAGTTCTGGCCATTGATGGCAGGGATCGAGAAACCGGTGTCCGAACGGGCCGGATACGCAAAACCTGCCGGGCTGCCCGGCACCGGCAGCAATGCCACTGCGGTCCCCCAACGACCCAGTGCATCGCCCAGGCCCGCGCCGCCGCCGGCCTGGATGGCGCTGCTCAGCACCGTGGCCGAATCCGTTGACGAGAAGTTCTGCAGCAGGTTCTTGTAGTACGCCACGCCGTACTGGCGCAGCAGGAAGCCGCCCAGGCTGCCCGAGATCGGATACCCCGGGCACGACGACGTGAGCGACGGGTCGAACGCCGTCAGCGAGCAGTCATACGCGCTTTGCAACCAGGCCGGAAAACGGCTGTCGCGCACGTTGTTGAAGCTCGGGTCGATCTGGCTGGACAGCACATCTTCCATCGTCATCGCCGTCATTTCTTCCAGCCACGTGCCATACATGTACTGCGAGCCGTTCAGCACGCCGCGCTGGTAGAAGTTGGCCATGTGCGTGAACTCGTGGCCCAGGGTGGAGATGACCGTGTTCAGCCCGTCGGCGCCACCCAGGTAGATCGTTTCCGAATCCACATAGAGCGACAGCGATTGGTTCGACAGCGGTTGCGAGCTGGTCGTGAAGTTGTTGCGCGCCCAGAAGTAGCCCACGCGGCCATAAGGCTGGCCGTCGGGCTGGATGTTCAGCACCACGATGTCCAGCGCCTGGCTCGGGTCGATCAGGCTGGCCGAGCTGGAGTAGCTGCCCCACGGTTGGCCGACGATCGAGGTGGCCAGCGTGTAGACCGACTGTGTGCCCGATGCGAACTTGGTGATCAGCGTGTTGATGATGCTGTCGGAGATCTTGCTGCTACCGTACTCCGTGTTCTCCACCCACAGGTTGATGATGCGGCCATCGGTGGCGGTCGCTTGCTGCTTCAGCGTGGCGGTGCGCACCGTGGCGGTGCCGTCCGGCTGCTGGTGATTCCAGGTGCGTTGCGCGCCAACGGCGGCAACCGACTGCGGACGCAAGACCGTGTCGTTGGAAGCGCCTTGCGTCTTGAGCGGGCCCGCACCGGTGGCGTAGCTGTCCAGTGCGTGCGCGTTAAATTCGGAAATCTGGCGGTCGAAGGCCGCGTTCATTGCGTCGTTCTTGACGGACGCCGTGGTCAGGTTGCCGGAGGCGCCGTTGGTGGGCGCAGTACCGGTGGTTGTGCCACCGCCAAGACCAAGCAGGCCCGCATTGGTGAGCGACACCGACGGCATCGGCTGTGCGGCCGCCCCCTGGTTGGTGTAGATAAGGGTGACGTTTTGGCCCGTAAGCCCGGCAATCGACACATTCACGGTGCCGGCCGAACCGCCCGTATTGGTGGCCTGCCACACGCCCACGCCGGAGCCGGCGTAGGTATTGCCCAATGCGCCGCAGTTGGAGCCGCTGCAGGCAGCCGCCAGATTGATGCTGGCCGGGGTGGCTGGCGTGGCCGCCGGTGTGGCCCCGGAGCTACCGCCGCCGCCTCCGCCTCCGCCGCCACAGGCTGCCAGTGCGCCTGCGGCTGCCACCATCATTGCGATGGTCCATTGCTTCGTACTGCTACCGCCCTTGCTGCCTTCCATCCTCATCTCTCCAAAATCCGAATTCCGGCGCGCTGTCGGCTCGTGACTGCGGCGCGCTGGCGGATTCTCAAGGCGAGGTGACGGATTCGATCCGTGGAAATAACGGGTCAGCAAGGCCCAATTCCCCCCGATGTGGGGGTGTCATCACGCACATCCTGTCGGAAAGGTTGAGAAAGTCGTAGCCCCAGGATGTAGAAGCAGAAAACGGGGGAGAGCGCCGCCCCGCACTTTTGCGCCGGGGCCGTCCGCTAGAATGGGCCGCCTTCCCGCCGATTGCGCCATTCCAGGCGCCGGATACATCACCCATTCATGCTCGTCGCGCAGCTCAAATCGTTCTTCATGGTTGCCCGCCTGGGCAGCATCACGCTGGCCGCCAAGCAGCTCGGGCTGTCCCAGCCGACCGTGACATCACAGATCCGCGCGCTGGAGGAGGCCTACGGCGTCGAGTTGTTCTACCGGGGTGGGCGCCGGCTGGCGCTGTCGGACGCCGGCGTGCGCCTGATGCCGCTGGTCGACCAGCTCGTGCGGCAGGAAACCGAGATCGACTTCTTCCTGCGCAACTCCGGCGACATGGGTTCCGGCCACCTGCGTATCGGCGCCACGGCGCCGTACTACATCCTCGACATCGTTGACCGCTTCTGTCAGAGCCATCCCGGCATCGACGTGAGCATCGAAGCCGGCAACTCGGTACAGATGCTCGAAGCACTTCAAGAGTATCGGGTGGATGTGGCGTCGTCGTCGCAGCGGGTGGACGACGCTCGCTTCCTGCGCATTGAGCTGGCCCGCGACCCGCTGGTGCTGGTGGTGCACCGCAGTCACCCGCTGGCCGCCCAGACAAGCGTGCCAGTGGCAGCGCTGTCACAGTGCCGGCTGCTGGTGCGCGAGGTGGGCTCCACCACCCGGGCGATGACGGAAACGATGATGGCCCAGGCCGGCGTGACCGCCGCATCCACGGTGGAAATCGGCAGTCGGGAGTCCATCCGCGAGGCCATCATGCGCAACCTCGGTGTGAGCGTCATCGCCCGCCAGGAGGTGCCTAGCCATCCGGACCTGCGCGTGCTGGCCTTCGAGGGCGGCGCACCGGAGCTGAGCGAGTACCTCTACTGCCTGCAAGACCGGCGTGAGACACGGCTGATTGCGGCCTTTCTTGCGGAAGTGCGCCCGCCAACGCCTTAGTTTCGTCACCCACCTGAACAAAAATCCGGAAATGCGCGCATTGGCGTTTTTGGGGTAACTGCCACAAGGGGTACATGTCGGCTGGCTACAGTGGCGACCGTTTTCGCTACTGCCTAGTCGCCCCTGTCAATGCCCCAGCCTGCTTCCGACCCGACCCAGGGTAACGCCACGCCGTTCCTCTCCGTGCGGCAAGTTACCCGCCGCTTTGGCGCCTTCACCGCGCTTGACGGCGTTTCGCTGGACGTGGCGCAGGGCGAATTCGTCTGCCTGCTGGGCCCGTCGGGCTGCGGCAAGACCACGCTGCTGCGCATCATTGCCGGGCTGGAAGCACAGGACGGCGGCCAGATCGTTGCCGGTGGCCGTGATATTTCGAACCTGCCGCCGCGGGAGCGCGACTACGGCATCGTCTTCCAGTCGTATGCGCTGTTTCCCAACCTGACGGTTGCCCAGAATATTGCCTACGGTCTGGATACGCACAACGGCAACCGCGCCCGCATGCAGGCGCGGGTGTCGGAGATGCTTGCGCTGGTGGGCCTGGCCGGCAGCGAGGCGAAGTACCCGTCGCAGCTCTCGGGTGGCCAGCAACAGCGTGTGGCACTGGCCCGCGCGTTGGCGCCTGCGCCGTCGCTGCTGCTGCTGGACGAGCCGATGTCGGCGCTGGACGCCCAGGTGCGCGAACACCTGCGCATCGAGCTGCGCCGCCTGCAGCGCAAGCTGAACGTGACCACGCTGATGGTCACGCACGATCAGGACGAAGCCATGGCGATGGCGGACCGCATTGCGGTCATGTCCAACGGCCGTATCGAACAGACGGGCTCGCCGTCGGAAATCTATACGCACCCCGCGACCGGTTTCGTTGCCGGGTTCGTCGGTCAGGCCAACTGGCTGCCACTGGAGCGCACCGAAGATGGCACGCCCACGCTGGCCGGCCAGCCGTTGCTGCTTGATCCGGCGTTTGCCGATACCGCGGCGAGCACCGGCCGCCTGTTCTGCCGTCCGGAGGCCGTGACGCTGCACCCGGACGACGATGCCCCCAACCGCCATCTGGCCCGCGTGGTCGACCAGATCTACCTGGGCAGCCGCACGCGCGTGACGCTGGCTATTGACGGCCTGGCCAACGCGCCGCTGGTGGCCGAAGTGGCATCGAATGCGCTGCGCGCCGGTCGTGGCGCGCTTGGCGAAAGCAAGCTGTGGATCGCGCTCGAGCGCGATGGCCTGCGCGTCTATGCCTGAGGTGGTGATGTCGATGCTCCCGCCCGAGGCCAACGTGGTCAATGTCACCCCGCAAAAGCAAGCCGCACGCACGTCGTTCTGGCGTACCGATGTGCCGGTGCTGACGGGCATGAAGCTGGGGTGGTTCCTCCTGCTGACGCTCGGCCTGCTGTTGCCCACGGCGATGATGCTGCTGCAGGCCACGGGCCTGGTGGCCAGTGCACGCAGCTCTGATGAGCACGGCTTGGCGCTGGTCGCCCATGTCGTACAAGGCCCCAACTTTCTGGCCATGGTGGGGCGCACCCTGGCCGTGTCGGGCAGCGTGGCCGCCATCGTCGTGCCGCTGGCCTTTGCCTTTGCCTACGCCGTGCAGCGCACGCGCATGCCGTTGCGCGGCACGATGCGCACGCTGGCGATGTTGCCGCTGTTTGCACCGTCCCTGCTGCCGGGTATTGCGCTGGTCTACCTGTTCGGCAACCAGGGGCTGTTCAAAGCTTGGCTGGGCGGCAGCAACATCTACGGCTTCTGGGGCATCGTGGTGGGCGAGGCGTTCTACACCTTCCCGTATGCGCTGATGCTGTTACTGGCTACGCTCACGCTGGCGGATGGCCGCCTGTATGACGCCGCCCGGGCAATGGGCGCGGGCCCGTGGCGTACGTTCTGCACCGTCACGCTGCCGGGTGCGCGGTATGGCCTGTTTGGTGCCTTTGCGCTGGTGTTTACGCTGGTTGCCACGGACTTTGGCGTGCCGACCGTGGTAGGCGGCAGCTACCAGGTGCTGGCGGTGGAAGCCTACAAGGCCGTGGTGGGCCAGCAGCAGTTTGCACGCGGTGCCATCATCGGCCTGATGCTGCTGCTGCCTGCGCTGCTCACCTTTGCCGTAGAACGTCTCGTGCAGCGTCGACAGCATGCCGCGCTGGCCAGCCGTGCACAGCCGTATCACCCGCAGCCGGATCGCATGCGCGATGGCCTCTATCTGCTGCTGACCGCATTGGTGGTGGGCTGGATTCTGGTGATGCTCGCTACCGCCGTTGGGGCATCGCTCGTCAAGTTGTGGCCGTACAACCTTGAGCTGTCGCTGCGCAACTACGACTTCGACAACATGGATGGCGGCGGCTGGCTGGCCTATCGCAACAGTCTGAAGCTGGCCGCGCTCACCACCGTGTTTGGCACCGTACTCATCTTTACTGGCGCATGGCTGGTCGAAAAAACGCGCACCACCCGCGCCACCGCGTGGCTGCATCCGGCCATCCGCTTTGCGGTGCTGCTGCCGATGGCCGTGCCCGGCCTCGTGCTCGGCCTGGGCTATGTGTTCTTCTTCAACCACCCGGCCAATCCGCTCAACGGCCTGTACGGCAGCATGACGCTGATGGTGCTCTGCACGATCATGCACTGCGCCACGGCAGCCCACCTGACGTCGGTGGCATCGCTGGGGCAGCTGGACCCGGTGTTTGAGGCGGTATCGGCCTCGCTCAAGGTCTCGGCGCTACGCACGTACTGGCGCGTGACGCTGCCGATGTGCCTGCCCGCGGTGCTGTCCTGCGCGCGCTACCTGTTTGTCTCGGCCATGACCACCGTGTCAGCCGTGATCTTCCTGTACAGCCCCGACACCGTGCTGGCCTCCGTGGCCGTACTGAACATGGACGACGCCGGCGACATCGGCCCCGCTGCGGCCATGTCCACACTGATTCTGGTCACGTCGATCGTCGTCTCGCTGCTGCTGGAACTTGCCACCCGCGGCATCACGCGCCGCACGCAGGCCTGGCGCACCACCTCACATTGAATTCGTTGTAAGTCAAGGAAACATGAACATGGGTGACGCATCCCCAATCACGGCCCGCCAGGCGGGTGCTGACCGTATCAACCCCGGTGCCACGCCACTGCGCCTGGAAGCCGCCGTGCTCGACTGGGCCGGCACCGTAGTCGATTTCGGTTCGTTTGCCCCCACGCAAATCTTCGTGGAAGCGTTTGGGGAGTTTGGCGTAGCCATTACGCTGGACGAGGCCCGCGGCCCCATGGGCCTGGGCAAGTGGGACCACATCCGCACGCTGTGCAACGACGGCGCGATTGCCGCGCGCTTCTCGCTCGCCCACGGCCGCATGCCCACCGATGACGACGTCACCGCCATCTACAACCGCTTCATGCCGCTGCAGATCGAGAAGGTAGGCGCGCATTCGGCCATGATCCCCGGCGCGCTGGAAACCATCGCCGCGCTGCGCGAAGCTGGCTTGAAGATTGGTACGTGCTCGGGCTATCCGCGTGTGGTGATGGACCGCGTGGTGGAGTTGGCCACCAAGGCCGGCTATACGCCCGACTGCGTGATCGCCTGCGATGAGGTACCGCGCGCGCGCCCGTGGCCTGCACAGGCACTGCGTTGCGTGGTGGATCTTGCCATTGGTGATGTGGCCGCCTGCGTGAAGGTGGACGACACCGTGCCCGGTATCGAAGAAGGCCGCCGCGCCGGCATGTGGACCGTGGCGCTGCTGATGTCGGGCAATGCACTGGGGCTGCCATACGAGCAGTACGCCGCGTTGTCCGCTGACGAACGTGCGCGCCATCGCGTCGCCATTTCGGCCGGCTTTGCCGCCTGCCGCCCGCATTACGAGATCGACACGATTGCCGATCTGCCCGAAGTCGTGGCCGACATCAACCGCCGTCTGGCGCGCGGTGAACGGCCGCAATGCGTTTGACGCATCTGCGTTTGTTGTCCTGTTTGTTGTCCTTTCCCCTGCATCACACCATACCGAGGAAACCATGACCGCACGTCTTTCCCTGCTGGCTGTTGCCGCTACGATGGCCTTTGCCACGTCGGCTTTCGCCAAGACCACGCTGACCGTGTACACGGCGCTGGAAGCTGACCAAGTGAAGGCGTACCAGGAAGCCTTCGAGAAGGCCAATCCGGACATCGAAATCAAGTGGGTGCGCGACTCCACCGGTGTCGTCACCGCCAAGCTGCTGGCCGAAAAGAACAACCCGCGTGCTGACGTAGTGTGGGGCCTGGCCGCATCGAGCCTGGCCATCCTGGACAAGGAAGGTATGCTGACGCCATACGCACCGACCGATCTGTCGAAGATCGGCGCGACGTACCGCGACAAGGCCAACCCGCCGGCGTGGGTGGGCATGGACGCCTGGGGCGCTGCCATCTGCTTCAACACGGTCGAAGCTGAAAAGCAGCACCTGCCGAAGCCGACGTCGTGGGCTGACCTGACCAAGCCTGTGTACGCCGGCAAGATCGTCATGCCGAACCCGGCCTCGTCAGGCACGGGCTACCTGGACGTGAGCGCATGGCTGCAGATGCTGGGCGAGCAGAAGGGCTGGGATTACATGGACGCCCTGCACAAGAACATCGGCCAGTACACGCACTCGGGCTCCAAGCCTTGCAAGATGGCGGCTTCGGGTGAATTCCCGATCGGTATCGCGTTTGAATACCGTGCCGTGAAGTCGAAGAAGGAAGGCGCGCCGATCGACATCGTGCTGCCGTCCGAAGGCCTGGGCTGGGACGTGGAAGCCACCGGCATCATGAAGGGCACCAAGAACCTGGACGCCGCCAAGAAGCTGGCTGACTTCTCGGCAAGCCCGGTTGCCATGGCACTGTACGAGAAGAACTTTGCCGTGGTTGCCACGCCGGGCTTCTCCAAGCCGGACCCGCTGCTGCCGGCCGACTACGAGAAGCACCTGATCAAGAACGATTTCACGTGGGCCAGCGCCAACCGTGACCGCATCCTCGCCGAGTGGACCAAGCGTTACGACGGCAAGTCGGAGAAGAAGTAAGTGAGTGAAGCTCCCCTGAATTCTGTTGCTCAAGGGGGCCTGGATGCCAGCACCGACGTCGCCATCGTCGGGGCTGGCATTTTGGGCTTGGCGCACGCCGCTGCCGCCGTCAAACGCGGCCTGCGCGTGACGGTGTTCGAGCGCAGCGAAATTGCTGTCGGTGCCTCCATCCGCAATTTCGGGCAGATGCTGGTGACCGGCCAGCCGCCGGGCATCATGCTCGATCTCGCGCGTGAAAGCCGCGAACTGTATCTCGGCTGGGCTGACAAGGCTGGCATCTTTGCACGCGCCAAGGGCGTGTTGCTGTTTGCCCGCAACAGTGCAGAAGACGCGGTGCTGGATGAGTTCATGTCCACCCGTGCCTCGGCGTTTGATTACAACGTCAAGCTGCTGCGTGGCGCCGATCTGGCCAATCTGTACGGCGGCCGCTTCACGCGTCATCGGTCAGCCCTGCAGGGTTTTGATGACTTGCAGCTGTATTCACGCGAAGCGATTCCCGCACTGGCGGCATGGCTTGCCACGCAGGGCGTACGCTTCCACTTCGGCACGCTCGTGCGCCATGTGGAAGGTGGCCGACTGGAGACCACGGCAGGCGTGTGCAACGCGCAGCGCGTGATCGTCTGCAGCGGCCATGACTACCAGACGCTGTGTGCCGACCAACTGCGCGCGCTGCAACCGCAGGTGTGCCGCCTGCAGATGCTGCGCGTGACGCCCGAAGACGGCTTCCAGCTGGAACACGCTGTGCTGACGGGTCTGTCGTGCACGCACTACGGCGCGTTCGCCGATCTGCCGACCGCCCAGGCGCTCGCCATGCGGATCGAGCATGAGCGCCCTGAACTGCAACGCCACGGCATTCACCTGCTGGTGAGCCCAACGCCCTACGGCGATTGGATCATCGGCGATTCGCACGACTACAGCCAGGACGCTCGCCCGTTCAACGCCGAGTCGGTCGACAACATCATGCTGGACCTGGCTCGCGACACCTTTGGCAGCAAGCTGCGCGTGGTGGAGCGCTGGCAGGGTGTATACGGCGCCAAGTGCCATGTGCCCGGCAGCGGCGCGTTCTCGGTGACCCGCGTCGATGACCGCACCACCGTCGCGCTGATGCACAGCGGCATCGGCATGAGCGTGGGGCCCGCGCTGGCGCATCGTCATGTCGACGCGTTGGTTGACGGTACCGCGTTGCCGCAGTGGACGCCGCCAGCAATCTTGCCGACCTCGGCTGTCGCCTGATATCTCGCTGCTCGAAGGAAATGCCCGCATGGTTTGTGCCGTGCGGGCATTTTTTTTATTCAAGCAAAGCGTGCACAACTTGAATCGACGCTACTGCGTCTGTAGAAATTGTTCTGCAAACGGCTGGCTCCGGGTAAATACCAACACAGAATTCAGATTCGTCTCATATATCTCAGTGCCTATTTCTTCGAATCTATGCCGCCTTGGGCGGCATAGGTTTGGCGCTGCCCCTAATTTCCTGGCTTTAGGGGTGTCGCCATGGGCAATCGTCTTCCGCTCCATTTCCGTACGGTGCGTGTTACCGGACCAGGAATGCCAGAAATTCTTGGGCAACCTGCACTGGTGTTTGCAAGGCTGTCGGGCATTGAAAACGTCAATGACCTGTTCTGCTACACGTTGGAGCTCAAGACACCGGACGCACGCAATCTGCTCCATGGCCCTGCAGTTGAGCTGAATATGGAGGCCATGCAGGGCAAAGAGTTGACGGTCGAAATCGAGCTGGATGGAAATGGCACGGGCCTTGACGGCAGCATTGGCCGTGGCACCCGCCAGATCACCGGCATCGTCACGGAAGTGCGCGGCCCGCTCTGCGTGGAAAATGCCATTCTGTACCGGCTCACATTGCGGCCTTGGTTGTGGCTCGCGTCATTGAACAAAAACTATCGGATCTTTCAACAAAAAAACGTCGTTGAAATTGTTGAAAGCGTACTGTCCGAATACATCTTCCCAATAGAAAATCGTCTGATTGGCGCAGTCGGGCCACAGTATCCCGTGCGGGAATACCAAGTCCAGTACGGCGAATCAGATTATCAATTTGTCCGCCGCCTGCTTGCCGAATGGGGCATATCGTTCTTCTTCGAGCACTCCGATTGCCATCATCGTCTGGTGCTGACGGATGGCAATGGGGCGTTCCGCAATACCGCCTCACCGGCTTATCACACCATTAAGTGGTACCCCTCTTCGGATCGGATAGACGAAGAACATCTCTACGAGTTCGAAGTGGTTGACCGTTTGGTTGCTGGCCGGTGGACGCACACGGACTATGACCACGGTAAGCCTCGGGCGGATTTGGCCATTTCCACATCTGCCCCACGCAAGACCAGTCACGCAGAGCAGGAAATCTACGATTGGCCCGGCGACTACGCTCAGCCGAAAACCGGCAATGACCCTTGGGACGAAGGTGACATGCTGGCCCGCATCCGTATGGAGGCTGTGCGCCAGCACGGTGTGCGTGTGCGCGGTAAAGGCAACGTGCGCGCGCTCATTCCCGGATGCAGCTTCAACCTGGCGCGCTTTGTGAAGCGCGATGCCAACCGAGAGTATGTCGTCCATGCAACCCGCCTGTTGATCGAAGATATTGGTGAACGCACAGGCACCGAGCAACGCTGGCACTGCGAGGTGGACTTCGAGGCCCAGCCCAGCAATGCGTTGCTGCGGCCCGAGCGCGTGGCGAAGCCTTACATCCACGGTACGTTGATGGCGCGTGTGGTTGGCCCTGACAACCAGGAGATCTGGTGTGACGACATCGGCCGGGTCAAGGTGCAATTTCCCTGGGACCGCGAGGGGCAGAACAACGAAAACAGCTCCTGCTATCTGCGCACCACAGAGTTCGCGTCAGGCGACAGCTTTGGCGCGCAGTTCGTGCCGCGCATTGGCCAGGAGGTCACGATCGGCTTTGTGGGGGGTGACCCGGATCGCCCCTATATCGTTGGCCCGGTCAACAACCGGCTCAACCTACCGCCATGGTCTTTGCCAAGCCAGCATGCACTCTCGGGGTATGCCAGCAAGGAGCACTACGCCGAAGGGCGCAACCACCTGCTGTTTGACGACACGCAAGGTCAGCAACAGGTTCAGCTTGCATCAGATCATGAGCACAGTTTGCTGGCACTCGGGCACAACGTTCGCGTTCCCAATGCTGTGGGTCGTAAAGACAAGCGCGGTGAAGGATTTGAGTTGCGCACAGACGGCAGAGGTTCGATTCGTGCCCAAGGCCTGTTGATTACCACCGAAGCGCGCCGCAAGGCTGAAGGCCATGTCTTGTCGATGCAAGAGACGATACGCCGGCTGGAGCAGGCATTGGCCGAAGCCAGAAACGTTTTGGAAGCCAGCGTTGCCGCGCTGGCGCAAACGAGCGAGCAGAAGGACGTGGCCCAAGCGATTGCCGAGCAGAACGCCAGCATTCTGGGCAGCAGCGAGGCAATGGGTGAACTATCGACCCCGATGATGGTGCTGGCCAGCCCAGCAGGCATTGCCAGCACCACACCCAAGACCACGCACCTGCATAGCGGCGATCACACAGCATTGACCACGGGGCAACACTTATCGATGTCGGCCGGGGCCAGCATTGTGGGCAGCGCTGTGCAGGGCGTCTCGCTGTGTGGTCACAACGCAGACGTAAGACTAGTTGCCCGCAAAGGCAAGGTTGCGGTGGAGGCACAGGGCAACGCAATGGAGGTGGTTGCGCAGCAGGCGCTGCGCATCGCCAGCACAGAAGGCCGCGTAGAAATTACAGCCGCAAAAGAGATCGTCTTCAACGTGGGC
This sequence comes from Ralstonia sp. RRA, assembly GCF_037023145.1. Lineage (NCBI taxonomy): Bacteria > Pseudomonadati > Pseudomonadota > Betaproteobacteria > Burkholderiales > Burkholderiaceae > Ralstonia > Ralstonia sp. RRA. The sequence continues at coordinate 1,420,026 of NZ_CP146092.1, read as the reverse complement.
GGCACGTACTACCGCATGACGCCTGACGGCATTGAAAGTGGCACCAGCGGCGGTTGGTCCGTATACGCCGGCAGCCGAACGCTCACCGGCCCCAAGACAAGCAGCATCGCCATGCCCAGTTTTGGTCAAGGGTACTCGGGCCACTACAAGTTGCACTGGGCTGGCACAGACCAGATCGCCCCATACCAGCCATACCGCATTACGCGGGCTGACGGCAGCGTGTTCGAAGGCGTCACCAACGCCCGAGGCGAAACGGGCCTGCGGCTGGCTGAATTTAGCGAAACCCTCAAGATTGAAATTCTGTAAGACCGATGGCCACCAAGAAGCCCACCCCCAAACCGAATCCCAAGCCTGCGCCCAAGAAAGGCGCCTCACTGCCCGATCTCACACTCAAGCCTGGCGGCGCGGTGTGCAAGGTCGAACTGCCGCTGCGCCCGCTGCGCATCTATTTCCAGCACATGCCCGGCAACACTCGTACGGAAGCAGAGCGGGGCCTGGGCGGCCTGCCGTACACGCTGCGCATTCCCAACCAGCCGGACGTGGAAGACCGCACCCCCGAGAGTGGCCAGATCCTGCTGACCGGCCTGCAGCCCGGGCTCACGGGGGAGTTGACCATCCTCGGTACTACGCTGCATCTGCGTGTGCGCGATTACAGCGAAGACGAGCACACCGATGGCGAGACCACCATGAGTATTCAAGGCGCCAAGCGGCGCCTGATGGTGATGGGCTACTACGACAAGCCGTACCGGCCCGTCGCGCCAGCGCCCGAAACGCTCCGCCCGTGGGAGCGCCCCACCACCGATAGCCAACAGCCCGACGACAAGCTCGGCAACCCCGAGATTGAAGACGCCATCCTGCGCTTCCAGGTGGACAACGCACTGGAGCCCAATGGAGAAATCGAGCGGCGCCTGCTGGTCAACGGCAAGATCGATCCCAATGAAGCCCTGGGATTTCATACCGACCCCGCCCACTCGGAGTTCAAGCGCTTCCAGCCAGAATTTGTCGCCAAGCTCGCGCAGGGCGGAGGCAGCGCGCCCCCGGACACCATGGTCCCGTGCAAGGTACCCGCCGGCCCCGCGCCCAAGGGCAACGGCATACCAACCGTCACCCCGCTGGTGCGTGAGATCTATGACGGCCACCGTTTCATACCGGTGCGCTTCGCGCGCTACAACCCGGCGATCAAATATGACCCCGACAGCCCTGAGCTGGACGAGCGAGGCTATACCACCCACGACGGTCCGATCCTGAGCCTGGAGGTGGGGCACACCGTTACCTTGCGGTTGGAGCGATTGCACATGGCCTATGGTGTGCCGCTGAGCGTGACCAGTAGCGACCCTGGGGTGGTGTCGGTGGTTGAGCGGCCGGGTGGGCTGTACAAGTTCACCGGTGTCAAGGGGAGCGAGGAGGCTGCTCCAAAACAAGCTGTGGTTGAAGTGCGCTATGGCAGTTCTGATGGTTTGCTGTTGCACAAGCTCTACGTGCAGGTCTACGCACCGATCGAAGTCGCTGTCGCCGTGCACTTCGTGAGCATTGGCCAGAAGGGCCGGTCGGAGCAGGATGTACCGCGCATCGCGCCTGCCCTGAGTCAGAGCACCATCCAACAGATCTTTCATGGCACCCCGGCCGTCACCATACCCGCCACGGCCGCCATGCACGGCATCAACCACATCTGGCGTGCTGCGGGCATCCGCTTTAGCGTCACCCGATGGTTGGACGAGACCATTGATCTGCATCAGGCTGGCGCCATGACGGCTGCCACGGTCAAGGATGCCGCCGGCAACGACGTGCTCATCCACGAGTTTGACGCGATCACGAACCTGAACCGCCTGCCCAACCACCTCAACATGTACGTGGTGGACTCCATGGTGGGTGGCGGTATCGGCTGGGGCAGCAAGAACACCGCACTGGTGGCGGCCGACAAGATGCATGGCCAAACGCCATCCACGCGAGATCGGTTGGTGCAGACCTTTGCGCACGAGATCGGGCACTTCCTGGGCTTGTGGCACCCAGCCACGGTCAACGCCAAGGGCGACGACGTGGTGACGAAGATTCCTGGCGGCCCTCCAGAAAACCACGCACTGCAAGACTACTGGTCCCGCCGCATGCTGATGTATTGCTACACGAGTCTGATCACCACCTATGGCCCACTTGCGGCCACCACACGGCAGCTTGGCCGACAGTCCAACGTGGGCAACGGTTGGGATGTGGGCGGCAAGATGCTGTGCTGTCAGGTGGTGCCGAAGATTGTGTCTTCGGCTGACAAGTCAGAAATCGAGACAGCGCGCGCGATAGCGCTGCAGAACCAAGTCGATTCCTCAACCAATACCCGAGCCTCATGGAACCCATTCGAACAAAAAACCGATCAAGGCATGTTTGCCTGATCGCATTCTGCCTTCTCTGCGTGCCGCTATTGCCAGCTTATGCGGCCGCACAAGCCCCGACTACCCAGGAGAGCGCCACCATGTTGCCGTTGGCACAAATGATTCAGAAGCGGGACGGGGATGCCGCCCAGGCTTATGTTGACCGACAGAACATCGGCATCATTCCGGAGATTCGTGCCATCGTGAATGATCCGAAGACGGACAGCACCACGCGTTATATCGCCTACGGCTATCTACGCCGTGTACGTACATTGGACTCGGCTGTGCTGCTAGCACAGGGGGTTGGGGAGGGAGGTCGAAACAACAGCGTGCTGGGCCTGATCGAAAACCCTCGTGCCGAGGTCTATCCTATTCTCAAGGCCAAATTGCTTCCTCCAAGGGAGGAGAAGAACAAAAAACTGCTGCTCGTTATGGTGCAGATGCCCGTACCTGAGGAGCAACGGATTGCGGACATCAAGCCGTATCTGGAGGCTAGTTACTACGAAACTCGGTACGGCGCTTTGTTTGGCTTGGCGCTGCTGAATGAGCCAGGCAGCCTTGAGCGCATGGCACATGAACTGGGCACCGACCGCCGTCAGCGCAAGCAAGATTTTTTGACGATTTTTTATGAGTACCGGGCGTGGCGCACCCCCAAGTTCGTACCGGTACTGATCCCCGTCCTGAACGATCCGTTACCGCTCGAAGACATCGGCGTGCGCCGTCGCAACGAAGACGGCAGCGAGTCATCCATGACACCCGAAGAGCTGCGCTACGTGCGCGCATGGGACTACGCGTTGAACATCATCGTCAAGACGCTCAAGCTGGACGTGCCGTTCAAGATCGCAGACAACGTGACGTACAGCAAAGCGCAGCGTGATCTGGTCAAACAGAAGCTGCGGGACCTGGGCTACACCGTCACGGATGAACCGTATCCGGTGACAGCGGCGGAGTAAAACCGCACGTGAGGTGCTGCACATGGCGCCTGCCTTGAATCGGGCCACCATCTAGCAGGTCTTCCGTGGCACCCCGGCCATCATCATGCTCGCCACGGCCGCGTGCCCAACCACCTCAACATGTACGTGGTGGACTCCGTGGTGGGTGGCGGTATCGGCTGGGGCAGCAAGAACACCGCACTGGTGGCAGCCGACAAGATGCATGGTCAAACGCCATCCTCCCGAGACAGGTTGGTGCAGACCTTTGCGCACGAGATCGGGCACTTCCTGGGCTTATGGCACCCAGCCACCGCCAACGCCGAGGGCGACAACGTGGTGGTGCCGATCCCGAACGGGCCCAGTGAATCGCACGCGTTGCAAGACTACTGGTCCCGCCGCATGCTGATGTATTGCTACACGGGTCTGATCACCACCTACGGCCCACTTGCGGCCACCACGCGGCAGCTTGGCCGGCAGTCCAACGTGGGCAACGGCTGGGATGTGGGCGGCAAGATGCTGTGCTGTCAGGTGGTGCCGAAGATCGTGTCTTCATACCCCCACTCCGAGATCGTGACAGCGCGGGCGATTGCGCTGCAGAACAGAGTCATTTCATCCACCAATACCCAAGCCTCATGGAACCCATTCGAACAAAAAACCGATCAGGGCATGTTTGCCTGATCGCAATCAGCATCCTTTGCGCGCCGCTGTTGCCAGCCTATGCGGCCGCACAAGCCCCGACCACCCAGGAGAGCGCCACCATGTTGCCGTTGGCACAAATGATTCAGAAGCGGGACTGGGATGCCGCCCAGGCTTATGTTGACCGGCAAAGCATCGGCATCATTCCGGAGATTCGTGTCATCGTGAATGATCCAAAGACGGACAGCACCACACGGGATATTGCGTACGGCTATCTGCGTCGCGTGCGCACGCTGGACTCCGCCTTGCTGCTGGCGCAAGGACTAGGAGAAGGGGGGCGAAGTAACAGCGTGCTGGGCCTGATCGAAAATCCTCGGGCCGAGGTCTATCCTATTCTCAGAGCCAAATTGCTTCCCCCAAGGGAGGAGACAAACAAAAACCTTCTGCTCGTGATGGCCCAGATGCCGGTACCCGAAGAGCAACGGATTGCGGACATCAAGCCGTATCTGGAGGCTAGCTATATCGATACTCGCTACGGCGCAATTTTCGGCCTTGCGTTATTGGGCGACCCGAACAGTAACGAGCGGTTTGCCTATGAGTTGGGAACAAAATGGCCCTCTGCAAAAGAAACTTTTCTTTCTATTTTTTACGAATACCGCGCCTGGCGTATCCCCAAGTTCGTACCGGTGCTGATCCCCGTCCTGAATGACCCGACCCCACTCAAAGACATCGGCGTGCGCCGTCGCAACGAAGACGGCAGCGAGTCATACATGACCCCCGAAGAGTTGCGCTATGTACGCGCGTGGGACTACGCGTTGAACATCATCGTCAAGACGCTCAATCTGGACGTACCGTTCAAGATTGCAGACAACGTGACGTACAGCAGAGCGCAGCGTGATCTGGTCAAACAGAAGCTGCGCGACCTGGGCTATACCGTCACGGACGAACCGTATCCGGTAACGGCGGCGCAGTGAGAGGTGACAGAATCATGAAATGCAATCGTGCGCGAATCCAATCATGGTGCATTTTCTTGAGTGGTGCGCTGAGCTTCCTCGGCATACCAATGCCGTCATCTCATGCGCTCAGCGTCCCAGTCAGGCTGGTAAGTACCGCCAAGCAGCCGCTAGCAAGAATGCTCCAAGAGCAAGATTGGGGTGCTGCCCAAGCTTATGTTGATCAGCAGGGAATTAAAATTATTCCGGAGATACGTTCTATCATAAGTGACCCGGAACTAGACCCTTCCACGCAACTTACTGCATACGGGTATTTGCGGCCCTTTCACACGCTGGAATCGACTGTATTACTCGCATATGGGCCGATCATGGAGGGTCGGAGTAACACCGTACTTGGTTTGCTTGAGGACCCACGCCCGGAGGTCTATCCGATACTCAAGGCTAGATTGGATTTCCCCCTTTCATACCCGAAAAACGACCTCTTGCTCATTATGGCCCAAATGCCTGTGCCGGTTGGGCAGAGGATTGCGGACATCAGGCCGTACCTGGGTACCAAATATATTGACACCCGCTATGGCGCCGTCTTCGGCCTCGCACTTCTGGACTTTCCGGGCAGTAACGAGCGGTTTGCTTATGAACTGGGAACAAAGCTACCTGCGGCCAAAGCCAAGTTTCTTTCCACTTTCCACCAATACAGCGCCTGGTGTATTCCAAAGTTCATGTCTGTGTTGATCCCGGTGCTGAATGATTCGATGCCGCTCAAGGACATCGTCGTCAGTCACTACAGAGAAGAAGGCCGCAACTCATACCTCGTCTCTCAAGAGCTGCACCACGTTCGCGCGTGGGACTACGCCCTGAACATCCTTGTCAACACGCTCAAGATCGATGTGCCGTTCAAGGTCGAAGACGACGTGACGTACAGCAAAGCGCAGCGAGATCTGGTCAAACAGAAGCTGCGGGACCTGGGCTACACCGTCACGGATGAACCGTATCCGGTAACGGACGCACAGTAAGTGGCACTAAACAGAAACGCCAGAAAAAATTTAAGCGGCGAAGAGTTCGATCACCGGCCAGCCACGTGCTTCGGCCACGCCGCGCAAGGTGGCATCGGGGCTGATGGCAATGGGATGGGAGACGGCTTCCAGCAGCGGCAGATCGTTGCGTGAATCGCTGTAGAACACCGTGCGGGAGAAGTCCGCCATGCGTTGGCCGCGCTGCGCAAGCCATTCATTCACGCGCACGATCTTGCCGGCGCCAAAGCTTGGGGTGCCGACCAGGTTGCCCGTGAAATCGCTGTCAGCCTGGTTGCCAACCGTCTCGCCTTCCACAGCCAGCAGGTGCGGCACATTGAAGGCGGCGGCAATCGGCTCGGTCAGGTAGCGGTGCGTGGCAGTGACGATGCAGCAGAGGTCGCCTACGTGCAGGTGCGTGTCCACCAGTTTCCTGGCGCGCGGCAGCATGGCAGGTTGGATGACTTCGCGCATGAAGGTGGCGCGCCAGGCATCGAGCCGGGTGCGCGGATGCTGCGCCAGCAGCCCGAGCGAGAAGCGTGCATGGCGTGCGAAGTCGAGCGTGCCCTCGCGGTACTCGCGCATCCAGCGATCGTTGGCTTGCTCAAAGGCCTCGCGATCGACTGCGCCCTGGGCAACCAGGAAGCGGCCCCATTCATATTCGCTGTCGATGGGCAGCAGGGTGTGGTCCAGGTCGAACAGGGCAAGCGATTGCATACAACGGGTGGCAGTGGCGGTTGGAAAAACCGCGAGGTTACTGCCTCAACGCGTCGTGGTTGTGTCCATCGCCATAACTTTGGCGATGAACGCATCGGCGTTTTTCTTCGGGTGGTGTTTGTCCAGACAATCCAGGAAGCTGCGCACCAGCCGAGAATCCCTGCGCTCCTTCAGGAAATACAGGTATTCGTGGATGACCGGCGCATTGGCGGCAAATGGCAGCACACGCACGTCGGGCCGGCGCGGTGCCTCACGTGCGGGCACGATGCTGCAGCCCAACCCCAGGCTGATCGCCTCATAGATGGCCTCGCGGCTGCCGATGATGCTCATGCTGGCCGGCTCGATGCCGGCGGCGGCCAGGGCGTCTTCGGTCACGCGGCGGGTGACGGAGCCTTGCTCGCGCATCAGCAGCTGGCAGCCTGCAACGTCGTCCAGCGTCACATGCGGGCGGCGCGCCAGCGGGCTATCCAGCGGCACCACCAGCACCATCGTGTCGTCAGCCAGGGTGATGCGATGCAGGCGTTCGTCATCCACCGCATGCGACGAAACGGCCAGGTCGATGCGGACTTCGGACAGCGCTTCGAGCATCTGCTGCGAGTTGCCGAATTCGATGGTGATCTCGATGGTCGGGTAGCGGGCGCGGAAGGCGGCCACGCTGGGCAGGATGTAGTAAGGGCCGGTGGCGCCCACACGCAGATTGCCGGTGCGTAGGTCGCCCGCATTGCGCAGGAGAAAATCGACGTCGCCTTCCTGCTGGGCAAGGCGCTCGACAATCGGCATGAGACTCACGCCTAGGTCAGACAGGTCCAGCCGGCTGCCACGGCGGTGGAACAGCTCCACGCCGTACATCTCTTCCAGTTGGCGGATGCGTCCGGTCACGGTGGGCTGCGACAGGCGCAGGCGCTTGGCCGCGCCCGTCACGCTGCCCTGGCGGGCCACCTCGAAGAACGACATCAACAGATCGCCCAGCATGCTCGTGTTTCCTCTGCATTTCATTCGCTATTTGGCGACAGAGTGTAGACAGCCTTTGTGACGCTTCACACTGTGAAACCTTACGAAGCGTTGGGGCAGCGCAGGCGGCGAGCCTTGCAGCACACGCATCCTGTGGCAGAGGGTAGGGCGCTGGGCGCACATCGTGCTACCTTGTGAACCAGTGCACGCAACACAGGAACAGGAGACACCATGCCGGTGCTGAAGGTCGATGTCGTAACGGCAGAAGAGCGGTTGTACGAAGGCGCAGCCAAGTTCGTGGTCATTCCCGGCACCGAGGGCGAACTGGGCATCCTGCCCGGCCACGAGCGCCTGCTCACGCGCCTGCGCCCCGGCACCGTGCGCGTCACGCTGGAGAACGACGAGGAGGTCATCCTGTTCGTGGCGGGCGGCTTTGTTGACGTGCAGCCCGAACAGGTGATCGTGCTGGCCGACACCGCCGTACGTGCGCGTGATCTGGACGAGGCCAAAGCCCAGCAGGCACGCAAGGCCGCCGAAGAACTCATGCAGAACAGCCACAGCAAGATCGACTACGCCCGCGCCCAGGCGGAACTGGCCGAAGCCGTGGCCCAACTGGCCGCCATCGAGCGCCTGCGCAAGCGCCGCCGCTGAGTTTCCACCCCGGTCACCACACCACCTGCCGCGCACCACAAGCGCGGCATTGTGTCGTCCCGCCCACGGAGGGGGTAAAGAACCGCCTCCGTCCTCCGTTTTAGAGCAGAACGATTGAAATCCCGTTGAACGTCCTCCAGAGACGTGATCGGTTCTGCTGCTTTGCCGATGTCGCCCCTAGTTGTGATTGCCCGCGCGCTCGTCTGCCGTGCCCCCCACGGCCCTCGAAAGCGCGTACGTGCCATGGTTCCGTTTGTCTTGTCGCTGCACCTGTTTTTGCGGAATTTCAGGCGGATCGGCAATGCGCAAATGTTTGCGCTGGCATTTCTGCTGACACCAGCCATCGTCTATGCGGGAACCGACGTGAGCGATCTGACCGCGCTGCCCATCGAGCAGTTGATGCAAGTGCAGGTGGTGACCGGTGCGTCCAAGTACGCAGAAGCGGCCAATGAAGCACCCGCCAACGTGCAGGTCATCACGGCCGATGACATCAAGACCTACGGCTGGCGCACGCTGGCCGACATCCTGGCCAGCCTGCCAGGGCTCTACACCAACTACGACTGCAGCTACGCCTCGCTTGGCGCACGCGGCTTCCTGCGCCCGGGCGACTACGACACGCGCTTCCTGCTGCTGATCGATGGCTACCGTACCAATGATTCCGTCTTCGACGAGGCTGCGGTGGGCACCGATGCGATGCTCGATGTGGACCTGATCGAGCGCATCGAATACGTGCCCGGCGCAGGCTCTGCCGCATATGGCTCGAATGCGCTGTTTGGCGTGATCAACATCATCACCAAGCGCGGGAGGGACATCGGCGGCGTGCAGGTCAGCGGCGCCACCGGCAGTGCCAACGCACGCGAAGGCCGCGTCACCTGGGGTAACCGGGCAGAAAACGGCGCCGAATGGCTGCTCTCGGCCAGCGTGAGCGACGCGCCCGGCCGTGACCTGTACTTCCCGCAGTTCAACCGGCCCGGCGTGAGCGACGGCATTGCGCGCGGCATGGATTTCGACCGCAGCAAGCGCCTGTTCGCCAGGGGCAGCTTTGGTGAATTCGGACTGACCTTCGGCTATGCGGACCGCACCAAGGGCACGCCCACCGCACCGTACGACCAATTCTTCAACGACCAGCGCTCGCGCAGCATCGACACGCGCCAGATGCTGGACGGCACGTGGCAGCACGCGCTGGACGACACCACCGATGTGTCGGCGCGGCTGTACTGGGGCCGCTACGTATCGCAGGGCCATTACATCTACGACTATCCGCCGGTAACCGAGAACCGGGACTGGTACGACTCCGCCTGGTATGGCGCGGAACTCAAGCTCGTCACGCGCCGCTTCGATCAGCACACGCTTGCCATCGGCACCGAATTGCAGCGTGACTACCGCGACGCGATGCGCAACTTCGATGTCACGCCGTACTTCAGCTACCTGGACGACCATCGCAACAACACTCGCGTTGGCGTCTACGTGCAGGACCAGTTCGCCATCAACCAGAACTGGGTGCTCGACACCGGCCTGCGCTACGACCACACCACCTTTTCACCGGGCATCTTCAGCCCGCGTGTAGGCCTGATCTGGCACGCCGCCCCCACCACAACCGTCAAGGCGATCTACGGGATGGCCTACCGCGCGCCCAACGATTACGAGCTGAACTACCAGACCGTGGCCCCCGGTGGCCAGCAGGTCAACACGGGCCTGGTCGCCGAGCGCATCCGGACGTATGAAGCCGTGCTGGAGCAGCAGGTCAGCGCCGGCGGCAAGGCCACGCTGTCGGTGTTTCAGAACAACGTCTCCAACCTGATCAGCCAGAGCGAAGACCCCAACACTGGGCTGCTGGTCTTCAGCAACGTGTCGCGTGTGCGCACGCGCGGCGCAGAACTCGGCTACCAGCAGAACTGGCCTGGCGGCACCCGCCTGCGTGCGAGCTACAGCTTCCAGCATTCAGAAGACGGCATCACCGGCCAGACGCTGAGCGATTCCCCGTGCCGCATGCTCAAGCTCAACGCCAGCATGCCGCTGTGGCGTAGCGACTGGCGGGCGGGGCTCGAGGCGCAGTACATCAGCAACCGCTTGACGACATCGGGCAGCGTGGGTGGCTACTGGATCGCCAACCTGACGTTGCTGGCGACGCGGCTGGCGCCCAATCTGGAGATGTCGGCCAGTCTCTACAACCTGTTCGACCGGCGCTATGCCGATCCGGTCGGGCCAGAGGTGGTGATGCCTGCCATCCAGCAGGACGGCCGCACGTTTCGCCTGAAGCTCACCTACACCTTCCGATGAACGCACTGCGCGCCTACCTCCGTCGTGCCACGATCCAGCGCCTGCGCCGGCTGTGCGCGGCGTTGGCCGTGGTGTTGACAACGGTGGCGTGGATGCGGGCCACCTATGCGCAGATGCAGGCCAGCGAAGTCCAGATCAAGGCGGCCTTCATCTACAACTTTGCACTGTTCACCACCTGGCCGACTGACGCGATGCTGGCAGACGCCCCCATGGTGCTGTGCGTGGCCGCCGAGCCCCCTCTGCAAGCGGCCTTGGAACAATTGACAGGAAAACCCGTGCGCGGACACCGGCTGGAAATCCGAAAGATCAACGATGGCGCCGTGGGCGGCTGCCATGTGCTGGTGCTTGATGCACGATCGGCTGCCGGCGTCCGCCTGAACCCGGCCACCCCCGTGCTCACGGTGGGCGATGGCCGTAATAGTGCGCTGGTGCCGATGATTGCACTGGCGCTGCAGGACAAGCGGGTCGTATTCGACATCGATGCCGGGGCGGCGCGGCAAGCCGGCCTGCAACTCAGCTCGCAGTTGCTGCGCCTGGCAAGGAGCGTGCAATGAACCCGGCCCTGATGACACAACGTCCCCGCCTGGGGCACACCGTGGTGCGGGCAAACATGGCCGGTGCCGGTGCAGCGCTGACCATCGCTGGCTTCCTGCTGATCGTGTTCCAGTTCATCGCCCTGCATGCGGCGCTGGTGCGCGACGTGCACGTGCAGGCGCGCATCATTGGCGCCAACAGTGTGGCGGCGCTGTTGTTCAACGATCGCCGTGCGGCCGAAGAAACGCTGGGCGCCCTGGGGGCATCCCCACCATTGCGCGCGGCCGGCATCTTCACGGCGCTACGCAAGCCGCTGGCGCTGTACCAGCATGGTGAGGCCGCCCCCGTGCGTGCGCCCGATGCCGCCATGCTGCGCGAAGAAAACGTCTCCACGCTGACCACGCTGGAGGTGGTGGAACCGGTGGAGTCCGAGCGCCGCGTGATCGGCTACGTGGTGATCCGCTCCAGCCTGATCGACCTGTACATGCAGTTGCTGGGCTACGCCGTGCTGACGGTGTCGGTGGGCATTGGCGCCATGGGCGTCGCCTATCTGGTGTGTGCCCGCATGCGCCGCGCGGTGTTGCAGGCCGAAGCCCACCTGGACTATCTCGCCCACATCGACTCGGTGACGGAGCTGCCGAACCGGCACGCCTTCAACGAACGACTGCAGGTTTCGCTCAAGCGTGCAGGACAGGCGGGGGCGGTTGGCCTGTTGCTGCTGGATCTCGACAACTTCAAGGTGGTCAACGACACGCTGGGCCACAACAATGGCGACCGCCTGCTGCGCCAGGTGGCGCGCCGCCTGAACGAGGTGATTGAGCAGGCCAACCTGCGCGCCGTGCTGTGCCGCATTGGGGGAGACGAGTTCGCCATCATTGCCGAACTGTCCGGCCGCGCATCGATTACCCCTTCGGACGCTGCCGAGCTTGCCGATGGCCTGGCCAAGCGCATTCTCGCGGCGCTGGCGGCGCCGTTTGCGCTGGATCTGCACCAGATCTACGTCACGGCCAGCGTGGGCGTGAGCCTGTATCCGCATGACGCTCGTGATGTGCAGGCCCTCACGCGCAATGCCGATACGGCGATGTACTACGCCAAGAACCGCGGCAAGAATGCTGCCGCAAGCTTCACATCCGAGATGGACCAACAAGCCCGTCGCCGCCTGCGCGTGGAGGCCGACCTGCGCCGCGCACTCGACCGCGAAGAGTTGCTGCTGGCGTATCAGCCGCAGGTGCGCCTGCAAGGCCTCGACACGGATGGTGCAATGGTGCCCGCCTCGCACGTGCACGGCGTGGAAGCCCTGGTGCGCTGGCGCCATCCGGAGATTGGCGTGATTGGCCCCGGCGAGTTCATCGCCGTGGCGGAAGAAACCGGCCTGATCGTGCCGCTGGGCTTGTGGGTGCTGCGCACCGCGTGCAAGCAGGCCGCGCGCTGGATGCGTGAAGACGGTGTCGCACTGCGCGTGTCGGTCAATCTCTCTGGACGGCAGGCGCGCGATCCGGCCCTCGTGCAGAACGTGCTCAACGTGCTGGCCGAGACGGGCCTACCGCCGCACATGCTGGAGTTGGAGATTACCGAAAGCGTGCTGATGGAAGACATCGAAGCCAACATCGCGTTGCTTGAGGCACTGCACCTGGCGGGCATCAGCCTGTCGATCGACGATTTCGGCACGGGGTATTCGTCGCTGGCGTATCTGCAGCGCTTCCCGATCCAGAAGCTCAAGATTGACCGCAGCTTTGTGCAGCGCATGCCGGGCGACGGCGAGGCCATTGCCGGCGCGGTCATCGCCATGGCGCACAGCCTGAAGATGGAAGTGGTGGCTGAAGGGGTGGAAGACGCCGAGCAACTCGCGCTGCTGCGCAAGGCCGGTTGCGACTTGGGGCAGGGCTACCTGTTCTCGCGCCCACTGCAGGCCCAGCCGTTGATGGCGTGGCTCCAGCGGCGGGGCAGTGGCAATGCCGGCGCACCGGGCGATACGCCGGAGGGCGAAACCGAGCCTTCGGGCGCGTTGCCCTCGTCGCTTGCGGGGTGACGCTCAGGCCGCCGCTCGCCGCGCGGCACGTGTGGCGCCGGTTGTTAGCACCACCACGGCCGCCAGGATGATGCCCGTGGCCCCCAGCGTTTGCGGTGCGACCTGCTCATCGGCCAGCCATGCGCCCATGAGCAGGGCGATGGGCGGGTTCACGTAGACATAGCTCGTCGCCATGACGGTGGACACGCGCTCCACCAGCGCCATGTAAGCCGTGAACGCAATGGCCGAACCGAACACCACCAGATAGCCCCACGCCAGCGCCGAGTGCAACCCGATGCTGTGCGGCCACTTTTCACCCACGATCAGGCTGAGCAGCACCAGCGCCACGCCGCCAAAGGCCATTTCCAACACAAAGGCCGTCGTGCCCTTGGGCATGTCGATGCGCTTGGAGAGCTGCGAGCCGAACGACCACGAAGCAATGGCCGTGGTCAGCGCCAGCACGCCGGCGGTGCTGGCCTGGAATTCCGCACCGTGAAACAGCACGGCAATGCCGATGCTGCCCAGCGCAATTGCGCCAATCTCATACGCCCGCAGACGGCCGCCCGCCAGCAGCGTCCACAGGGTAGAGAACAGCGGCATCGACGCGATCATCACGGTGGTGGCGCCCGACGAGATGGTCTGCTCGGCCACCGCCGTCATGCCCATGCCGCCCACCAGCATGAAGGCACCAATCAGCGCGCAGTTGCGCACTTGGCGCCAGCTCGGCCGCTCACGCTGGCGCAGGAGGATCAGGGGGGCGAGCAGCGCTGCCGCCACCAGAAACCGCGAACCCATCATCAGGAAGGGCGGCAGATCGGTCAGCGCAAAACGGATGGCGAGATAGGTCGTGCCCCACACCACGTAAGTGATGAGCAGGCAGACCGCGATGAACGGAGACATGTCGAGACCTCGGCGAGGAAGTCCCGATGCTACTCAAGGCGGGCTTATGCGCAAAACGAGTTTTGTTATCGCTCGTTGTTAGCGGCGTTAGCAAGCAAGTGAGTTTGTGAGGGCGACGCGTTCGGAACGCCGCCTTTCGCGCTCCAAAGGCCATCGTTGGCGCTCCGAACTTCAACGAGGGTGTTCAGAACCTAGAGGGGCGGGTTCAGAACCCGGCACCCTGAGGTTCAGAACGTCAGATGCGGCGTTCAAAACCTCAAGGGCGGAGACCAGAACCTCAGCCGCTTGATCAGATGACCCGGAAACCGTGCGTGCCGTCCCGGCCGAGTTGTTCCACCAGACCGAACTCCCAGTCCAAATAGCCCTGCATGGCCGCGCGCGGCGCGTTGGTGCCTTCGTACGGGCGGCGGTAGCGGTCGATCCGGTCGGAGGCGAGGTGCGTTTCGCCCGATTCAACCGGCAGGCCGGCCGCCACCCAGGCTGCCGTGCCGCCGTCGAGCACCCAGACCTCGGCTTGCGTGAGCTTGGCCAGATCCACAGCGGCAAAGCGGGCAAGCAAGCTGGAGCCGCAAGTCAGCACGTAGCGGCGGGCCGGCGGGATGCGCTGGAGCGCGCAGGCCAGGTCGGAACGCACGGCAAACCAGGCGCCTGGAACATGCCGCGCTACGTAGTTGGCGCTGCGGGTGACGTCGATGACGGCGGTGTCACCGGCTTCCAGCCAACCGGCCAGGGCGCGCGCATCGACCGTCCGCACGGCGGGCGTGTCGGCGGTGGGGGCATGCCACGGGCCGGTCGCGCTGCGCGCGCTGGCGTCGACCGGATCGGTCACGTACACCTCCCAGCCCATCTGCGCGAGCCACGAGGCGGTCATATCCGCACGTACGCCGTCGTCGTCGGTCAGGACAATGCGGGCGCCGCGCACGGCGACGGTGTGGTCAGTCTCCTGCACGAGCTGTCCGCCCGGGGCGCTGGCAAAGCCGGGCAGGTGGCCGGCGGCATATTCCTCGGGCGTGCGCACGTCCAGCTTGTAGAGCGTGCGGTCCGGGGCTTCCAGCTTGGCAACGTCGGCCAAGGCAATGCGGGGCACGTTGGCACGTTCCGCCACGGCGCGGGCATCAGCCTGGGCCTGCGCGCGGGTCTGTGCGGACACGGCTTCCGGGTGCCGACGGTTGATGCCGTGGTCCAGCACCTGATCGGCCAGCAGCCAGCCGATGGTGCCATTGCGCAGCGCCGCCACCGGGTTGGGAATGCCGGCATTCACGAGCGATTGCGTGCCGATGATGCTGCGCGTGCGCCCGGCACAGTTGACGATGACCTGCGTGGCCGGGTCCGGCGCCAGTTCACGGATGCGCAGCACAAGCTCCGCCCCCGGCACGCTGGTCGCAGTGGGGATGCTCATGGTCTGGAATTCGTCATAGCGGCGCGCATCGACGATCACCACGTCGCGCTTGGCATCGAGCAGCGCCTTGACTTCCTGCGCGCTGAGCGAAGGCGTGTGGCGTTGTGCCTCCACGTATTCGCCAAAGGCTTTGCTGGGCACGTTCACGTCCTGGAAGACCTCGCCGCCAGCCGCACGCCAGCCATCCAGACCACCTTCGAGCAGATAGACACGCGTGTAGCCGAGTTCAGCCAGTTTGGCGGCCGCTTGCGGGGCCAAGTCCACGCCGTCGTGCACGCCATACAGAACAATCAACGTATCCCGGCGCGGAATGCGCGACCATGCCTCCAGCTCCAGCCGCGAGAGCGGCAGGTTGGCCGCCCACAGCGGGTGCGCCTGCGCGTATGGGTCTTCTTCGCGCACATCGACCAGGGCGATTTCCTTGCGGGCCAGCAACGCAGCGCGCACGTCAGCGTAGGTGAGCGTGGGGACGTGGGTCTCGGCCAGCGGTGCGGCGACCGGCGAGTCGGTGGCTTCGAGGGTGTCGATGGCGGTACTCATGAGGCAGACGTGTCCTTGGAACGGTCCCAGAGATTGGGCAGGTGAGTATTCGAATAACCGGAGATGAACGGCTTGCGCTCACCGTCTTCCGTATAGACGGAGCGGTGGATGCCGCCGATGTTGCCGCCGTACACGTGGATGCTGATCGACGTGCGATCGTCAAACGCGTTGTGCACGCGGTGGATGTCGCCCACACGCGGTGACACGCGCTCGACCTGGCCGGGCTCCAGACGGATGGCCGCACCATCGGGCAGTGGGCGCCCATCGGCTTCGAGCTTGAATGGCTGCGAGTACTCCGCACCGCGCAGCATGCCGATCAGGCCCCACGTGGTGTGGTCATGGATGGGCGTGCGCTGCCCCGGGCCCCAGACAAAGCTGACGATGGAGAAGCGCTCACCGGAATCGACATGCAGCAGGTACTGCTGGAAATGCTCGGGGTGCGGCTGGGCGTATTCGGTAGGCAGCCAGTTGTCTTGCGCGACGAGCGCGCCGAGCAGCGCGCCGGCACGCGAGAGAATTTCCGCTTCCGTCGGCTGCTGATCGAGCAGGCGGGACAGTGCGGTCACGAAATCGCGCAGCGGCAAGATGGATTGCGGGGATTGCGTTTGTGCAGGTGCGGTAGCGAGGGCAGGCGTGCTCATCGGCAGGTTCCTGATGTGGGGGTTCGGCTCATCTTGCTGGACTGGGGTTCTGGCGTCCAGCTAAACCCCAAGCGCAGTGCGGCCGGCGGCCAGCAGGATCGAATCGTTCTGCGGGGTGTGGATGCGGCTGCAGAGCACGTCGCGGTAGTGACGCTCAAGTGGGTTGTGGCGCGACAGGCCGTGGTTGCCCGAGAGCTGCAGCGCCAGTTCCACCGCGCGGATGGCATTGCCGGTGACGGTGTATTTGAGCAAGCCGCTATCGGTCGTGGAGAGCGGTGTGCCGGCATCGGCTGCCTCGGCAGCGTGGTCGAGCAGCACACGGTTGGTGCGCAGCGCGGCAGCAATTTCACCGGCGGCTTCCTGCATACGGGGAAGCGTTGCCAGCGGTGCACCGAGGTTGGCGGGCGCGCGCGTATTCAGGAACTGCACAAGCCAATCGAGCGCAGCCTGCGCCACGGCGTCGTACAGGCTGCCGAGCAAGACGGCCATCCAGGCTTGCGGATCGACATGCGCGCCGCTATCTGCCCACTCAGCGGCAGGCCGGATGTCAACGGCGTGGTCGAGCGGGATGGTCACGTCTTCCAGCACAACGTCGTGGCTGCCGGAAGCGCGCAGGCCAAGGTGGTTCCAGGTGGGTTCGATACGGATGCCGGGCGTGTCCGGCAGCGGGCGCGGGACGAGGAAGATGCCGACGCGC
Source organism: Ralstonia sp. RRA (assembly GCF_037023145.1). Classification (NCBI taxonomy): domain Bacteria; kingdom Pseudomonadati; phylum Pseudomonadota; class Betaproteobacteria; order Burkholderiales; family Burkholderiaceae; genus Ralstonia; species Ralstonia sp. RRA. The sequence goes on along the minus strand of NZ_CP146092.1, from coordinate 1,402,817 downwards.
GGCTCCGCTTCATCGGTGCGCGCCCACACCGCCAGCCAGCGCAGCGCTGGACTGCCGGTGCTGTAGAGCTTGCGGCCGTGAATGCGCCAGTGGTCTCCCACACGCGTGGCGACGGTGCCGGGCAGGCCGCCGCGTGCCGGTGTGCCCAAATCTGGCTCCACGCGCAATGCGTTGATGAGGGCACCTTCACTCAATGCCGTGGAAAACACCTGCTGCCGTAGATGCGCGGGCCATCGCGTATCGGCGCGGCCCAGCGCACGATGCTGCAGATACGTCATCGTCAGCACAAGCGCTGTTGCGGCATCGCCATACGCAACCGACGCGATGATGCGGCGCGCCGTGGCCAAGTCAGCGCCACCGCCGCCGTGTGCTTGCGGAATGACTTGCGCGGTCAGCCCGGAGGCATGCAGCAGGGCAAAGTTCTCGTGCGCAAACGTGCCCTGCGCATCGTGCTCCGCAGCGGTGGCAGCCAGTTGCGGCGTGATGGCGGCCAGCACCTCGGCAAGCCGTTCGGGTGCCGTGGGCAGGCGATGCAGGGGGATGGACGACATGGCGAAGCAGCGCACGAGGCAAGTGATGTTGCCGCACAGCGTATCCGTGTTGCCATGCACAGCGAACGATCCATGCCGAATATGCAGCGTTGAATTTATTCGTTAGTGCAACGCTGGTGGTGACGTAACTTCATTCGCATTCATGGCGAGGTGCAGCGCAGCAAATACAGCCTCGCCGATCTTCTAACGATATGCGGAGCGAGCCATCATGAGCGTCGATTTCATCGGCATGATCCAGAGCCAGAAGCAGTCGGAAATCCATCCGCCTGATCCGAATGGGCCGGTGATCGATCGCGACTATGTGCGTGCTTTTGCGCAGGCACACGAGCAGGCCGGCTTCGACCGCATTCTGGTGCCGCACCATTCGACCGGCCCATCGGCCACGTTGACGATCTCGTACGCAGCCGCGCTGACCGAGCGCATCCACTTCATGCTGGCGCATCGGCCAGGCTTCACCAACCCGACGCTGGCCGCACGCCAGATTGCAACGCTGGACCAGTTCACCGGCGGACGCCTGGGGGTGCACTTCATCTCGGGTGGCTCCGACAGCGAGCAGCGCCGCGATGGCGACTACCTCGATCACGACCAGCGCTACGCACGCACCGATGAATACCTCAGCATCCTGCGCCGCATCTGGACCGAGGCCAAACCGTTCGATCACGAGGGCGCGTTCTACCGTTTCGAGCAGGGTTTCTCGGAGGTGAAGCCCGCGCAGAAGCCGCATGTGCCGATCTACTTTGGCGGCGCGTCGGACGTGGCGGTGGAGGTGGCGGGCAAGCACGCCGATGTGTACGCCCTGTGGGGGGAGTCGCTCGACCAGGTGCGTGAATTGACCACGCGTGTGCGTGCAGAAGCCGCCAAGCACGGCCGCAGCATTCGCTTCTCGGTATCGTTCCGGCCGATTCTGGCGGATATGGAAGAAGCTGCCTGGGCCCGCGCCGAGCGCATTCTCGAACGCACCCGCGCGTTGCGTCTGCAGCAAGGCTACAGCCGTGGCGGCCCGCAACAGAGCGAAGGCGCGCGCCGCCTGCTGGCCGCGGCCGAGCAGGGCGAGCGCGTGGACAAACGTTTGTGGACGGCTATCGCCAAGGAAACCGGCGCACGCTCCAACTCTACCGCGCTGGTCGGCACGCCGGAGCAGGTGGCCGATGCGCTGCTCGACTACTACGACCTGGGCGTCACGACCTTCCTGATTCGCGGCTTCGATCCGCTGGAAGATGTGGTCGACTACGGCCGCACACTCATCCCGCGTGTGCGCGAGCTGGTTGCCCAGCGCGACGCGCAGCGCAAGGCGGCGTGAGGGGGCGGGCATGAGCGCAGTCCTTTCCATCGAGCGCCCAGCGTCCACCTCGCTTCGGCTCAACCCGCAGCCACAGCAAAAGTTCTGGTTCGATCCGCCGGCGGCGCGCACGTCCGTTGAGGCAGAACGGCGCCATCGGCAAGAGCACCTGGCCGCAGCTTTCCGCATCTTTGCGCGGCATGGCTTTGACCTTGGGCTGGCCGGGCATATCACTGCACGCGATCCGGAACTGCCCGACCACTTCTGGGTGAACCCGCTGGGCGTGCATTTCTCGCGCATCAAGGTGTCGGACCTGCTGCTTGTCAACGCGCATGGCGAGACGGTCATCGGCAACCAGCCGCTCAACAAGGCGGCGTTCGCCATTCATGCGGCGATTCACGAGGCGCACCCGCACATCGTGGCGGCAGCGCATACGCATTCGACGTACGGCAAAGCGTGGTCGACGCTGGGCCGGCCGCTCGATCCACTCACGCAGGATGCCTGCTCGTTCTACGAAGACCATGCGCTGTTTGACGACTTCACCGGCATGGTGGTCGACGCCAGCGAGGGCGAACGCATTGCGCACGCACTGACCAAACCGGGCGGCGGCACGCACAAGGGTGTGATCCTGAAGAACCACGGCATCCTCACCGCCGGCCCAACCGTGGAGGCCGCCGCGTGGTGGTACATCGCGCTGGACAACGCCGCGCACACGCAACTGCTGGCCGAAGCGGCCGGCACGCCGCAGCTGATCGACGCGGTCACCGCGCAGCACACGCACAGCCAGGTCGGCGGGCCCGAAGGCGCGTTGCACGCGTTCGAGAGCCTCTATGCGGGCCTTGTGGCGGCTGAGCCGGACGTGCTGGACTGAGCCAAACAGAACATCGAGCACAGAACACATCCAACGCATCACCATACGGGGAGCACTCAATGAGCCAAGACAATGCGGGCATATCACGCCGCAAGGTACTGCACGCGGCCGCTGCCACGGCGCTGGCCGCACCGGCCCTGATCCTGGGTCGCAAGGCGTACTCGCAACAGCGCAAGCTGACGTTTGCGTGGAACCAGAATTCGTTCTGCCTGACGCCCATCGTGGTGGCGCAGGAGCGCGGTTTTTTCGAGAAGAACGGTCTACAGGTCGACCTGATCAACTACAGCGGATCGACCGACCAACTGCTCGAATCCATCGCCACCGGCAAGGCCGACGCCGCGGTGGGGATGATCCACCGCTGGCTCAAACCGTTGGAGGCGGGCTTTGATGTGAAGATCATCGGCAGCTCGCACGGTGGCTGCGTGCGGCTGGTGGGCTCCAAGGCGGCGGGCGTGACCAACCTGGCCGCACTCAAGGGCAAGACCGTGGGCGTGAGCGATCTGGCCGCGCCGGGCAAGCACTTCTTCACCATCCTGCTGGCCAAGCACGGCATCGATCCGGACCGCGACATCACCTGGCGCCAGTACCCGGCGGACCTGCTGGGCGTGGCGGTGGACAAGGGCGAGATCCAGGCCATTGCCGACGGCGACCCAAACCTCTACCTGTTGGAAAAGCGCACCAACGGCGCCTATGTGGAACTGGCGACCAACCTCACTGGCGAGTACGCACGCAAAGTCTGCTGCGTGATCGGCGCGCGTGGCGAACTCGTGCGCAATGACCGCCAGGCGGCCTCCGGCCTGGCACGCGCCATCGTGCAGGCGACGGACTTCGTCAACGAGAACCCGAACGAAGCCGCCAAGGTGTTTGCCAAGTACTCGCCCAAGGTGGCGGTGGACGATCTGCGCAAGCTCTACGCCACGCTCACCTATACGCACCACCCGACGGGCGTCGACCTGCGCGACGAGATCGCCTTCTATGCGGAAGACTTCCGCCGCATCGGCGTCATCAAGAAGACGACCGACCCGCAGCGCCTGGCGCAGCACGTGTACGTGAACGTGCTGGCCTAGGGCACGCGACATGAGGAGAGCATCGACATGACTACGACTACCGCCCCTCAAACGCTGGAGGCGCCTGCCGCGCTGTCCAACCCTTTTGGCGGCGCGATTACCAATGCGCGCGTATGGCGTTCTGGCACGGTGGCCGGGCTGGCGTGGGCCGCCTTCGGGTTGCTGACGTGGCGCTGGCCCAACCATGTGATCGGCTTCAGCGATTGGGCCTTCACAGCAGAACTTGGTATCGCGGCATTACTGGTGGGCGTTGCGCTGTTCGTGCTGGCGCTGGTGGGTGCGTACGTGGCACCCCTGCGTGCCGTGCAGGAAACGCTACTGCCGCTTGGGCCGTGGCTCATTGCCGTGCCGGTCGTGCTGGGCGCATGGGAAGCGCTGACAGCCAAATCGGGCTTCCTGCCTACGCCGTTCTTTGCGCCGCCGCAGGCGTTGATCGAGGTCTATACCGAAGACTGGGCGCGCCTGGGTGGCAGCGTGATCAACACGCTCAAGCTGCTGGGGCTGGGTTACTTCTTTGGCGCGCTGACGGGCTTTCTGGTGGGCGTGTCGATCGGCTGGTCGCGCGCCGTGGGGTACTGGGTGCATCCGGTGCTGCGCATTCTGGGCCCGTTGCCCGCCACGGCGCTGCTGCCGATCACGTTCTACTTTTTCCCGTCGAGCTATTCGGCAGCGGCCTTTCTGATTGCATTGGCGTCGGGCTTTCCGGTGGCCGTGCTCACGTGGTCGGGTGTGGCCGGGGTGAACAAGAGCTACTACGACGTGGCCCGTACGCTCGGTGCCTCCAACGCCTTCCTGGTGCTGCGTGTGGCGATTCCGGCCGCGTTGCCGCAGGTATTCGTCGGGTTGTTCATGGGGCTGGGCGCGTCGTTTACGGTGCTGGTGACGGCCGAGATGATGGGCGTGAAATCGGGCCTCGGGTGGTATCTGACGTGGGCCCAGGGCTGGGCCTCCTACGTGAACATGTACGCCGCGCTGATCGTGATGGCGCTGCTGTTCTCCAGCATCATCACGCTGCTGTTCAAGGTGCGTGATCGCGCGCTGGTCTGGCAGAAGGGGACGCTGAAATGGTAGCCGTACTTGAACGCGAGGCGGCTGCATCCGTTGCGGCGGCAACCCCCACACCCACGGCCACCGGCGCACGCATTGACGTGCAGGGCGTGAGCCACTGGTTTGGCAGCCGCGCCAACCCGCTGCAGGTGCTCGACAACGTTGACCTGGCCGTGCAGCCCGGCGAGTTCGTCGCACTGCTGGGCCCCAGCGGCTGCGGCAAATCCACCTTGCTGCGCCTGATTGCCGGGCTGGAAGCGCCCACGCGTGGCCGCATCCTGCAGGACGATGCGCCCATCACCGAGCCGGATCCGTCGCGCGTTGTCGTGTTTCAAGACCCGACGCTGTATCCGTGGCGCCGGGTGTGGGACAACGTCGCCCTCGGCTTGCAGGCGCGCGGCGTGCTCAAGGCGGAGCGCGACCGCGTGGACGATGCGCTGGAGCGTGTCGGCCTCAAGGGCTTTCATCGCGCGTTCCCGCACGAGTTGTCGGGCGGCATGGCACAGCGTGTGGCGCTGGCGCGCGCATTGGTCAATGATCCGCAGTTGCTGGTGCTGGATGAGCCGCTGGGCAAGCTTGACTCCCTCACGCGGCTGGCCATGCAGAGCGAGCTGGTGGCGTTGTGGCAGCGTGCGCGCTTTTCCACGGTGCTGGTCACGCACGATGTGGAAGAGGCATTGTTCCTGGCCCAGCGCGTGATCATCTTCAGCCCGCGCCCGGCGCGTATTGCAGCGGAGTTGACGGTCGACCTGCCTTATCCACGCCATCGCGGTGATCCACGCCTGAACGCCCTGCGGCACGAGGCGCTTGGCCACCTTGGCCTGGGCCAGACCTGGTAGCGCGCAGGACATTCCACGATGAAGGTGCAGTCATGAGCGGCCCTCCAGCGACGGCCTGGCTCAACACGTTGCTCGGCTTCCTGCAGTGGGCGCAGCAAGGTTTGCTGACGTTGTTGCACACGCTGGGCCTGACGGGCGATGTGCACGGCCAGGCAGCATGGCCCTGGGGAACACGCATTGCCGGTGAAACGCTGCTGATTGATCTCGGGCAGGCGCGACAACTGGGCATCACGCTCATCGCACTGGCGCTGACGGTGCTAGCGGTGCTTGTGGCGATACTGGTGCGTCGTTGGCGTGCGGTCGCGCTGGGTGTGGCGGCGGGCTTGCTGGTGGTGGCGCCGTGGCCGTCGGCGGTGGTGCTGTCCTCCGCCGTGCCGACCAGCTTTCATGCGAGCCCAACCTCGTTCTCCCTGGCCTCCATTGCCAACGGCGCCCGTGTCTACAACGCAGCCTGCGCAAGCTGCCACGGCGCAGATGGCCGCGGCGAGGGCCCGCTGGCCGCCACGCTCACACGCTGGCCGCCCACCGTTGTCGGCCCGCTGCTTGGCCGCCACGCCGATGGCGAACTGTTCTGGCACATCGCGCACGGCATGCGGGACGCGCAAGGTGTCGCCACCATGCCCGCCTTCGCCAACCGGCTGAGCGACAACGACATCTGGGCGGTACTCGACTACATGAAAGTGCTGGCCGCCAGCGGTGGCGTGCGCACAGGGGGCTGGCCGTTGCCGGTGGCGCTGCCAGCGTTGTCCGTGCGTTGCGGCGATGCCGCCCCCCAACCGCTGAATGCCTGGCGTGATAGACAGCGCGTGCGCGTCGTCGCCATCGATGCCGCCTCGGCAGAGCAGGTGCCCATTGAAGACCCGCGCTTCCAGACCCTGCTTGTTACGCCGGACGGCACGCTGCCGTCTCCCGCACTGCCCATGCGAGCGCACTGCGTGGTGGTGGGCCGCGATGCCTGGCCCATCTTTGCTGCGCTTGCCGGCACCACGCCACAAGCGTTCTCGGGCACGCAACTGCTGGCGGACCGCAATGGCTGGCTGCGTGCACGTGGCGAACCGGGCACCACCTGGTCCGACGCCGATTTTCTTTGCACCTCCGCCTCTCGCGTCTCTGAAACGCCGCGCGCCGCGGGGCTCGACACCCTCATCGCCCGCATGGACACCGAGCCGGTGCGCTATGTGAAGGGCGGCTTCATCCACTGACCACCATGCCGATTTCTCGACGACGTTTTGCACAATCTGCGCTGATGCTGGCGGCTGCGCCGGCCTTGTCCTTTGCACAGGCACGCCCCGTGCTCAAGGCCGGCGACCAGAAGGGCGGGCTACGCGCGCTGCTGGAGGCAGCAGACGCGCTCAAAGGCGTGCCTTACGACATTCAGTGGACAGAGTTTCCCGCTGCAGCGCCGCTGGCCGAAGCGCTCAACGCGGGCGCAGTGGATCTGGGGCCGATTGGCGATGCGCCGGCCATCTTCGCGCTGGCAGCAGGCACACGCATCAAGCTGATCGGCGCGAACCGGTCGGACCCCTACGGCACGGCGGTGCTGGTACGTCCGGATTCCCCGCTGAAGACGGCGGCAGACCTCAAGGGCAGATCCATCGGCACCAACCGGGGCTCGATCGGGCACCTGGTGGCGCTCAAGGCGTTGGAATCTGCCGGGCTGGGGCCGCAAGATGCCAACTTCCGCTTTCTGCCGCCCGCCGATGCCAAGCTTGCCCTGGTCAACGGCTCCATTGATGCGTGGTCGACGTGGGAACCCTATACGGCGATGGCCGAAACCGCCGGGCATGCGCGCGTGCTGGTGAGCGGGCGCGGGCTGTGGTCGGGCCTGAGCTACCTGGCCGCCACGGACGCAGCATTGGCTGCCAAGCACGATGTTCTGCGTGATTTCCTGCAGCGTGTGGTGCGTGCACAGGTATGGTCGTACCAGCATGTCGACAGCTACTCGGCCACGCTGGCGCGCATCATCGGCATTGCGCCCGAGGCGGCGCGGCTGCAGTTCGCCCGGCGCCAGACGGTGTGGCGCCCCATTGATGCGCAACTCATTGCTGAGCAGCAGCGCACGGCGGACTTCTATCTGAAGTCGGGCCTGCTCAGGCAAAAGCTGGACGTGGCATCGACCTTTGATACCGGCTTTCCGCTGACAGCTTGAGCGCTCAGGGCGCGGTGATCATCCGCGCAAAGCGCTTCAATGCGGCAGTGGTGCCTTTGCGATCGCCCGTGGTGACAAGATCGAGCAGCAGGCCGCGCATCGTCGCCACCTGAATACGGGCACGGGCGCGGGCTTCTGCAGGCGTTAGGCCAAGCTGGGCTTCAAACAGCGCGGCAACGGGCGCTAGCCAGCTGTCCACCACATCGCCGAGAAAATCATGAAAGCGCTCGGGCTCGCGAATGGCGCGTGCGTAGAGCTCAAACAACAGCCGGATGATGGGCAGGTAGGCGTCGGACGCGTAGCGGTCCCATGCGGCTTCAATGGCGGCCACGGGGTCGGCGATGTCGTTCTGGACGCGCACGCGCGCGAGCTGCTCGCGGTGGCGGATCTCGCGCAGCACGATCTCCCAGAACTCGTCGGCGGAGCCGAAGTGGTAGATCAGCATGCGGTGGCTCGTGCCGATGGCCTCGGCCACGCGCCGCAACGACATGTCGCCGATACCGTTGTCGAGCACATAGCGAACCGCCGCATCCAGTGACTTGACGGCGGATTCGCTGGGCGTGAACGGGGTCTCAGTGCGCTTCTTGCGCGGTGCGGCGGTGGTCATACAGGATGCTGCTCAAGGCTCGGATTGCTCGCCAGTCTACGCGATCAATGGGTGCTGCCAAGGTGGCGGCTTGCGCATGCTAAGGATGGCCGCCACCGACACCACGGCCGCTGCCAGCAGGTAGTAGAGCGGCGCCCGGACGATGCCTTGCGAGAGCGCATAGGTGGCGTGCTCGCCCATCTGCGTCGCGGGCCGACGCAGGCCTATCGGTCAGCGGTTGCCTGGGTGGCCGCCATTCTCATCAATGGGATGGGTGTGGTGCTGAATGTGGCCGGCGCGCTGATGGGGCCCGTGCGGTCCTCTGACGCCATCAGCGGCCACTCGTGAGCGACTGGCGCAGCGTGTCTTTCAACACCTGGAACGCTGGGTTGTCGTTGTCCTTGCGATAGGCCAGCCACAGCTCGACCGGCTTCGCGGGGGTGGTGCGCACGGGGCGGTAGACCACGCCTTCAAAATGCAGCATTGATGCCGCTGCGGGAATCAGCGCCACGCCAATCCCTGCGCGCACCAGCGCCAGCATTGAGTGGATCTGGCTGACATATTCGACGATGTCGGGCAACACCTCGGCGCGTTCGAGCAGACCACTCACCAACTGGTGGAAGTAACGCGCCTCGTAAGGCGAATACATCAGCAGCGGTTTGCCCTCGCAATCGCGCAGGCTGGGGCGCTGTGGCCAGGTGTTGGCCACCGCTTCCGGCAGCGCCAGCACGAGCGGCTCTTGCGAACACGGCACGGCGATCAATTCGCCATGTTCCACGGGGGGGCGCAACAGGCCAACGTCAATCTCGCGCGCATCGAGCGCCGCAAGCTGCGCACCGCTCACCATCTCCTTCAACGTCAACCGCACCCCAGGGGACGCAGCGCGCACGGCGCTCACCAGCGCGGGCAACTGCCCATAGCCGACCGTTGCCGTAAAGCCGATCGCCAGTGCGCCTGCCGCACCCGTGGCGACGCGCCGTGCCGTGGCCGCCGCCTCATCGGCCAACCGCAGGATGCGCGCGGCATCCGGCAAGAAGCTACGCCCAGCAGCGGTCAATCTGACGGAACGGCTGTTGCGCTCAAGCAGTTCGGTGCCGACTTGGTGCTCCAGCAGACGCACCTGGCGCGACAGCGGCGGCTGTGTCATGTGCAGGCGTTCAGCGGCACGCCCGAAATGCAGTTCTTCTGCCACGGCGACAAAACAACGGAGTTGGCTCAGCTCGAACATTGATTCAAGAAAGGTATGGATTGACGTTCATGACTATCTTGAATTGGAATGATACGCAGCGCAAGAATTGGCCCGCTCGGCAGTCCCCGAACAGTGCCGGCATGTGGCACGGCCCTCTTCCCGCACGTCGCGATAGTGTGTCTGGGCGCCAAGCGGCGGTCGCTTCATGTGCATTTGCAGCATCCGACCCGGCGGCCTAGGGAGCACCCCGTATCAATACAAAACGTGTATCAATCGAGTTAGTAGTTGGCTTGGACTTGAATCGCTCCCGATGCAAGAATCCGCTCACCAACAACACGTGACCACTGCCCAGCGGTGGTCTCCACGCGGAGCGAGACATGTCCCGATATACCCCCAAAGAATTCGCCCAACAGATTGGCTCCGGTTTGCTGTCGTTCCCGATCACGCACTTCAAGGCATCCGACCTGTCGTTTGACGAAGACGCGTATCGCAAGAACCTGGCATGGCTGTTCAGCCACGATGCTGCCGGCCTGTTTGCCGCAGGTGGTACGGGGGAGTTCTTCTCGCTCACCGCTGCAGAAACGGACCGCGTTGTGCGCGCTGCCGTGGCTGAGACGGGCGGCAAGATCCCGGTGATCGCCCCGGCAGGCCGTGGCACCGCTGAATCGATCGAGTACTGCAAGGCCGCGGAAGCCGCCGGCGCCGACGGCATCCTGCTGCTGCCCCCGTACCTGACCGAAGCCTCCGCCGACGGCGTGGCCGCCCACGTGGAGCAGGTCTGCAAGTCGACCAAGCTGGGCGTGATCATCTACAACCGCGCCAACCAGATCCTCGACGCCGATCACCTCGAGCGTCTGGCCGACCGTTGCCCGAACCTCGTCGGCTTCAAGGACGGTGTGGGCGACCTGGAACTGATGACGCGCATCTACGCCCGCCTGGGCGACCGCTTCACGTACATCGGTGGCCTGCCCACCGCCGAGACCTTCGCGCTGCCGTACCTGACGATGGGCGTGACGACGTATTCGTCGGCCATCTTCAACTTCGTGCCGAAGTTCGCCCTGGAGTTCTACGCTGCCGTGCGTGCGTACGACAACGCCAAGGTCTATAAGATGCTCAATGACTTCGTGCTGCCGTACATCCAACTGCGCAACCGCAAGCGCGGCTATGCAGTGTCGATCGTCAAGGCCGGCATGAAGGTGGTTGGCCGCAGCGCGGGCCCGGTGCGCGCGCCGCTGACGGACCTGACCGACGCAGAACTGGCCGAACTGTCGGCACTGGTGTCGCGCGTGGCCGAAGTCGAAAAACTGGCTGCATAAACGCAACCTGAACAAGGAACCCACTATGACCTTGAGCGGCGAACTGCTGCTGGGTGCTGCCCGCGTTGCGGGCGGTGCCGGCACGGTTCGCGCCATGAACCCCGCCACCGGGGAATGGCTCGAACCCGAATTCACCCTGGCCTCCAAGGCCGATGCCGCGCGTGCCGCTGAACTGGCCGCCGCGGCTTTTGACGTTTACCGCGAGACTGCGCCGGAAGTGCGTGCTGCGTTTTTGGAAGCCATCGCCAGCCAGATCGAAGCGCTGGGCGATGCGCTGATCGAGCGCGCGATGGCCGAATCCGCACTGCCGCGTGCCCGTCTGGAAGGCGAGCGCGGCCGCACGTGCGGCCAACTCCGCCTGTTTGCGAACGTGGTACGTGCCGGCGATGCCGTGGGCGCACGCCTCGATTCGGCACTGCCCGAGCGTAAGCCGTTGCCCCGTTCCGACCTGCGCCTGCGCCGTATCGCGCTGGGCCCAGTGGCCGTGTTTGGCGCGAGCAACTTCCCGCTGGCGTTCTCTGTGGCCGGTGGCGATACCGCGTCGGCGCTGGCAGCCGGTTGCCCGGTCGTCGTGAAGGCGCATCCGGCACATCCGGGGACGTCCGAGCTGGTGGGCCGCGCCATCCAGGCGGCGGTTGCCCAGTGCGGCCTGCCCGAAGGCGTGTTCTCGCTCATCCTGGCCGACAACGATGTGGCAGGCGCCCTGGTGGCCGATCCGCGCATCCAGGCGGTGGGCTTTACCGGTTCGCGTGCTGGCGGTCAGGCACTGCTGCGCATTGCGCAGGCGCGTCCGCAGCCGATTCCCGTCTATGGCGAACTGAGCGCCATCAACCCCGTTTTCCTGCTGCCGGATGCGTTGGCCAAGCGTGCCGCCGCGTTGGGGCAACAGTACGTGGCGTCCCTCACGATGGGCGCTGGTCAGTTCTGTACGAACCCGGGCCTGCTGCTTGCGATCGATGGGCCGGATCTCGACGCATTTGAAGCCGCTGCCGCTGCCGCCATGGCCGGAGCCGCTGCACAACCGATGCTCACCGCCGGCATTCACGCTGCGTACACGCGCGGTGTCGACAAGCTGGCAGGCGAAGCCAACGTGCGTTGCGTTGCACGCGGACAGGACAGCGACCAGCCCAACCGCGGGCAGGCCGGCTTCTACACCACGGATGCCAAGAGCTTCCAGGCCCAGCCGACTCTGCACGACGAGATCTTCGGCGCCACCGGTCTGGTCGTGCGTTGCCGCGATGCGGAAGAGCTGCGTGCGCTGGCCGAATCGCTGGAAGGCCAGTTGACCGCTACGCTGCATCTGGATGCCGGCGATACGGCGATCGCCCGTTCGCTGCTGCCGATCCTGGAGCGCAAGGCGGGCCGCATCCTGGCCAATGGCTGGCCGACCGGCGTTGAGGTGTGCCAGGCCATGGTGCACGGCGGCCCGTGGCCCGCCACAACCGATTCGCGCACGACCTCGGTCGGCACGGCAGCCATCGAGCGCTTCCTGCGCCCGGTGTGCTACCAGGATCTGCCGGCAGAACTGCTGCCGCAGGCGCTGCAAGACGCGAATCCGCTGAATCTGCGCCGTCTGGTCGACGGGCAGTGGCAGTAACCAAGCAGTCAGCAAGCGAATAAAAAAGCCGGGCCGCACAGGACCCGGCAGCTTGAACCCCGGCGCATCTGGCGCCGGACGATGGAGGAGACAATGGATATCAAAGCCCCAGCTGTGGGAGCGCAGAGCGTGCCGCGCACCGAGCGCATGACTCGCGTGCGCTTCGTGATCCTCGCGATGCTGTTCATCGTGACGACCATCAACTATGCCGATCGCGCGACCATCTCCATTGCAGGCTCAGCCATGCAGAAGGAGCTCGGCATCGATGCCGTGTCGCTCGGCTACATCTTCTCGGCATTCGGCTGGGCCTATGTGATTGCGCAGATTCCGGGCGGCTGGCTGCTCGACCGCTTCGGCTCCAAGCGCGTGTACACTTTCAGCATCCTGCTGTGGTCGCTGTTCACCCTGGCGCAGGGCGCAGTCGGCTTCTTTACGGGCGCGGCGGCCATCACCATGGTGTTTTGCCTGCGCTTTCTGGTGGGGGCAGCAGAGGCGCCGTCCTTCCCAGCCAACAGCCGCATCGTCGCGGCATGGTTCCCGGCCAATGAACGGGGCACGGCGTCGGCCATCTTCAATTCAGCACAGTACGCAGCTACGGTGGTGTTTGCCCCGTTGATGGCATGGCTGGTGCACGAGTTCGGCTGGCACCATGTGTTTATCATGATGGGCGTGATCGGCATTGTCATGGCCTTCGTGTGGAAGACCTTCGTGCACGATCCGAAGGACCACCCCGGCATCAACCGTGCCGAGATCGAGTACATCGAAGCCGGCGGCGGCCTGGTCAACATGGACCGCGCTGGCGTGGCCAAGACCGAAGGGCCGAACCTCGGCTACGTCAAGCAACTGCTTGGCAACCGCATGCTGATGGGGGTGTACATCGCGCAGTACTGCATCAACGCGCTCACGTACTTCTTCATCACGTGGTTTCCGGTGTACCTGGTGCAGGCGCGCGGCATGTCGATCCTTAAGGCGGGCTTCGTGGCGTCGATTCCGGCGGTGTGCGGCTTCCTCGGCGGCATTCTGGGCGGGATCATTTCCGATGCACTGCTGCGCAAGGGGGCATCGCTGTCAGTGGCGCGCAAGGTGCCGATCGTGCTGGGCATGCTGCTCTCCATGAGCATGGTGATCTGCAACTACGTGGATGCACAGACCATTGTGGTGGCGGTGATGGCGTTGTCGTTCTTCGGCAAGGGCCTGGGTGCGCTGGGCTGGGCCGTCAACTCCGACACGGCACCCAAGCAGATTGCCGGGCTGTCGGGTGCGCTGATGAACACCTTTGGCAACCTGTCGAGCATCACGACCCCCATCGCCATCGGCTACATCGTCAATACCACGGGCTCGTTCAACGGGGCGTTGGTGTACGTGGGTATCCATGCTGCGGTGGCGATCCTCTGCTACCTGGTGATGGTGGGCGAGATCAAACGCGTCGAACTCAAGCCACTGTAAGCCGACAGGAGACGCCGTTGTGACGTTGCAATCGATCGAATCCGGCGCACGCACCAGCACGCCACGTGTGACGGAGATGCAGGTGATTCCCGTTGCCGGGCGCGACAGCATGCTGTTGAACCTGTGTGGCGCGCATGCCCCGTTCTTCACCCGTAACCTCGTCATCCTGAAGGACAACGCCGGGCGCACCGGCGTGGGCGAGGTGCCGGGCGGGGAGGGCATCCGCCAGGCGCTGGAGCGCGTGATTCCGCTGGTGGTTGGGCAATCCATCGGCCGCACCAACGGCGTGCTGAACGGCATCCGCCGCGCACTGGCAGGCGGCGGCAATGCCGCACATCAGGCAACGGTGCATCAGGTGACGTCCGCCTCAGAAGCCGCTGTGCTGCGCCAGCCGCACGAAATCAACCTGCGCATGGACAACGTCATCACGGCAGTGGAAGCCGCGCTGCTGGACCTGCTTGGCCAGTGCCTGGAGGTGCCGGTAGCGGAACTGCTGGGCGCCGGACAGCAGCGCGACTCGGCCCCGATGCTTGCTTACCTGTTCTACGTGGGCGACCGCCGCAAGACGGATCTACCGTATCTGGACGGGAAAAACGGTGCGGATGATTGGCTGCGTTTGCGCCACGAAGCCGCCATGACGCCGGAGGCCATCGCCCGCCTGGCGGAGGCCGCCTCCGAGCGTTATGGCTTTGCCGACTTCAAGCTCAAGGGCGGTGTGATGCGCGGCGCGGAAGAGATGGAGGCGATTGCCGCCATCAAGGCGCGCTTCCCGCACGCACGTGTCACGCTGGACCCGAACGGTGCCTGGTCGCTGAACGAGGCGATTGCCCTGTGCAAAGGACAGGGCCACCTGCTGGCCTATGCCGAAGACCCCTGCGGCCCGGAAGCCGGCTACTCGGGGCGCGAGATCATGGCCGAATTCAAGCGCGCCACCGGCATCCCGACCGCCACCAACATGATCGCCACCGACTGGCGGCAGATGGGTCACGCGATCCCGCTGCACGCCGTGGATATTCCACTGGCCGATCCGCACTTCTGGACGATGCAGGGGTCCGTGCGCGTTGCGCAGTTGTGCGATGAATGGGGGCTCACATGGGGCTCGCATTCCAATAACCACTTCGATGTCTCGCTGGCGATGTTCACGCATGTGGCCGCCGCCGCACCGGGCAACATCACCGCCATCGATACCCACTGGATCTGGCAGGAAGCCGAAGAGCGCCTGACACGCGAGCCGCTGAGCATCCAGGGCGGTCACGTGGCTGTGCCGGACCGCCCGGGTCTGGGCATCGAGATCGACATGGACCGCGTCATGGCGGCCCATGCGCTGTACAAAACCCTGGGCCCTGGCGCGCGCGACGATGCCATGGCCATGCAATACCTCGTGCCAGGCTGGACGTATGACCCCAAGCGCCCAAGCCTTGGGCGCTGACCCGTTTGATTGCTTCACCCGATTCCGGAGTCTGTGATGTCCGAATCTACGCTGGCCGCCGAGGCTGGCACTGAAACCGAAAAAGCGCTGACGATCCGTGTACATGACGGCGACAACGTCGCCATCGTCGTCAACGCGCGCGGCTTGCCTGCCGGCACGGCACTGGCCGACGGCACCGTGCTGGTCGAAGGCGTACCGCAAGGGCACAAGGTGGCATTGACTGACCTTGCAGAAGGCGATGCCGTCATCCGCTACGGCGAGGTGATCGGCTATGCCGTCAAGCCGCTGCCGCGTGGCAGCTGGATCAACGAGCATGCCGTGAAGCTGCCGTCCGCGCCGGCGCTCGACGAGCTGCCCCTTGCCACACGCCCCGATCCCAAACTGGCAAAGCTCGAGGGCTACACCTTCGAGGGTTACCGCAACGCAGACGGCACGGTCGGCACGAAGAACGTGCTCGGCATCATGACCAGTGTGCAGTGCGTGGCCGGCGTGACGGACTACGTGGTCGGCCGCATCAAGCGTGAACTGTTGCCGCGCTACCCGAACGTCGATGACGTAGTTGCACTCAACCACGTGTACGGCTGCGGCGTGGCCATCAACGCGCCGGCGGCCATCGTGCCGATCCGTACGCTGCAGAACCTTGCGCTCAACCCGAACTTTGGCGGCGAGATCATGGTGATCGGCCTGGGCTGCGAAAAGCTCGTGCCCGAGCGCCTCGTGCCGGAAAAGCTCGCTCCCGGTGGCCGCATTCCCATCGAGGTTGCTGGCACGGCAGACTCCCCCGTGCTGCGTCTGCAAGACGAAGCATTCGACGGCTTCATCGGCATGACTGATGCCATCATGGAGATGGCCGAGCGCCGACTGGAACACCTCAACAAGCGCCAGCGCGAAACCTGTCCCGCCTCCGATCTGGTGGTGGGTGTGCAATGCGGTGGCAGCGATGCGTTTTCCGGCGTGACGGCCAATCCGGCCGTTGGCTTTGCGGCCGATTTGATCGTGCGCGCTGGCGGCACGGTGATGTTCTCGGAAGTGACCGAAGTGCGGGACGCCATCCACCTGCTCACGCCGCGCGCCGTCAGCGAAGACGTCGGCCGTGCATTGCTGCGCGAAATGGCGTGGTACGACGACTACCTGAGCGGCGGCCAAACCGATCGCAGCGCTAACCCATCGCCGGGCAACAAGAAGGGCGGGCTCTCCAACGTGGTCGAGAAGGCGCTGGGCTCCATCGTCAAATCCGGCAGCACAGCCATCGTCGACGTACTCGGCCCCGGCGAAAAAGTACGCCGCAAGGGCCTGATCTTTGCCGCCACACCGGCCAGCGACTTTGTGTGCGGCACGCTGCAGCTCGCCTCGGGCATGAACCTGCAGGTGTTCACCACCGGACGCGGCACGCCGTACGGCCTGGCCATGGCGCCTGTCATCAAGGTGTCGACACGCAAGGCGCTCTCTGAGCGCTGGCATGACCTGATCGACCTCGACGCCGGCCGCATCGCCACGGGTGAAGCCAGCATTGCCGACATCGGCTGGGAGCTGTTCCACCTGATTCTCGACGTGGCCAGCGGCCGCAAGCAAGTCTGCGCCGACAAGCTCGGCTTGCATAATGCGCTCGCGCTGTTCAACCCCGCTCCCGTAACCTGATCTATGACTGTGACCCATACCGACACGCCTGTGCAAGCCGATCCGCTGGCAGGCATCTCCACCCGCTGCCATCGTCTGCTGCTGACGGGCGCGGGCGGCAATCTGGGCAAGGTGCTGCGCGAGCGCCTGCCGAAGTACGCCGACGTCCTGCGCATTTCCGACATCTCAGACCTGGGCGCCGCGCGCAAGGGCGAGGAGGTCATCCCTTGCAACCTGGCCGATCCGCACGCAGTTGACGCGCTCGTGGCAGGCACGGATGCCATCGTGCACCTGGGCGGCATCTCGGTCGAGCGCCCATTTGAAGAGATCCTGCCGGCCAACATCCAGGGCGTCTACAACCTGTACGAGGCCGCGCGTCGCCACGGTGTGCGCCGCATCGTGTTCGCCAGCTCCAATCACACCATCGGCTTCTACAAGCAGGGCGAGGTCATCGACAACACGGTGCCGACCAAGCCCGATGGTTACTACGGTTTGAGCAAGGTCTTTGGCGAACAGCTCGCCAGCTTCTATTTCGACCGCTATGGCATTGAGACGGTGGCCATCCGCATTGGCTCGTCGTTTGCCGAGCCCCAGGACCGTCGCATGCTGGTCACGTGGCTGGGCTACGACGATCTGGAGCAACTGATCCGCCGCGCCGTATTCGTGCCAAAGGTTGGTTTTACGGTGGTCTACGGCATGTCGGCCAACCGAGACCGCTGGTGGGACAACCGCTACGCCGCCCACCTCGGCTATGTGCCCACCGAGACCAGCGAGATCTTCCGCACGCAGGTCGAAGCACAACCGCCGCTGCCCGCGGACGATCCGGCCGCGCTGTATCAAGGCGGCGCCTTCGTCAAAGCCGGCCCGTTCGGAGACTGACCCGATGCATGCAAATGTAGAACGCATCGGCACGATGCACTGCGGTGTCGGCGAAAGCCCGGTGTGGCACCACGGGGAGCAGGCGCTGTATTGGACAGACATTCCAGGGCGCACGCTGTGGCGCTGGAACGCATCCACAGGCCATTGCGACGCATGGACGTTGCCCGAAATGGCAGGCTGCATCGCCATGACGTCCGGTGGCTGGGCCCTGGCCATGGAGACCGGCATCTTCCGCGCGCAGCAGCCGAAAGCAGACGTTGCGCTTGCACCGCTGGAGCGCCTCGCCACGGTGGAACATGCGCGCCCCGACATGCGCTTCAACGATGGCCGATGCGACCGTCAAGGCCGCCTCTGGGCGGGCACGATGGTGTTCGACACCGCGTTGGGTGTGCCCGCCGGCAAGCTCTATCGCCTCGATGCAGCCGCGCGCCGTGTGGAAGCCGTCATCGACGACCTGATCGTCCCGAACGGCCTGGCCTTCAGCCCCGATGGCCGCACGATGTACCTGTCGGATTCACACGCCAGCCGCCAGACTGTCTGGGCATTCGACTACGACATCGACACCGGCACGCCGCATAACCGCCGCGTCTTCATCGACATGCGCGCCCACCCCGGTCGCCCCGATGGCGCCGCCGTGGATGCCGACGGCTGCTACTGGATCTGCGGCAACGATGCCGGTCTCGTCCACCGCTTTACGCCAGACGGCCAGCTCGATCGCAGCATTGCCATTCCTGCTGCAAAGCCCGCCATGTGTGCCTTCGGTGGCCCCGGGCTGGACACCCTGTTCGTCACGTCGATCCGCATCGACAACGACCCGCTCTCGGGCGCCACGTTTGCCGTGCGCCCGGGCGTGACCGGACTACCGGAACCTGCCATGCATTGCTAACCGCCGTACCTCGCCACCGAGCGGCACATGAATCTCAACGAGATTGCCTTGTTCGCGTGGCTGCCGTTCCTGGCTGCGGATATCGGTTGCGTATTGGGTGGCTACCCCGCACCGTGGTTTCAGAAGTGCTTCTCGGTGTCGCTGGTGACTTCACACTTCTGCTGCAGGTGCACTGGGCAGTTGATGGGTTGAATGACTGAGCACATCCTCTAAAACGCACGCGGCAAGCCGGAAAAACGTGCTTGCCGCGAAACGCGTTTCTCATGGCGCGTGGCAATCGCCCATACGCTGCAAAAGTTACCTAGATCAGGTGATTGGCTAGGCAAAATCACCTCGACATACTGCCCACCGACGGCTGCATCGCGACCCACAGCGGCCATTCCATTCCAACGAAAACAGAACGAAAACGTGGCTACCCAGAACACCGGGCAGCCAGCCGACGCCGCCCGGCAATCCGGCGGCTTTTCTGGTGTTGAAACGGGAGGGTGTGCCATGTTCTACGGCTTTGAAGCGGTGCCGGGCGCGATCGTGCCCTATGAGTACGACTGGCCGCTGGTCGGGCTGTCGTATCTCATCTCAGTGGTGGGCGCGTATGTGGGCCTGCGATGGTCCAGACGCATACGCAACAAGAACGGCAGCATCGATACAGACCGGCTGATCTGCGCAAGTGTGGCGCTGGGTGGGGGTGCCGTCTGGTCCATGCACTTCATCGGCATGGCGGCCTACCGAACACCGGTGCGGATCGAGTTTGGCCTCTTGCAGACCGTGCTGTCGCTGCTGGTCGTGATGGTGTTTGCCGGGGCCGGGTTGGTGCTGGCCTCGCGTCCCACTGGCAACCGCCTGAAGAACATCGCCGAAGGCGGGGTGGTGACCGGCCTGGGCGTGGCGGTCATGCACTACACCGGCATGGCCGCCGTGCACACCAACAGCACATTCGACTGGAACATCTCCATCATGGGGTTCTCGGCGTTGATCGCGGTGGTGGTGTCCGTCGTGGCGCTGTGGCTGGCAACGACCGTCAAGACGCGCGGCCAACAGTTGGGGGCAGCGCTCATCATGGGGGTGGCCGTTTGCGGCATGCACTACACGGGCATGACCGCCGGCACCATGATCTGCACAGGACGGAGCTATTCACCTGCGCTGCTTGCCATCGAGGGTGCCAACATCGGCTACGCGGTGTTTGCGCTGGCGGGCACGATCCTGATGATCATCCTGTTGATTGAGGCCACGCGTAGCACAAGCAGCACGCACACAGCAGTGGCCGGCGGCACGCGCTGACGTCAACACGGCCGCACGAAGCGCCCAGCCATGTATTTTTTGGCTGGGCGTTTTCATTTTGCCCGCGCCCGCCCGCTACAATCGCGGGCTTGGATTCGTAGATGGCATTTCGAAATGGGGCTTGGCTGGTTTGGCATTTCTACCGTGTGGCTGCTGCCGATGGTGTGGCGGTATGCGACGCGTGCACTGGCGGGGGAGCGCGGCTTCCTCACGGGCCGGGGCACCGTGCGGCTCTGGCTGGTCACGGTTGTGGCGCTGTGCACCAGCGCAACGCTCGAAGCGCTCACCTCGGGCGCCGATCCGCAGGACAAGGCCGGCGGAGCAGCAGGGCGCGCCCTGTCGGCGCTGTTCTCCCACATGCTGGGCTGGACTGGCGCCTTCCTCCTGATGCTCGGCGTGCTGGTCTGGGTGGCACCCATGGTGTTTGGACGATCGTGGCGGCAGCTGTTCAATCGCAGCCGCGCCGTGCAGGAAGATGCACTCGACGAGCCCGCCCCGGATCATGAAGAACCGCATGACGAGAGCCTGAAGCCGACTGCGCTTGGCCTGGGCGGCGCTGCGCAAGCCCATTGGACCGGCAACGCCGGCCCTGCGCAGCCGACTGTGCGCCACCGTGGCATCGAAGCCGTTTCTGCCCGCCGCCAGCCGACGTGGCAACCGCCGCCGCGCACGCGTCCGTCGCCGCCGCAGCCAGGCGAGATCTGGCCGCTGCTCGATGCGCAGAAGGCTGCGGCTGCCAATCCTGCCGTCGACACAAAATCGGCGCCGGCACCTGCAGCGATGCCTTCTCCAGCGCCTGCGTCCGCAACGGCTCGCCCCAAGCCGCGCGCCACGATCGTCAGCAGCCCGTTCCATCAGCCTCAGTTGGGACTGCGCCCGCAAATGCAACCGGCGCCTGTGACCGCGCAAGTGGAGACACCTCCCGAGCCGCCCAAGGCCACCGATGAACCTGTTGTCGAAACGGTCATGACAGACCATCCGGAAGTGGAGACCGTTGAGACGCAGGAAGCGGCACCCGAGGCGCAGACAGTGGATCTGGAGGCGGTGCGCCAGGAAGCCGAAGCACTGCTGGCGGAACTGCGCGGTCTGATCACACCTGCACCCGCGACGCCCGAGACGACGCCTGACCCAACGCCGAGCGCTGTCGAAGTTGAAACTGAAGCTGGAGTCGACGCCGAAGTCGAAGTCGACACCGCTGAACTGGAGCCGATTGTCGAAGCGTTGCCGATGCCTGAGGCACCTGCCGCCGAGCCATCGCTGGAAGAGCTGGAGCCATCGCCCGTTGCAGCACCGGCCACCAAGCCGCGCATCGTTCTGCCCGCTGTGGTGGGCAACGTGGTCTCACGCGCGGTGCCGCAGGCCGCTGCCGTGGCTGCCCCCGTGCCTGCGCCGGCCCCTGTCGTGCCGCGCTATGTGGACTATCGCCTGCCGGGCGCCGCACTGCTGACGGCCGCTTCCGCCAACACCGAGTCCGTCTCCCCCGAACACCTGGACGAGACCAGCAACCTGATTACCCAGCGCCTGGCCGAGTTCAAGGTGCCGGTGACGGTGGTCGGTGCCTCGGCTGGCCCGGTCATCACGCGTTTTGAGGTCGATCCGGCCATCGGCGTGCGCGGTGCGCAGGTGGTGGGGTTGATGAAGGATCTGGCGCGCGCGCTGGGCGTGACCTCCATCCGCGTGGTTGAAACCATCCCCGGCAAGACCTGCATGGGCCTGGAACTGCCCAACGCCCGCCGCGAAATGATCCGCCTGTCGGAAGTCGTGAACGCGGCGGATTTCCAGTCGCACGCCTCACACCTCGTGCTGGCCATGGGCAAGGACATCACCGGCAACCCGGTGGTGACGGACCTCGCACGTGCGCCGCACCTGCTGGTGGCCGGCACAACGGGCTCGGGCAAGTCGGTGGCCGTCAACGCGATGATCCTGTCGATGCTGTACAAGGCCACGCCCGACGACGTGCGCATGATCATGATCGACCCGAAGATGCTGGAGCTCTCGGTGTACGAGGGCATTCCGCATCTGCTCGCGCCAGTCGTGACCGACATGAAGCAGGCCGCGCACGCGCTCAACTGGTGCGTGGGCGAAATGGAGAAGCGCTACCGCCTGATGTCGACCCTGGGCGTGCGCAATCTGGCCGGCTACAACCAGAAGATCCGCGCGGCAGAGCAGGCTGGCCGCAAGGTGCCAAACCCGTTCTCGCTGACGCCTGAAGCGCCGGAGCCGCTTTCCACGCTGCCGTTGATCGTGGTGGTGATCGACGAGCTGGCCGACCTGATGATGGTGGCCGGCAAGAAGATTGAGGAACTGATTGCGCGCCTGGCGCAGAAGGCGCGGGCGGCGGGCATTCACCTGATCCTGGCGACGCAGCGTCCGTCGGTGGACGTCATCACCGGGCTGATCAAGGCCAACATCCCGACGCGCGTGGCGTTCCAGGTGTCGTCCAAGATTGATTCGCGCACGATTCTCGATCAGATGGGCGCGGAATCGCTGCTTGGCCAGGGTGACATGCTGTTCCTGCCGCCGGGCACCGGGTATCCGCAACGCGTGCACGGCGCTTTTGTGGCCGATGAAGAAGTCCACCGCGTGGTCGAACACTGGAAGCAGTTCGGCGAGCCCGAGTACGATGAAGCCATCCTGGCCGGCGACCCGGGCGAGGCCGCTGCCAGCGGCGACCTGTTCGGTGGCGAGGGTGGCGATGCAGAAGCCGACCCGCTCTATGACGAAGCTGCGGCGTTTGTACTGAACACGAGGCGCGCTTCGATTTCTTCCGTGCAGCGGCAATTGCGCATCGGCTACAACCGCGCCGCACGGCTCATCGAGCAGATGGAAGCCGCAGGGCTGGTGTCGCCCATGGGCCGCAACGGCCAACGCGAGGTACTGGCACCGGGCGGCGGCGATTAAGCGCCGCCACCGCATGGAGACAAGCGATGGGCGAGAACCAGGGCAATCTCTTCGCTGATGTACCGGCCGGAGCTCCCGAAGAGGTCCTCACCGCGCTGCTGGAGCGCCCCGGGCTGAAGATCGAGCGCATCGTCTCCAATGGGCAGGCCAGCCCGCCCGGCTTCTGGTACGACAGTGCCCAGGAAGAATGGGTGCTGCTGATGGAGGGCAGCGCGGCGGTGCAGATCGAGGGCGAAACGGAACCGCGCCTGTTGCGGCCGGGTGCCTGGCTACACCTTCCCGCGCATTGTCGGCACCGGGTGGCATGGACTGATACCAGCCGACCGACCGTCTGGCTGGCCGTGCACTACGGCGCTGGTTGAATACGGGGCCGCCTCACGTCAGCTTAGCCGCCCGTACGCTGCTTCTGCAGAATTGCCAATTGCTGCGTCAGGTAGTTGCTGGTGTTCGTCATGCCGGCCACAACTTTCGACAGCGCGTTGAACTGCGCGTAGTAGAGCGCCTGCTTGGCGTCCAACTGGCGCTGCATCTGCGTCATCTGGTTGGACAGCGACGTCAGCGAGCTGTTGATGGCATCGGTGGCGTTCTGCACCATGCCTTTGTCTGCCAGCAGATTGGTCGACACGGTGTGCAGTTGTGCTGCGTAACCACGCTGGACCGTCACGCTGCCACGGTCGCCCAACGCGCCGCCCATCACCTGCACGGTCAGGCCGTCGGCTGCAGAGCCGTTGGCGCCGTACAGGTTCTGCCCGGAGCCGGTGGCTGCCACGCCGTTGATGGTGCCTTGCACGTCGCGCCCAGCCGTGGCGGTGGGGCTGCCGCCCAACAGCGACGCCGCGCCATTGCCCGACACCGACACGGTTGAAATCGAGCCGTATTGCCGATCAGTGAAGGTCAGCACGCCGTTGGCATCCGCCGCAATCGACACATCCACCTTGGCCCTCTGCAGGTCAGGCGATGCGTTGATCTGGCTCTGGATCTGCGTAGCCAGGCTCTGCGGCGTATAGCTGCCGGCCGGCACCTTGATGCTGGTGGTGATGCCGCTGAGCGTGACCGACAGGCTGTCGTTCACGCCGCTCTGAATGGTCGTATTGGCCGGCGCCGAGCCCTTGAGCGAACCCTGCGTTGCCAGTTGCGTGACATTGATAGCGTAGTTGCCCGCCTGCGTGGTGTTGGAGAACGCCGCGACCTTGAGCATCGAGTCCGTTGCCGTACCGGTACCCGCAAACAGGGCGGCCACCTGGCTGGGCGACTTCTTGAGGGCCGCGGTGAGTTTGCTGTCGTCGATCGACAGCGTGCCTTCCTTGTCCATCGTCACGCCAATGCTGCCCAGCGATTGAAACGCGCCGCTGCCGATCCCCTGGCCCAGCACATCCGTTACCTGGTTGATGAGCGCCTTGGTGCTGACATCCCCCGCCAGCGCGCCGTTGTTGGCTGCGTTGGCGGTATCGAACTTGGTCAGCGAGTTGAGCTGGATACGCAGCGCGTTGTAAGCCTTGACGAAATTGAGCACCGACGCGCTGGCCTGGCCGGCATCGTTGCCGACCGTTACGGTCGTGTTGCCGGTCTTGGACAGCGTGAACGACGTGCCATCCACCACATCCGTGAGGGTGTTGGTGGGGCTTTGCACATCAATGCCGTTGACGTTGGCCAGGGCGTTCTGGCCCGTCGCCACTTCGGTCATGTTTTGCGTGCCAGCCGGATCATGCGCCAGCAGCGATTGCAGTGTCGAATCCCCCGACACCGAAATCTTCATCTCAGAATTGGCACCGCCGGCGGTGGAGGTCAGCACCAGGCGGTACGGATTGCCGCTGCCGTCATTGACGATGCTGGCCGACACGCCCAGATTGGCCGAGTTGATGGCGTCCCGGATGCCTGACAACGTGTTGTTGGACGCATCGATCTTGATGGAGCCGCCCGCCAGATTGCCGTTCTGCGTGAACGTGGCGCCGTTGTACTTGCCGTTGGTCAAC
Organism: Ralstonia sp. RRA; assembly: GCF_037023145.1. Lineage (NCBI taxonomy): Bacteria > Pseudomonadati > Pseudomonadota > Betaproteobacteria > Burkholderiales > Burkholderiaceae > Ralstonia > Ralstonia sp. RRA. The sequence continues at coordinate 1,377,917 of NZ_CP146092.1, read as the reverse complement.
GTGCCGCCCGACACCGTGCCGAACGAGAACGAGATCGTGGTGGGCGTGCCGCTACCGACAGGCACCTTGTTGGATGCCTGGCCCTGCGCGCTGAGCACCTGCGCCTGTGCAAGCTGCGTCACCTTGACGTTGTACGTGCCCGACGGCGCCGTGCTGCCCACGTTGACGTTCAGGATCGACGTGTCGTGCCCGCTGGCCTTCATGCCGCTGAAGGTGTCAGCGTTGGTCAGGTTGGCCATCGCCGTCTGAAAGGTCGACAGTGCGCCCTTGAGTGAACCCACGGCAGAAAGCTGAGCCTGGAAGACCTTCTGCTGGTTCTGATGAACCACCATCCCCTTGCCTTCAGCTTGCATCAGCTTGGTGACGAGGGTGTTGACATCGATGCTCGTGCCGATGCCCGGGATGGAAATCGGTGGGATATAGGTGTTGGTCGTCGCCATGGGTGAGAACGCGCGCGCGCAAACGGTTGTTTCTTCACAATGTGACGGCAGCCAAGCGCACTTCTTAAGGGCAAACCCTGTCTAGGCAGACTCTATATGCGGATTTCGTCAGGGAACAGAAAGAATGCGAGGAGGAGGTCGGCCGGGAGGAGGGGCGCCGCCGTTTCAAACGGTAAGTGAGCCAACCCCGCAGTCTTCATAAGCGCCAGGGCTGCCGGCGCCTAAAGTGAGACGGTAGACGTTGCAACGCCGCACTGATCAAGCGTGTATCCCATCATGCACTTTTCCCACACCGTCGGCGCACAGCGCCACGTATTCAACGACCTCAAGACGCTGCTGGCCAAGGCCAGCCCGGCACGCTCGGGCGATTACCTTGCCGGCCTGGCCGCCACCAGCGAGGCCGAACGCATGGCCGCGCGCATGGCGCTGGCCGACGTGCCGCTGCCGACCTTCCTGAATGAAGCGCTCGTGCCCTACGAGGACGACGAGGTCACGCGTTTGATCCTGGATAGCCACGACACCTCCGCTTTCAAACCCCTCGCGTCACTCACGGTGGGGGAATTCCGCAACTGGCTGCTCCTGCATGAGACCGACAGTGCGGCCTTGGCAAAGGTGGCACCCGGTATTACGCCGGAGATGGCCGCGGCGGTCAGCAAGCTGATGCGCAATCAGGACCTGATTGCGGTGGCCCGCAAGTGCCGTGTGGTCACGCGCTTTCGCAACACCATCGGCTTGCCAGGTCACCTGTCGGTCCGGCTGCAACCCAATCACCCGACGGATGACCCCAAGGGCATTGCCGCGTCGATCATCGACGGCCTGCTCTACGGCTGCGGTGACGCCACCATCGGCATCAACCCAGCCACCGACAACTTGGGGGCCATCATCTCGCTGCTGCAACTGGTTGATGAGTTGCGCGGGCGCTATGCCATTCCCACGCAATCCTGTGTGCTGACCCACGTGACCAATACGGTGCGCGCCATCGCGCAGGGGGCGCCGGTGGATCTGGTGTTCCAGTCCATTGCGGGCAGTGAGCAGGCCAATGCGGGGTTTGGCATCAGTCTGGCGCTGCTGGCGGAGGCGCACGACGCCGCGCAGAGCCTGGCGCGTGGAACCGTCGGCAACAACGTGATGTACTTCGAAACCGGGCAGGGCAGCGCGCTGTCTGCCAACGCACACCTCGGCGTCGACCAGCAGACCATGGAGGCGCGTGCCTACGCAGTGGCACGGGCGTTCTCGCCGCTGTTGGTCAATACGGTGGTGGGCTTTATCGGGCCCGAGTATCTATATGACGGCAAGCAGATCATCCGCGCTGGGCTGGAAGACCACTTCTGCGGCAAGCTGATGGGCCTGCCGATGGGTTGCGACGTCTGCTACACCAACCACGCTGAAGCCGACCAGGACGACATGGATACGCTGCTGACGTTGTTTGGCGTGGCGGGCATTCATTTCATCATGGGCGTACCGGGCGCGGACGACATCATGCTGAACTACCAGAGCACGTCGTTTCATGACGCCCTCTACCTGCGCGACACGCTGGGCTTGCGGCCCGCGCCAGAGTTCGAGGCCTGGCTGCAAGGCATGGGCATTGTCGACATGGCCGGCCGCCTGCTAGACACCACCGCACGCCAGCCGCTGCTGCAGTTGGCTCACACGCTGTAAATGCCCGCCATGTCGACGCGAAATCTCGTTCAGCTCAACCCTTGGGCGCACTTGCGCGCGTTTACCGATGCACGCATCGCACTCGGCCGGGTCGGCAACAGCCAGACCACCGATGCCGTGCTCGCCTTTGGCCTGGCGCACGCACAAGCCCGCGATGCCGTGCACCAGCCCCTCGACAGCACAGCCGTGGCAGCCGCGCTTGCACAAGCGGGCTTCGCCAGCCTGGTCGTGCATAGCGCAGCCGCAGATCGCGCCCAGTATCTGTGCCGGCCCGATCTCGGCCGGCGGCTGAGCGACGCCAGCCGCGCCAGCCTTGCTGCGGCACGGCCAGCCAAACCGGTCGATACCGTCTTCGTGATTGCCGATGGCCTCTCTGCACTCGCAGCAGTCAATCACGGCGCGCTGCTCCTGCACAGCGTGCGCGAGCGCTTGCCGGCGGAGTGGGCGATTGGCCCCGTCGTCATCGCGGAACAGTCCCGCGTGGCGCTGGGCGATGAGATTGGCGAACTGCTGGGCGCGCGGCAGGTGGTCATGCTCATCGGCGAGCGCCCTGGGCTGAGTTCGCCGGACAGCCTTGGCATCTACCTCACGCATGCGCCACGCGTTGGCCGCACGGATGCCGAGCGCAACTGCATCTCGAACGTTCGTCCCGCAGGGCTTGGCTATGACCAGGCCGCGGACAAACTCGTCTTTCTGCTCAAAGGGGCCCAAGCGCTTGGCCGCAGTGGCATCGATCTGAAGGACGACACTCCTGTCACCAATGCCATTGCCGCACCAACCACTGCGCAACTTAAGGAATAGGGCAAATCGGCTTTCCGCCCCGGGAGCAGCGGCCTGATTTGTTACAACTGGTCAAGCGCAAGGTGTGCTGATAAAGTGGCTCGGCCCTGATCCATCGTCGAGCCAGTCAGCGCCATGCTGGCGGGCGGCGCCGAGACATCGATGCCACGCCGAAACCTGCCCTTTCCGACGCGCGTCTTGCTGGCTCCTGCCCTGGCGGGGCTCGGGTTGGCACTTCAAGGTTGCAGCACGCACGGCGCGCCTTCGTATCCAATCTTTGGTGCGTACTTTCCTCTCTGGCTGCTGAGCGGGTTGATTGGTGCCGCGGGTGCTCTGATCGCGCATCGGGTTCTGGTCATGACCGGGTGGGCAAGCTGGATACCGCTCCAGCTTTCTGTCTGTGTGGCGATCGGGGTCGTGATTGCCGTGATCGTCTGGCTGTCTGGCTCCGGGCATCTCCTATGAAAATGGCCGGCCTGCACAAACCCGCACTGCGCGGCTACCTGATCGCGCTGGCGATCATCCTGATCGGCGTGGCAGTGGCGGTGTATGCCTACGTCCATACGTCGCGTTACCCCTCCACCGACGACGCGACCATCGATGCCGATGTCGTGCACGTTGCCACGCCGGTGGGCGGTCGCATCGTCAAGCTGGCCGTCACGGAAAACCAGCACGTCAAGAAGGGCGACCTGCTGTTTGAGATTGATCCCGTACCGTACCGCCTGACCGTTGCGCAGGCGCAAGCCGATCTGGAACTGGCCCAGGCCTCGCTCGATACGCGGCGTCGGTCATTGATCGGCGAGCGCTCCAAAGCCAGCATTGCGTCTGACCAGAGCAGCCGCGCCGCCTACAACTACGAACTGGCCTCACGCACCGTCAACCGGCTGGCCCCGCTGGCCGCTCAGGGATACGTGCCCGCCCAGCAACTGGACCAGGCGCAGGTGGCGCAGCGTGATGCCGCCATTTCGCTGCAGCAAGCCAATGAGCAGAAGCGTGCCAGCGCGCAGACCATTGGGGACGAGGCGGATGCCATTGCCATGCTGCACGCCCGCGAAGCCGCGCTGGCCCGTGCCCAGCACGCGCTGGAAGACACCGTGGTGCGCGCACCGCACGATGGCTGGGTAACGGGCCTATCCGTGCTGGCGGGCGAGACGGTCGCCCCCAACCAGTCGATCTTCACGCTCATCCACTCGGGCGAATGGTTTGCCGTGGCCAACTTCCGTGAGACCACGCTCTCCGCCATCCAGGTGGGCGACTGCGCCACGGTGTATTCCATGATCGACCGCAGCCAAGCCATCCACGGCAAGGTGGACGGCATCGGTGCCGGTATCGCCGATACGGATCGGGTGAACCTGCCGCGCACGCTACCCATCGTCCAGCCATCGGTGAACTGGGTGCGGGTGGCGCAGCGCTTCCCGGTGCGCATCCGCCTGGAGGAACCGGCCGACCGTCTGGTCCGGGTGGGTGCCAGCGCGATTGTCGAGATCAAGCATGGCGCAGCCTGCCGGTGACATCGCACGCGGGCCGTGGCCTCGCCCCGGCGAGGTGCTGCGGCTGCTGGCGCCCGCGCCGGGCAGGCTGGAAGCCACCACCCGCATCGCCCTGATCTGCGCGCTGACGACGCTGGTCACGAGCATGTACGGCACGCCCTTTGCCGCCATCTCTGCCTACGTGGTGTTCTTCATGATCCGCCCCGACCGCGTGACGAGCATCGTGCTGTCGATCGCCATGTTGCTGCTGGTGACGGTGGTGCTCGGGCTGATCATCGTCATCGCCATCTTCTGTATCGATGACCCGATGTGGCGGGTGGTGTGGATGGTCGTGCTGTCGGTGGGTTTGCTGTTTTTGACGTCGGCCAGCAAGCTCCGTCCAGTCGGGGCCATCCTGGCGATGATTGTCGGGTACGGGCTGGACGAACTAGGGATTGCGCCGGTGGGGGAGCTGGCAACACGGGCGCTGCTCTACGCGTGGCTGATGGTGGCGATTCCGGTTGGGGTGGTGATTGTTGTGAACCTGCTGATGGGACCATCGCCGCGTAAGCTGGCTTGCCAGGCGTTGGCCCGGCGCTTGCGCCTGGCCGCCGAACAGCTGGGCGCGGCGGGCGCTGACCGTACTGCGCTGACCGCCTGCCTGCGTGAGGGCAGCCAGCAGATTGCCACGTGGCTACGTCTGTCGAAGGTGGAGGGGTCGACCTCAGCAGCCGACTTGGCGGCGCTGCAGCAGGCGGTGGCATCCACCACGGCCATTTTGATGGCGGCGGAGCTGGCAGCCAGCGAACCGCAGGCACACCTGCCTGAATCGGTTACCACGCCGGTCATCGAAACACTGCACGCCATGGCGAACATGCTGGAGCAGGGCGGCTACCCGGTCGATATCGAGCTGAGGCTGCCCGCTGGCGTTGCGCTGCCGCCGCTGGCAAGCGCGGTGGCGGCGGAACTGCAAGCCGCCATCGTCCACTTTGCAGTCGTGGACAGCGAGCCCGCCGCAAAACCGGCAATACCCAAGGCCCGTGGCGGCTTCCTCCTGCCAGACGCGCGCACCAACCCGGCCCACTTGCGCTACGCCCTGAAGACCACCGCCGCGGCGATGTTCTGCTACCTGCTGTATATGCAGCTCAACTGGTCCGGCATCCACACCTGCTTCATCACGTGCTACGTGGTGTCGCTGAGCAGCGCAGCGGAGACGGTTGAGAAGCTGACACTGCGCATCGCAGGCTGTCTGGTGGGGGCGGCGTTGGGGATTGCGGCGATCGTGTGGGTGCTGCCGGCCATGACGTCCATCACCGAGCTGATGGCGCTGATGTTTGTGGGCATCTGGCTGGCGGCGTGGGTCGCGCAGGGTTCGCCGCGCATTGCGTATGCGGGCTTCCAGATTGCCTTCGCTTTTCTGCTGTGCGTGCTGCAGGGCGCGGCGCCGGCATTTGACCTGACCATCGCGCGGGACCGCATCATCGGCATCCTGCTGGGCAATGTGGTGGTGTACCTCATGTTCACGCGGGTCTGGCCGGTGAGCATTGCCGGGCAGGCGGATGCCGCATTGGCGGCGCTGCTGCGCCAGTGGGAAACCATCCTGCGCACCGCACGTGCCGGGCAAAGGCGGATGCTGGCCGCACAGGCCGTGGCGCAGCAAGGCGCGCTGGAAGCAAACGTCGCGCTGCTGCGGTATGAACCGACCTGGGTGCGCCCCGCGCCAGAATGGATTGCACAGCGCCGCCGCGCGCTGGTCGAGTTGGAAGCGCTCGAAGGCCCGTTGTTCCTGATCGCCGAGCGCGCGCCCGATGACGCCCCCTCGCAAGCGCGGTTGCGAGGCGTGGCCGTGCGTGCCGGCGTGAGCGGGTTTGCGATCGACGCTGGAGCGCCCACCACACCCGATACCACGCGTGATGCGCTGTTGGCGCTGGCGGACGAGCGCTTGGCGAGAATCGCGCGGGAGATCCCCGAAGCCGTATCGAAGGAGTCGCTGACGCATGCGCCAGCCTGATCTGTTGGCCGTTTTCCTCAGCCTGGCCGTGACCGTCACGGCCGGGTGTGCGACGTCCGCACTGGACATGGCACCGGAGCGCCCCGACCGCCCATGGCAGCCACGCACGACTGACACCGGCCAGATCATCCCAGGTGCGCCATCACTGCCCACGTCGTCGAACGAGGCACGGGGCGGCTACACATTGCCGGCCAACACCGCCGCAGCGGTGATTCCACCTGCAGCCGCATTCGACGCTGCACACGCCTACGCGCTGCCCGAGCTGATCGACGTTGCCGAATCGAACAACCCGCTGACACGCGTTGCGTGGAACGATGCGCGCAATGCCGCACTCGTGGCAGGCATGGCAAAAAGCGCCTATCTGCCTTATCTCTCGGCCACGGCCATGGCTGGGTACCAGACCGGGCATGGCTCATCGTCAACACCCCTCGGTACGGCCGGCACCGATACCACGGTGCACGGAACGGTGTCGGTGCTGTCGCTGCAATGGCTGTTGTTCGACTTTGGCGGCCGCGCCGCGCGTGTGGATGCCGCCGAGCAGCTATCGGTTGCGGCCAACATCGGTTTCACAGCGGTGCATCAGCAAGTGATCTACGACGTGACCGTTGCGTTCTACGCCTATGAAGCGGCACGCGCCCGTACTGTGACCGCAGCGCAAGGGCTAAGCAACGCCGAGGCGATCCTGGTGGCCGCCAAGGCGCGCTACAAGCAGGGAATCGGCACCGTGGTCGAAGTCGCACAAGCCACGCAGAACCGTGCGCAAGCCAACCTGGCACAAGTCCAGGCGCTGGGAGCAGAGAGCGACCGGTATCTGGCGTTGCTTTCTGCGGTGGGCATCTCGCCGCTGTCGAAGCCCAAGATTGCCGACCTGCCGATCCGCACGCTGAACCCGGCGTTGCGCACCCCCGTCGACCAGATCGTTGCCGATGCCATCGCCCGGCGCCCTGATGTGCTGACCGCCTATGCGGCCGAAAAGGCCAGCCAGTCGCGCATTCAGGCAGCGGAATCGGAGTTCATGCCCAAGGTGTTTGTGTCCGCCTCGACGTCGTACAACTCGGGCCGTGCGGCCGTCACGGCCATCCCGCCGGTCGGCCAGCAGGCACCAACGGTGAACCTCAACGGCACGCGCTATGGCGTGGGTGCCTTTGTGGGCGTGACCATTCCGCTGTATGACGGTGGTTTGCGCTCCGCCGTGTTGGCACAAGCGCGCAACGATGCCGAAAGTGCGTCAGCCAAGCGTGTGCGCACGACGCAGGAGGCCGTGCGCCAGATCGTGGCCGGACAGAACACGCTGCAGACCAGCCTGACCTCGCATGAAGCGGCGCAAGCGCTGGTGGCCGCCGCCCAGACGACCTACGACGCAGCGCTGGCGGCATACCGCCACGGCGTCGGGTCGATCACGGACGTACTGGTGGCGCAGAACCAGTTGCTGCTGGCCAAGAACGCCTACGTCGACACCTACAGTGGTGCGCGTACTGCTGCGGCTACGCTGGCGCTCGCCACCGGCGCAATCGGCGCAACGCTGGACGCGGCGCCGCGCTGACGGCCCCCATTGCGCGGAGACCGTCGCGCGCAGCGTTACACCGTCTCGCCCGTCTTGCGCTGATCGACCTGCTTTCCACGCGCCAGCAACGGCACCAGCGCCGCCCCGGTATGGCTGGCCTTGACCTGCGCCAGCGCCTCCGGCCCGCATGCGGCAACAATCGTGCCGCCTTCATCGCCGCCCTCGGGGCCCAGATCGAGAATCCAGTCGGCCTCGGCAATCACGTCAAGATCGTGCTCGATCACGATCACGCTGTGGCCGCCGTCTGCCAGGCGATGCAGCACGCGGATCAGCTTGGCCACGTCGGCCATGTGCAGGCCCACGGTGGGCTCGTCCAGCACGTACAGCGTGTGCGGCGCCTTCTGGCCACGGCGCGTAATGTCGTCGCGCACCTTGGAGAGTTCAGTGACGAGCTTGATGCGCTGCGCCTCGCCGCCCGACAGCGTGGGCGAGGGCTGCCCCAGCGTGAGGTAACCCAGCCCAACGTCCTTCATCAACTGCAGCGGGTGGGCGATGCTGTTCATCGCACTGAAAAACTCCACCGCTTCGTCGATCTCCATGGTCAGCACTTCGCCGATGTTCTTGCCACGCCAGGTAACGGCCAGAGTCTCGGGATTGAAGCGCTGGCCGTGGCACACGTCGCAGGCCACCTTCACATCGGGTAGGAAGCTCATGGCGATGGTGCGCACGCCCTGGCCTTCGCAGGCAGGGCAACGGCCATCGCCGGTGTTGAACGAGAAGCGCGAAGCGGTGTAGCCGCGGGCGCGGGCTTCCAGCGTATCGGCAAAGAGCTTGCGGATAGTGTCCCACACGCCGATGTACGTGGCCGGACACGAGCGCGGCGTCTTGCCAATCGGGGTCTGGTCAACCTCCAGCACGCGGTCGATGGCTTCCCAGCCTGTCACGCCGTCGCAGCCATGCCAGTCGTGTTTGACGTCAAGCTTGCGCGGTCCCTTGGCATCCGGCACCTCGGCCTGCGCGGCCTTTCGCGCACGGCGCGTGGCAGGCGAAGACAGCACCGAGCGGCCTACCGCATCCAGCAGATTGGTCATCAACACATCGCGTGCCAGTGTCGACTTGCCGGAACCGGACACGCCCGTAATCGCCACCAGACGCGACAGCGGCATCGTGGCCGTGACGTTGCGCAGGTTGTGCAGCTTGGCGCCATGCACCGTCAGCCATTGCTCGGGCACCGCCTGTGTGCCGGCGCGCGGCGCCACCACCTCGCGGCGCGGCTGCAGCGGGTGCTCGATCGGCTGGGAGAGGAAGCGGCCGGTCAGCGAATCCGGTTGCGCGGCAAGATCGGCCACACCGCCTTGCGCGACCAGCGTGCCGCCACGCTTACCGGCACCGGGGCCGATGTCGATGATGTGGTCGGCGCGGCGGATGGTGTCTTCATCGTGCTCGACCACCACCAGCGTGTTGCCCTTGTCACCCAGCTTGCGCAGGGCATCCAGCAGGATCTGGTTGTCGCGCGGATGCAGGCCGATGGTCGGCTCATCCAGGACGTAGCACACGCCCTGCAGGTTGCTGCCAAGCTGCGCGGCCAGGCGGATGCGCTGTGCCTCGCCACCGGACAGGCTGGGCGCGGCGCGGTCCAGGCTCAGGTAGCCCAGGCCAACTTCCTCCAGGAACGACAGGCGGCTGTGGATCTCGGCCACCACATCACGCGCGATGTCAGCCTCGCGGCCGACAAGGTCCAACCCTTCGATCCAGCGGCGCGTCTGACTCACGGTCCATTGCGCAATGTCGACGATGGGTTTGTCGGAGAACGTCACCGCGCGTGCCGTCGGGTTCAGGCGCGTGCCATGGCAGTCGGGGCAGGGCACGTCGGTCATGCCGTCCGGATCGACTTCTTCCGAAGGCAGCGTCTGCTCGCGGCCGCGGTCATCACCGCCGAGTACCGTGTCGTCAAATGCAGCGCGCTGCTCACGCGTGAGCGCCAGACCCGTACCGACGCAGCTCGGGCACCAGCCGTGCTTGCTGTTGTACGAGAACATGCGCGGGTCCAGTTCTGGGTAACTGGTGCCGCAGGTGGAGCATGCTCGTTTGGTGGAGAACACCTTCACATTGCCCACGTGTGCCGTGCCACCGCTGTGCATGGCGTTTTGCAGGCCATCGAGCGGGGCCAGCACATGCATGATGCCCTTGCCGTATTCGAGCGCTTGTTCCATCAACGTGCGCAGCGCGGCTTCGTTTTCCGGGGAGACCACGATGTCGCCCACCGGCAGCTCCAGCGTGTGCTCGCGGAAGCGGTCCAGACGGGGCCACGGATCAACGGTCAGGAACTCACCGTCGACGCGCAGGTGCGTATAGCCACGCGCCTTGGCCCATTTGGCGAGGTCGGTGTACACACCCTTGCGGTTCACCACCAGCGGGGCGAGCAGGCCAATGTGCTCGCCACGGTGGTCACGCATGAGCTGGGCGAAGATAGCCTCGGGGCTTTGCGCCGAGACGGGCGTGCCGTCGTGGATACAGTGCTGCACGCCCAGCTTCACATACAGCAGGCGCAGGAAGTGCCACACCTCGGACGTGGTCGCCACCGTGCTCTTGCGGCCGCCGCGCGACAGGCGCTGCTCGATCGCCACCGTGGGCGGAATGCCATACACCGCATCCACCTCCGGCCGGCCCGCCGGTTGCACGATCGAACGCGCATAGGCGTTGAGCGACTCCAGATAGCGACGCTGCCCCTCGTGGAACAGGATGTCGAACGCCAGCGTCGATTTGCCCGAACCGGACACCCCCGTCACGACGTTGAACTTGCCATGCGGGATGTCGACGTTCATCGCCTTCAGGTTGTGCTCGTGCGCATTGACGATCCGCACCACGTTCTCACCCTGGACTTCGGCCACGGCGGCGCGCTGTGCGCGGCGTGCGGCCAGCGCGCTTTGCAGTGGCACGCCTTCGTCAGCGGCTTGCGGTTGCCCAATGCTTGCCTCGTACTGCTTGAGCGCTGCACCCGTGTGCGAAGCGGCGCATGCCTTCACCTGCTCGGTCGTGCCGGCGCAGACCAGCAGACCGCCCGCATCGCCGCCCTCGGGGCCGAGGTCGATGATCCAATCGGCGGCACGGATCACGTCGAGGTTGTGCTCGATCACGATCAGCGAATGCCCGGCATCGAGCAGCTTGCCGAACGCGCGCATCAGCTTGGCAATGTCGTCAAAGTGCAGGCCGGTGGTCGGCTCGTCGAACATGAACAGGCGGCCGGCGTTGGCGGGCACGTCTTGTTTGACGCGTTTGCGTGCAGCGGCTTGAGCCGCTTGCGCAGCTTCGGCCAGGAAGCCGGCGAGCTTCAGACGCTGCGCCTCGCCACCGGACAACGTCGGCACCGGTTGGCCCAGCTTCACGTATTCCAAGCCCACATCGACAATGGGCTGCAACACGCGCAACACGTCTGCATCATCGGCGAACACGCTGGCGGCTTCGCTCACCGTCAGCTCGAGCACGTCGGCCACCGACAGCTTGTGCGCGCCGCGTTCCAGCTTCACCTCGAGGATTTCCGCGCGATAGCGCGTGCCGTCGCAATCGGGGCAGCGCAGGTAGATGTCGCTGAGGAACTGCATCTCGACGTGCTCGAAGCCCGAGCCGCCGCAGGTCGGGCAGCGCCCGTCGCCGGAGTTGAAGCTGAAGGTGCCGGCCGTATAGCCGCGCTGCAGTGCCATCGGCACCTTGGCAAACAGCTTGCGGATCTCATCAAACGCGCCCACGTAGCTGGCCGGGTTCGAACGCGCGGTCTTGCCGATGGGCGATTGGTCAACAAAGACCACATCGCTGATCTGGTCCGCACCACGCAGCGCACGAAACGCGCCGGGCGATTCCGTCGCCTTGCCGAAATGGCGCGCCAGGGCAGGGTGGAGCACGTCCTGAATCAGCGTCGACTTGCCCGATCCGGATACGCCCGTTACGCACACCAGGCGTTGCAGCGGCACTTCGATCGTCACGTCTTGCAGGTTGTGCTGGCTCGCGCCTTCCAGCACGAGACGCGGCGCACCGTTGATAGGGCGCGCCTGCCAGTCAGTCGCATTGGCCACGCGGCGCTGGCCGGACAGATAAGCGCCGGTGAGCGTATCTGCCTTGCGGATGGCCGCCGGTGTGCCGTCGAAAACGATGGTGCCGCCACGCTCGCCGGGGCCGGGGCCCATGTCGATGAGGCGATCGGCGGCGAGCATGACGGAAGGGTCGTGTTCCACCACCACGAGCGTGTTGCCGGCATCGCGCAGGCGTTGCATGGCTTCAACAATGCGATCCAGATCGCGTGGGTGCAGACCGATACTCGGCTCATCCAGCACGAACAGCGTATTGACGAGCGAGGTGCCCAGCGCGGTGGTCAGGTTGATCCGCTGGACCTCACCGCCAGACAGCGTGCGGCTCTGGCGGTCCAGCGTCAGGTAGCCAATCCCCACGTCGCACAGATACGCCAGGCGCGTGCGCACCTCGTCCAGCAACAGCTTGAGCGCATCGTCGAGCAGCGAGGAAGGCAACGTCAGTGCATCGAAGAAACGGCGGATGCGCTCGATGGGCAGCAGCATCACGTCGTGCACGGTCAGGCCGGGCAGGGCTTCAAGCTGGGCACGGCTCCATTTCACGCCGCGGGGCATGAAGCGGTGTTCGGGTGCGAGCACGGCGTCGGCGTTTTCCTTGCTGCCCAGGCGCCATTGCATGGATTCGGTTTTCAGGCGCGCACCGCCGCAGGTCTCGCACGTCGTATAGCTGCGGTACTTCGACAGCAGCACGCGGATGTGCATCTTGTACGCTTTCGACTCCAGGTAATCGAAGAAGCGGCGCACGCCATACCACTGCTTGTTCCAGCCGCCGCGCTTGAAGGCCGGGTCGCCGTTGACGACCCAGTTGCGCTGGGCTTCGGTCAGCTCCGCCCAAGGCGTATCGCGCGGGATGCCGGCCGCCGCCGAATAGCGCATCAGGTCGTCCTGGCATTCCTTCCAGGCCGGGGTCTGCATCGGCTTGATGGCGCCTTCACGCAGTGTCTTGCGCTCGTCCGGAATCACCAGGCCGAGGTCGACGCCGATCACGCGGCCAAAGCCACGGCAGGCATCGCACGCGCCATAGGCGGAATTGAACGAGAACAGCGCGGGTTGCGGATCGGCATAGCGCAGATCGCTTTCCGGGCAGTGCAGGCCGGTGGAGAAGCGCCAGATTTCAGGCTCGGCAGCCTCGTCTGCGGGCAGCACGTACACATTGACGCGACCGCCGCCGCGCTTGAGCGACGACTCGATGGCTTCCAGCGCACGGACACGCTCGGTGCCCTGCAGGCGGAAGCGGTCGGCCACCACGTCGAGCAACTTGCGCTCGCCGCTCACGCGTTCAGCCTGCACGCGCGTATAGCCGCTGACGGACAGCCACTGCGCGACTTCTTCCGCGCTCGTATTGGCCGGCAGCTCCACCGGAAAGGTCACCACCAGGCGCGGATCTGCCTCGCGCGTACGCGCCAGCAGTTCGTTGTAGATGGTCTCCGGCGTGTCGTGGCGCACCGGCAGGGCGGTATCGCGGTCAAACAACTGCGCGGCGCGCGCAAACAGCAGCTTGAGGTGGTCGTTCAGCTCCGTCATCGTGCCGACCGTGGAGCGCGAGCTGCGCACCGGGTTGGTCTGGTCGATGGCGATAGCGGGCGGCACACCCTCCACATGGTCGACCTGCGGGCGGTCCATGCGGTCCAGGAACTGGCGGGCGTAGGCGCTGAATGTCTCAACGTAGCGGCGCTGGCCCTCGGCATAGAGGGTGTCGAATACCAGGCTCGACTTGCCAGAACCGGACGGACCGGTCACCACGGTCATCTCGCCCGTGCGCAGGTCCAGATCGAGGTTCTTAAGATTGTGCTGACGGGCTCCGCGCAGGCGAATGACACCGGAAGACATGAGGGGTGGTCCTTGGAAAACGTGAGGAATGCCAGACGGCTAGCCAAACTGGCGCCGGTCGGCAAACAGAATTCGGGCCGTAAACTGTAGCGGATTCCTAAGAATCGGTTTATTTACGTTACGAGTCGCGGGCGGGAGGGTAACGCAAGGCTCCTGACAACGTTTTGTCAGGAGCCTTCAGTGGGAAAGGGGAGATAGCGGGCGAAGCGCGGCCGATCAGCCGGCAGCAAGCCCGTAGGAGGATTGTTGCTTGCCCGACACTTCCGATACGGGCAGTCGGGGGGTGAACCGGTGGTGCTCCACAACACCACCCTTGACGAAGACAAGCGTCTCTTCCGGAATTTCCTCCCAGGCGTCGGCCAGGTCGATCAACGGTTCGGACAGCACAAGTACGGCATCGTCGCCCGCGTCCGTGATCCGGGAATTGTCCGGATAAAGCTCGTGCAGATGCCGGAAGGATGTGCTGTGGAAGAGGGATCGCGAATCCCGCTCGCTGGAATAGCGTGCCGCGATGATCTGTTCACCGTCGGTCACGCAGACCGTCATGTTCAGCGGGTGTTCAACACCATGCCGGTGGCCGACGTGCTCGATCAGTCCCACCATCTGCTCCAAGGCGCCGCGCGGCTCCCGCTGCAGCCCGAACGTGAGCGCGAGGAAGAACATGACCTCGGAATCCGTCGACCCCTCGATCCAGCGAAACAGCTCTGGCGCGACCTCCATCATCAGGTCACGCCGCAGCGTCGGATATTCGCGGATCAGCCCGTTGTGGGCAAACAGCCATCGGCCATATCGGAATGGGTGACAGTTGGTTTCCTGCGTGGGGGTGTCCGTGGCCGCACGAACGTGCGCGATAAACAACGGCGATCGAATCGCCCGGGCAGCCTCACGCAGGTTCGTATCGTTCCAGGCGGGGTGCAGGCAGCGATACCGGAAAGGCACCTCAGAATGATTACCGTACCAACCGATGCCAAAGCCGTCACCGTTGGTCGTGGTGTGTCCCAGACGAGATCGCAGGCTCTGGTCGATTAGCGAATGCGTCGGTCGAAACAGCACCGTCTCCATCTGAATGGGGTTGCCAGAGTAGGCCAGCCAGCGACACATGATGCGTTACTCGTAGGGTGAATACCTGGAAAGTGAGTCTAGGCAATGCGGTCGGGAATGCACAGGAAAAGTGTTGCGCGTTGGCACACTCCAGGCATTCCCGTAACGCAGCGGCTTATCGCTGCGCCAAGGCCTCACCGCCGCGCGGTGTGGCCATATTGCCGGCGTCTTGCGTTGCGTCATGCACGATATGCAGCTCGCGCATGCGGACGGGCAGGGTGCAGCGCGCGTCCTTGAGCGTCGTGCGAACTTGCTGCGCCAGCTTCCAGCGCATGTCCCAGAAGTGCTCCGTCTTGGCCCAGACACGCAAGTTCAGCACCGCCACGCTGTCGTCAAAGCGCATGACCATCGCCATCGGGGCGGGATCCGGCAACACCAGCGGCTCGCTGGCGGCCAACGCCTTGAGTGCCTCGATCGCGCCTGCAATGTCGTCGTGCAGCGACACCTCGGTTTCCAGGTCCAGTCGGCGCGTCGGGTTGCGCGTGTAGTTGCGCACCGAGTTGCTCCACAGCGCGCTGTTCGGCACGTATTCGCAAATGCCATCCGGCTTGGCCAGACGCGTCATGAACAGGCCGACTTCCTCGACCGTGCCCGCAACCTGCCCACCGCCACCCTCAACATAGTCACCCACCCGGAACGGGCGCAGCGCCAGCAGCATGATGCCGGCCGCAATGTTCTGGAGCGTGCCCTGCAAAGCCAGGCCGATGGCAAGACCAGCGGCACCCAACACGGCAATGATGCTGGTCGTTTCAATGCCCAGTCGAGACAACGCCCCGATGACGGCCAGAATGCGGATGCCCCAGACGCTGATGTCGCAAAGGATGGGCGTAAGCGTGGCATCAAGCTTGGCCTGGCGGCTCATCAGCCGGTTCAGCCAACGGCCAATGAGTTTGGACAGCCACCAGCCACTGAGGAGAATCAGCAGCGCAGTACACAGGCTGATCGCGAAATGGCTGAAGGTGCCCCAAAGGATGGGATCAAGGTAGGCGTGAAGGTTTTCCATCGTTGAGTGTGTATGACGTGACCTTGTGGTGGGAACCAGACTTTAGTGCTTGGTTCCCTCTGAATTATCCGCATAATGTATCTTATGTTAAATAAAATGGAAGGCGGTGGCCAAGCGACGGTGGCGAACGGAAGCAAATCGATTCACTTTCATGAGGCAACTCTGTTCACATCTCGGCTACACATCCAGGGCGTGCGGAACCACTGCTCGAGTTTGCTTCGCTCGAGCCCACAGCTGACTAGCGTTCCTCTTTGTTGACGCGTTGATCGTATCGCCTCGCCAATCGCACTTCCAATGCGCTGGCCTCCTCGCAGGCCATGGGTTCTACCGTGATGCTTGGCACGCAACTCACCAGCAGATTGCTCGCTTTCCAGCATCCGGAAACCTTCTTTTCATATGAAAACAGGCCATTGCGCCTGCGCAACATCGAACACTGAGTTCAATTCTCTTTATCGCTCAACCACTTAGCGACCAACGGTGGCGGCGAAATATAGATGCTCCGATTTCTACGTATGCCGCCCCGCATGGTGCACAGCAGAATGATTTGCAAGCGCAGGACACGCCTTGAGACATATGTTGAGGCTGGCTGCGCTCACGCATGCATGTCATTCCGTTGGTTGCACAAGTGCAGAGGTGTTCAAGATGAGTCGCAAGGTCAAGGTTGTCGCTGTCTCGGGGAGCGTGCAGAGCCCCTCGCGGACGCTCGTACTGATTGAACAGTTGCTGGCAGCGCTGGCCGAGGTTGTGCCGATTGATGCTCACCTGATCAAACTTGAAGACCTCGCTCCTGCCATCGGCGGTGTGTCGTATCGCGACCAGTTGCCGAGCACGGTGCAGGCGGAGTTGGCGGCCATCGAATCGGCCGACGTGCTGGTGGTGGCGAGCCCCGTGTATCGCGGCTCCTACACCGGGCTGTTCAAGCATCTCTTCGACCTCGTCCACCACGAAGCCCTGATTGATGTGCCCGTGCTGCTGGCCGCTACCGGTGGCAGCGACCGTCACGCGCTGGTGATCGACCACCAGTTGCGCCCCCTCTTCAGCTTCTTCCAGGCCCGCACGCTGCCACTGGGCGTGTACGCATCGGAGCAGGATTTCAGCGGCTACGAGATCTCCAGCAACGCGCTACGCGAGCGCATTGCACTGGCTGCCGCGCGTGCGCTGCCCCTGCTGACTGCTCCGCGCGCCGATGAAGTGCGCGCCACTCCCATCGCGCAAGCTGCCTGAAGCGGCCTGCGCAGTTCCGTTCCCCTCCAGCACAGGACCATTGCGATGAGCCAATCTTCTTCCAGCGCCGGTATCAAGTTTGCCTATTGGGTTCCGAATGTCAGCGGTGGGCTGGTGGTCAGCACCATCCAGCAGCGCACCGACTGGAGCCTCGAATACAACCAGAAGCTCGCGCAGACGGCTGAGAACGCCGGTTTTGACTACGCACTCAGCCAGATCCGCTTTACCGCCGGCTACGGCGCCGAGCACCAGCACGAATCCGTGTCGTTCAGCCAGGCCATCCTGCACGCCACCACCAAGCTCAAGGTGCTGGCGGCCATCCTGCCGGGGCCGTGGCATCCGGCGGTGGTGGCCAAGCAACTGGCGACCATCGACCACATCTCCAACGGCCGCATCGCCATCAACGTGGTCAGCGGCTGGTTCAAGGGCGAGTTCCAGGCGCTGGGCGAACCATGGTTGGAGCACGACGAGCGCTATCGCCGCTCCAACGAATTCATCCGCGTGCTCAAGGGCATCTGGACGCAGGACAAGTTCACCTTCAAGGGCGACTTCTACCGCATCAACGACTACACCCTGAGCCCCAAACCGCTGCAGAAACCGCATCCGGAAATCTTCCAGGGCGGCAGCTCGCGCGCTGCGCGCGACAACGCGGCTAGCGTGTCGGACTGGTACTTCACCAACGGCAACACGCCCGAGGGCATCAAAGCGCAGATCGACGACATCCAGGAGAAGGCCCGCGCGAACGGCCACAAGGTCCGCATCGGGGTGAACGCCTTCATCATCGCGCGCGACACCGAAGAAGAAGCCAAGGCCGTGCTGGACGACATCATCAAGCACGCCCACGTAGAAGCTGTGCACGCCTTTGGCGATGCGGTGAAACAGGCTGGCAAGGCCTCACCCGAAGGTGAAGGCAACTGGGCCAAATCCACCTTCGAAGACCTGGTCCAGTACAACGATGGCTTCCGCACCAACCTGATCGGGACGCCCCAGCAGATTGCCGAGCGCATCGTCCACCTGAAGTCGATTGGCGTGGATCTGGTGCTCGCGGGCTTCCTCCACTTCATTGAGGAAGTCGAGTACTTCGGCCGCAAGGTGCTGCCGCTGGTGCGCGAATTGGAAGCCAAGGCCGCCAGCGCCAACACCGGTGCCCGCGAGCCGGAGCCTGCCGCGTCCGTCGCTTGATCTGAACCCCGCACTCTCCCCCAACGCGCCAGTTCGTGCGAGCCGGCGCGGGGGAGTCGTGTTGCCTGTCGCTTTGCGGAGACCCGCCATGCCCCACACGTCGTCTGAACTGGCCGTACCGCCGCCGCTTGCACGCGGCACCGCTGCGCATGGCGCGGACGACCCGCAACTTGTGCGAGCCGTGGCGTCCAGCGCCTCCAGCTCCGCAAAGGCTGTCGCACCGGCGCTCAGGCTGTCGGGCATCACGCTGTCGTTCGGCGGCATTCAGGCGCTCAGCGGCATCGACCTGACGGTGGCCCAGGGGGAGATCCGCGCCATCATCGGCCCCAACGGCGCGGGCAAGAGCTCGCTCGTCAACATCATCAGTGGCCTGTACCGGCCCGATGGCGGCGGCATCTCGTTGGACGGCCGAGCCTTTGCCAAGGTATCGCCCGCACAGTTGGCAGGCCTAGGGGTCGCGCGCACGTTTCAGAACCTGGCGCTATTCAAAGGGCTGAGCGTGCGCGACAACATTGCGCTCGGCCGCGTGGAGTACACACGCTCCACCTTCGTGGAACAACTGATCGGTCTTGGCCGCGCACGCCGCGAGCTGGTTGACGCACGTGAACGTGCCGCGCAGGTCATCGACTTCGTTGGTCTGGCGGACGTGCAGGACCGGCTGGCCGGCACCCTGCCCTATGGCCTGCAGAAGCGCGTTGAACTTGCGCGCGCGCTGATTGCGCGCCCACGCCTGCTGCTGCTCGACGAACCGCTTGCCGGCATGACGGTGACGGAGAAGACGCAGATGGCCGCGCTGATCCGTGCCGCGCGCGATCAATGGGGCACCACCATTGTGCTGATCGAGCATGACATCGGCATCGTACTGGGCCTATCAGACCGCGTGGCCGTGCTCGACTACGGCCGCAAGATCGCCGACGGTACGCCAGCCGAGGTGCGCGACGATCCGGCGGTCATCGATGCCTATCTCGGCGTGGCGCATGAGGCGACACAAGACGCGGCCAGCAACGTCGCGGAGGCCGCATGATCGGCGACTTCGACGCGGCGTTCTTTGCCGAGGTGCTGGTGGGTGGCCTGCTCTCCGGCGTCATGTATTCGCTGGTGGCGATCGGCTTTGTGCTGATCTACAAGACCTCGGGCGTGCTGAACTTTGCACAGGGGGCGCAGTTGCTGTTTGCGGCGCTCACCTTCGTCAGTCTGGTGGAGCGCGGCGTGCCGTTCCCGCTGGCGCTGCTGCTCACCTTTGCGCTCATGTTGTTGCTCGGGCTGGCCATCGAGCGCGCCGTGTTGCGGCCCCTGGTCAACCAACCGCCCATCACGCTGTTCATGGCCACGCTGGGGCTGTCGTACGTGATCGAGGGCGTGGCGCAACTGGTATGGGGCACACAGGTGCATGAGCTGAACCTCGGCATCTCCGATGCGCCGCTGCAGATTGCTGGCATCCTCGTCTCCAGCTTCGACCTGTTTGCCGCGGCCACCGCCGCACTCATGGTGACGGTGCTGTCGCTCTTCTTCCGCTACACCCGCGTTGGCTTGGCGTTTCGTGCCGTGGCCGACGACACCTTTGCCGCCATCGCCGTGGGCCTGCGCCTGCCGCGCATCTGGGCCACGGTGTGGGCGACGGCCGGTGTGATTGCGCTCGTGGCCGGGCTGCTGTGGGGCGCACGCCTGGGCGTGCAGTTCTCGCTGTCTCTGGTGGTGCTCAAGGCACTGCCGGTGCTGGTGCTGGGCGGTTTCGATTCCATCCTGGGTGCCATCGTCGGCGGGCTGATCATCGGCGCGCTGGAGAAGCTGGCCGAGGTGTATCTCGGCCCGTTCGTGGGCGGCGGCATCGAGAGCTGGATCGCTTACGTGGCCGCGCTGGCCTTCCTGTTGGTCAAACCGGGCGGCCTGTTCGGCCAGCGCCCCGTCGAACGAGCCTAAGCCATGCCGACTGCATTGGATTCTTCTTCCGCGCGCGCACCGCGCGACGCCACCGGCCGAACGACCGCACCCTGGCCCACCTGGGCAACGCCGGCGGCGACCTTGCTGCTGGCCTACTTCGTGGTGCCGCTAGTGGCGTCCGACTATTGGCTGGATGCCATCCTCATCCCCTTTCTTGCGCTGTCGCTGGCGGCGGTCGGCCTGAACCTGCTGACGGGCTACGCAGGCCAGTTGTCACTGGGTTCGGCTGCGTTCATGGCGGTGGGCGCGTTTGCAGCGTACAACTTCAACCTGCGCGTCGAAGGCCTGCCGTTGCTGGCCAGCATTGGGCTGGCAGGACTGGCTGCTACCGCCATCGGCGTGGTCTTCGGGCTGCCCAGCCTGCGTCTGCGTGGCTTCTATCTGGCGGTGTCCACACTGGCCGCGCAGTTCTTCGTGCAATGGGCGCTGACCAAGTACGGTTGGTTCAGCAACAACAACGCCTCGGGCGTGATCGACGCGCCGCCCATCGCGGTTGGGGGCTTCCTGTTCGATACCCCGGTGCTGCGCTACCTGTTCGCGCTCACGGTGGTGGCGGTGCTCACGGCATTGGTCTGGCGCCTGGTGCAGACGCCCACCGGCCACCACTTCATTGCCGTGCGCGACAACGAACTGGCGGCACGCGTGACCGGTGTGCCAGTGCTGCGCACCAAGCTGCTGGCGTTTGCGGTGTCGTCTTTCGTGATTGGCGTGGCGGGTGTGCTGTGGGGCTTTGTCTATCTGCGCACGGTGGAGCCGGCGGGCTTCAACCTCGATCGCTCCTTCCAGATCCTGTTCATCATCATCATCGGCGGCCTGGCAACCATCCGGGGCGCCTTCCTGGGCGCGGCGCTGGTGGCGGTGTTTCCGCTGCTGCTGTCCCGCTTCGGGGCCTTCGTGTTCGGCAGCCGGTTTGATTCCGGCGTGCTGGACCTGAGCCAGCGCATCGTGATCGGCGCGCTCATCGTGGCCTTCTTGATTGCCGAGCCCCAGGGCCTTGCCGCCCTGTGGCAGCGGATGCTGCGCCGGATAAGCAAAGCGGCGCCGCCCGCCTCTGAAACCTGATTCCCTTCGCCTTCTCCATTCCACCTACGTCGCATCGACACAGGAGCATTTGCACCATGTCCTTTCCCCGCACCATCAAAATGGCGTTGCTGGCCGGCGCGCTGGCCCTTTCCGGCCTGAGCGGACTCTGCGTCCAAGCCGCCCATGCGGATGAGCAGTTCTTCCCGCTGCAGAGTTACCGCGTAGGTCCGTACGCAGCCGGGGGCACCGGATTCTTTGGCGGCTTCATCGACTATCTGAATCTGGTCAACACGCGTGATGGCGGTGTGGGCGGCGTCAAGCTGACCTGGGAGGAAGGCGAAACGCAATACGAAGTCGAGCGCGGCGTGGAGGTGTACGAGCGCCTAAAGACCCACCCCGGCATTGCTGCGTGGAACCCGCTGTCGGTGGGCATTGCCTACGCGCTGCTGGATCGTGTGACAGCCGACAAGGTGCCACTGCTGACCATCAACCACGGCCGCACTGACACCACCGACGGCCGCGTGTTCAAGTACATCTTCCCGCTGCTGCTCAACCCGTACAGCGAGACCTCGGGCATCGTCAACTACATCGGCACCAAGGAAGGCGGCATCGACAAGCTCAAGGGCAAGAAGATCGTGGTGCTGTATCACGGATCGCCGTACGGCAAGGAGACGATCCCCATCTATGAATTGCTGGCCAAGAAGTACGGCTTTACGGTGCAGCAGATCGAGGTGCCGCACCCGGGCAACGAGCAGCAATCGCAGTGGCTCGCCATCCGCCGTGCCAAACCCGACTACGTGGTGCTGCGCGGTTGGGGCGTGATGAACCCCGTGGCGTTGAAGACCGCACAGAAGACGGGCTTCCCGGCCGACCACATCATCGGCAACGTGTGGTCCAACTCGGAAGAAGACGTGATTCCAGCGGGCGATGCCGCCAAGGGCTACGTGGCCATCACCACGGTGGCAGCGGGCGCGCAATACCCGGTGCTCCAGCAGATCACCAAGACGCTGTATGACAACGGCAAGGGCAACCTGCAAGACAAGAAACGCATCGGCAGCGTGTACCACAACCTGGGCGTGCTCAACGGCATCTTGAACGTCGAGGCCATCCGCATCGCACAAGCCAAGTTCGGCAAGCGCACCCTCACTGGCGACGAAGTCCGCTGGGGCCTGGAGAACCTGAAGATCGACGAGGCGCGTGCCGCCGCGCTGGGCGCCAAGGGTCTGTTCCACTCCATCAACGTGACATGGGACAACCATGAAGGCGATGGCCGCGTGGCCTTCCAGCAGTGGGACGGCACCAAATGGAATGTGATCTCCGATTGGATCGCGCCTGACTGGAAGCTGCTGCGGCCCATCATCGTGAAATCGTCGCTGGCCTATGCCAAGGAAAAGAACATCAAGGTGCGCACCAGCATCAACGACTGATGCCCGTTGCCGGCTCTCCCATTGCCACCTTCCCCCAATTTGATGGAGGTTTGACATGACCCAAGCGCACGCCGCCACCCTCTTCGGTGCCGAGTACGAAGCCCTGGCGCAGAAATACCGCCCCATTTTCCAGCGGATCCGCGACACCGCCCTGCAGCGCGAACACAACCGGCAACTGGGCGTAGATCCCATCCAGTGGCTCAAGGAAGTGCGCTTCGGCGCGGTGCGCGTGCCGGTGGAATATGGCGGCGACGGCGCCACGCTGCCGCAGCTGTTCCAGTTGCTGATCGAACTGGCAGACGCCGACTCCAACATCGTGCAGGCGCTGCGCGGGCACTTCGCCTTTGTGGAAGACCGCCTGAACGCGCCGCGCGATGCCCGCACCGAAGTCTGGCTGCGGCGCTTCGCGGCAGGTGATCTGGTCGGCAACGCCTGGACGGAAGTGGGCGACGTGGCCATTGGCGATGTCATCACGCGCGTCTCGAAACGGGACAGCAGCTGGGTAGTCAACGGCCGCAAGTACTACAGCACCGGCAGCATCTTTGGTGACTGGGTCGACCTGTACGCGCGCTTGGAAGACGGCACCGACATCATCGCCGCCGTCCACTCGCACCAGCCCGGCGTCACGCACCACGACGACTGGGACGGCTTTGGCCAGCGCACCACGGGCAGCGGCACCTCGGTGTATGAGAACGCTGTCGTGCAGGAAGAAAACATCTTCCCGTTTGCCAGCCGCTTCAAATACCAGACCGCCTTCTACCAGCTCTTTCACCTGGCCACGCTGGCGGGCATCGCCCGTGCCATCACGCGGGAGGTGGCGCAGCACGTGCGCGAGCGCAAGCGCATCTTCAGCACCGGCAATGCGCCAGCGGTGGCGCAGGACGTGCAGGTGCAACAGGTGGTGGGCGAGGTATCGGCACTGGCCTACGCGGCGGAGGCCACGGCCATCCGCGCGACATTTGCAGCGCAGCGCGCCTACGATGCCCACTGGGCCGGCGATGCGGAGCAGGAGCGCCAGGCCAATATCGAAGCCGAACTCGAATCCGCCCAGGGTCAAGTGGCGATCTCGGACTTTGTACTGCGCGCGGCCACGCAGTTCTTCAACGCGCTCAGCGCATCGGCCACCGCATCGAGCAAGTCGCTGGACCGCCACTGGCGCAACGCGCGCACGGTCGCCTCGCACAACCCGCTGATCTACAAGGCGCGCATCGTGGGCGACTGGCATATCAACGGCACCGAGCCGCCGTATGTCTGGCAGATCGGCGCAGGCCCAGGCGCGGCAGCGCAACCCGTGGCGAAAGCTGCCTGAGGACAAGCGCGATGAGCGATCCCGCCGTGCTGCTACAACTGGACGCCGTGGAGGCGACCTACCAGAACGCCATCGTCGCCCTGCACGACGTCAGCCTGACCGTGCGCCGCGGCGAAATACATGCGCTGCTGGGCGCGAACGGCGCAGGCAAGTCGACCACGCTCAAAGCGGTCTCCAATCTGCTGCCGGCTGAGCGTGGTCAGATCACGGCTGGCACCATCCGCTTCGACGGCCGCGATGTAGCCCGCACCACGCCGGCACAGCTTGTGCGCCTAGGGCTCGTGCAGGTGCTGGAGGGGCGGCGCTGCTTTCCCAATCTGTCGATCGAAGCCAATCTGGTGACGGGCGCGCTGGGCCGTGATGCTTCGCGCGCAGAAACGGCTGTGGATCTGGAACGGGTGTACGCCATCTTTCCGCGCCTGCAGGAACGGCGCCGGGTGGCAGCAGGCCTCACGTCCGGCGGCGAGCAGCAGATGGCGGCCATTGGTCGAGCACTGATGTCACGCCCACGCCTGCTGGTGCTCGACGAGCCGTCGATGGGCCTGGCGCCTCTGGTGGTGCAAGACATCTTCGCGCGGCTGCGGCAGCTCAACCGCGACGAAGGGCTGTCGATCCTGGTGGCGGAGCAGAACTCCACGGTGGCCCTGCAGTATGCGGACCGCGCCACCGTGTTGGAGGCCGGTATCGCAGTGCTGGAAGGTAGCGCCGACGAACTGCGCCAGCGCGAAGACATCCAGCATTTCTATTTCGGCCGTGACGTTGCCGGGCACGCACCGGCGCTGGCGTTGCCGGCCTCTACCCAGTATTCCCAATTTTCATGACGACTGAGACGGTCATCTTTCCTGAAACCCAAGCCCCGGCGGTGCCGATCCGGCAGTCGGCCAAATCACTCGCCGCCGAGTTCGCAAACACGGCTGTGGAACGTGACGCCGCGGGCGGCACACCACTGGCCGAGCGCAACGCATTGCGGCAAAGCGGCCTGCTGTCGCTGGCCATTCCCAAGCACTACGGCGGCCAAGGCGCCACCTGGGCCGAGACGCTCGATACCGTGCGCGAGTTTGCGAAGGTCGACAGCTCAATCGCCCATGTCTACGGCTTTCACCACCTGCTGCTGGCCACCGTGCGCCTGTTCGCTCGGCCCGACCAGTGGGAGCCGTGGTATGAGCAGACCGCGCGCAGGAACTGGTTCTGGGGCAACGCGCTCAACCCCCTGGACGACCGCACCATCGTGCGCCGGTTCGATGGTTGGTACGAATTCTCGGGCAAGAAGAGCTTCTGCTCCGGCGCGCTCGATTCGCAGATGCTGATCGCCTCGGGGCTGGACGAGCACAGCCGCAAGCTGCTCATTGCAGCGGTGCCCACCGCGCGCGCCGGCATCACCATCAATGACGACTGGAACGCCTTCGGCCAGCGCCAGACCGACAGCGGCAGCGCCCTCTTCGAAAAGGTGCGTGTGGAAGAAAACGAGCTGCTGCGCGATCCGGGGCCGCTGACCACGCCGTTCTCTGCGCTCAGGCCGTTGCTGGCCCAGCTTGTTTTCGTACACGTGTTTCTGGGGTTGGGCGAAGGTGCATTCGAGCAGGCCCGCCACTACACGCTGCATGAAGCGCGGCCATGGCATCGCTCCGGTGCCGAGCGCGCCAGCCAGGACCCATACACGCTGGCCCACTATGGTGAGTTCTTTGTCGGCCTGGAAAGCGTGCGGCTGCTGGCACAGCGGGCCGCCACCCTGTTCGATGACGCCTGGGCGCAAGGCCCCGCGCTGAGTGCACACGAACGTGGGCACGTGGCCGTGGCCGTGGCCACAGCCAAGGTGGCCGCCACGCGTGTGGGGCTGGAGGTAAGCAGCCGCATGTTTGAGACCACTGGTGCACGTGCCACGCACGGCGCGCTGCGGCTCGACCGCTTCTGGCGCAACCTGCGCACGCAAACGCTGCACAATCCGGTCGACTACAAGCTGCACGAACTTGGCGACTGGGCCCTGAACGGTGCGCTGCCGGAACCTTCCTTCTATTCCTGACACTCCTGAACTGCATGGGCAATCATGGCGACGTTCCCTGTATGGCCTCCGCCGCTGGGCCGCGCGCCCCAGACCAGCGCACCCGCGTGGATCTTTGAAGACCCACGCTCACGGGCGCTGCTCGATGAAATCGAGCAGGTGGCGCCGAGCGATGCCACCGTTCTCATTGCCGGCGAAACCGGCACGGGCAAAGAACTGATCGCCCGCCACCTGCACAACCACAGCACGCGCAAGGATGGACCCTTCGTGGTGGTGAGCTGCGGCGCGTTTTCCGATGCGCTGGTCGACGCTGAGTTGTTCGGCCACGAAAACGGTGCATTTGCAGGCGCATTTGGCACGAAGGTCGGCTGGTTTGAGCAGGCCAACGGCGGCACCATCTTTCTGGATGAGGTCAATGACCTGCCGCTGCCCGTGCAGAACAAGCTGCTGCGCGTGTTGCAGGAGCGCGAAATCACACGCCTGGGCGGGCGAACGCCCATTCCGGTCGACCTGCGGATCGTGGCGGCCACCACGGTTGATCTGGAAACGCTGGTGCAGGAAAAACGCTTTCGCAAGGATCTCTACTACCGGCTAAACGTAGTCAGCCTCAACGTCCTCACGCTCAAGGAACGGCCTGGCGACATCGTCCCGCTCGCACGCTACTTCATCGATCTCTACAGCAAGCGGCTGGGCCATCCGCGCGCAAGCCTCACGCCCGAGGCCGAACGCCTGCTGACGGCCGCGCCCTGGCATGGGAATGTGCGCGAACTCGAAAACGTCATCCACCGGACCCTGCTGCTGTGCGACGGAAACATCATCGACGCCAGCACCCTGCGCCTGTCGAATCGGGCCTCCAACTCGCACGCGATACAAACCCCTCAAGTCTCAGCCCACGCTACCACTGGTTCACCTACGCAACCGGCCACGGCCGGCACCACCGATGAGACAGGTTTGCTGCAGCAAGCCATCCAGCAGCTTTGCAACGCCAACGTGGTCGATGTCTACCAGGTTGTCGAGGATGCCTTGTTCCGTGAGGTGTTCCGGTATTGCCACTACAGTCAGAGCGACGCCGCGCGCCTGCTCGGCGTGAGCCGCAACGTAGTCCGCGCCCGTCTTGTTCGGTTGGGCGAAGTTGGTGCGTCACGCAGAGGCCCGCTTGTTACCGCATCGGCCGTTTGCGAGGACAAGCTCTGACGACTTGAAAACGTAGCGACCAGAGCATCGGAACGTGGCGGTACCGGCTCCGGGGGCGCGTCAGCCTTCGCCCACGCATCGGGCGCCTGATTTGGACAACGCCCTGTCAACGATTCTTCGTGCTCAATGCCGGGAGCCCTGGCACCTGCTCAGGCTTCTGCACGATCACGCCGTACCAGCCCAGGCCGGGATAGGTCTCATAGCCAGGGGTACGCGCGAAGGCGACCTGGGTGCCATCCGACGTTTCATAGCACCCAGTCGATGCGTTACCGGCCATCAATGGAAATCTCTCGCTTAACAGGCCCTTGCCATCCGAAGCCGCGATCACACGGTAGCTGGAGTCGAGCAGCAGGCAGCGTGTACGCTGCCAGTCTTCGGCAGAGACCCGCACGCTCTTGACCACCGTCTCGGCCTGGGGTGCCCAGTTGAAGAACACGGCAAGCACACCGAGCGGTGCACCGTCGGCCCGACCCTCTTCGCGAATGGCGGTGGCGTAGGTGGCTACGCTGGCGTTTTGAAGCGTCCGCGAGACGGTGATGTCGTGTGCCACATACGCATCGCCCGACGCGGTTGCCAATGCGCGCTTGAACCAATCCACACCTGACACGACTCGGCCACGCACCCCAGGGTAGGTTTGCGGCCGGCCGTTCGCAATCACCCGCCCCTCGGCGTCGATGACCCACAGGTCCAGGTATACCGTGTAGCTGTTGAGGATGATGCCAAGCCGCTTGCTGGCGAATGCAGCCGCATCGCCGTCGGGACGGCTGACTGCTTCGACAATGGCCGCGTCGGTCGCCCACCAGCGCACGTCGCAGGAGCGTTCATAGAGATTGCGGTCGACGATGTCGATCATGTTGAGCGCCATGTCCGTTAGGCGCTGGCCTTGTTGACCGCGCATTTTATGGATCATGGCATCGCCCAACTGCGTCAGCTCGACGATCGAGCCGGCCAGTTCGGTCGTCAACTCACCTGTGATGCCAGCAATGCGTTCCGACACGTGCTTGACCTGATTCGCCACGACGCTGAAGCTGCGGCCCGTTTCGCCGGCACGTGCAGCTTCAATCAGCGCATTCAGCGCGAGGAACTTGGTTTCACGGTTGATTTCGGCAATACCGGCAATCTTGTGGTTGGCGATGCGGCCAACATGGTGTGACAACTCGACGATGCGCTCCGCGCTTGCCATTGGATAACGCCCCCACGCGTTGGGCTCCCGCATGCGCCGCGCAGGAGCTGGATGTGCTTGTTGTCGGGCCACATGCGAAATATGTGCCAACGCGGGGCTGCACAAGCTAGCGGGGTCGGTTGCACGAAAACCGCGCACTCCAGGCAATGCGATGCATCACGAACGTGCATGGTGCATTGCTTGCGCGCACCATCCTGCCGTCATTGGGCGGCATCGTTGTACGCCCTGCCCCCCTCTCCGGCCGTGTGCAACCCCTGGTATGGGAATTGCACGATGCAATCACCGAATCCGGGAACAGGAGCGCGCGCATGAAAACCCCTCGGCAGCATCTTCTTGCCATGGTGGAGCAGTTTGTCCGCTATGTCGGATTCGGCAGCGGTGCGACGCTGGTGCACTACGCTACCCTATTCGGGCTTGTGCACGCCAATGTGCCGGTCTGGCGTGCCTCCGTCATCAGTAACGCGATCGGTGCAGGGCTTTACTACGTGATCAGCCGGCGCGCGGTTTTTCAGACCGCCCGCGGCCACGTGAACGCGATGATTCGCTTTGCCCTGGTGGCGGTCATGGCCGTGGGATGCAATGCCGCCATCATGGCAGTCGCCCTGCGGTTGGGCCTGTACTACCTGGTTGCACAAATGTGTGCCTCCGCCCTGTCGGCCACGCTCGCCTTCCTGGCGCACCGGTACTGGACCTTCCGCGATGGCGTGGCGCTCAGCACGACACTGCCATCCTCACCGATTTCGGCGCTCAGCGACCCTCTCGAGCACTTTGAAGCCCTATCACTACTATGATTCTGGCGATGCTGGGTGGCATTGCCGTCTTCCAGTACTGTCTGCGGTCACGCGATCCGCTAGCACTGCGCCCGTCTACGGAAGGTTTTTCCGGGATGAAATTGTTCTAATTCTCGTATGAGAGCCAAAGATGCACCTACTCGCTTGACCGTGTGGCTGGCCTGACAGAGCCAAACGCCCGCCAAGCGAGGCGCGGTATCGACCACGTAACTCGGCTACATGGCGCATGCCTGCGGAAGCCTCAGTTCAATTCACCATACCCACGCATGCACGCCTCCCGCGCCATCACGGCGATGGGCCGGTAGTGCGCCATCGTGCTTGGCACGATGTCTTCCAGCCGCAGTCGGGAGCGCAGGTCGGCGTCATCGCGCAAGGCCTCGCACATTGCCTGCCTCACGCGTGCCACCAGTGCATCGTCGGCTCGGCGCGATGCGATGAACGGCAGGCCGGCCACCCGCCGTGTCGAGCCGATCTGCCGAAGCCCCGCCACCAGTTCCGGCCTGTGCTCGGCGGCAAAGGCCAACGTCACGCAATCGATGGCTGCAACGTCGGCTTCGTCACTCGCGACAGCCGCCAGCGACCGTAGGTGCGAGCCCGTATGCACCACGGCACCGAAGAACCGCCCGCCGCGCACCAGCGGTGCCACGGCGTGCCGCAGCGCGTTCATCCCGCTGTGCGAATCGAGGCTGTTGCAGGCGGCGCGCGCGCCCCGGCATGCGGCCAACGTGGCGGGGCCATCTTTGGCTCGCACCACGAGCGCGCTGCTGTACTCCTCATGGTGGCAGCCGGGCACCGCAAATCGAGGCGCGCCGATCAACCGCACCTGCGATGCCAGCCCACGGATCAGCGGATAGCCGCACGTCTGCGACAGCAACATGTCGTCGCGCCGCCAGAACGCGTGCAGCGCATCGGGGCCTTCGCCAGGGTCCACTGTGTCCAGCATCACGGGGGCACTGCCGCGGCCCAATGCCTGGGCAGTGCGCTCGATCAGCGTGGACCAATCGTCGCGCAACGCGGGCGACACGTTGTACATCGGGAGGGCCGCGGCCCAGCGCTCAAGCTTTGCCATAGTCACCATCAGGATGTGCCGCGTAGGTATACCGGTCGGTCGGGCCATGGAACAACGGATGCGCGACCGGTGCTGCTGCGCGCAACGCATAGCGGCTCAGCCATTCCCAGTAGCCGCGCACGTGGAACCCGCCGTTGCGCGCGAGGTAGTCGCCGGCACGGCGGCGGTAGACCCACGCCAATGCAAACCAGGGGACGCAAGGCAGGTCGTGATGCACGAGGTGGTAGTTGTTGTTGAGGAAGAGCAGCCGCCACGCCAGCCCGGCCTCGTTGATCACGCTGCTGGTCGCGTGGGCACCGCCGGCGCGATGCTCCTGAAAGGAACGGATCGCCGCCAGCGACAGCGCCGGGTAGGCCACGCCCACCAGCACCAGCCACGCCGGCATGCCGCAAGACGTTTGCAGCCATGTCAGCAGTGCCACCACCGCGAGCCCATGGGCGATCCACATGCACCTGTCGCGCCCATCACCCGCGCCCATCACCCGCGCGCAGCGTTGCGAAGGCGTCGGCAGCCACGGCCAGGATCGAGAACGCAGGCTGCAGCAGCATCCGCCCCGCCAGCGTATTGCGTACGGCATACAGCTTGCGCGTCGCCGGGCTGGCGGCATGCCAATCGACAGCGTAGAGGAAGTAGCTCTCCGGGTCGGTGTCGGGATGCGTCAGCTCAGCCTCGTGGTGCTGCAGATGCAAGCGCCGGTACAGGCCATACGGCAGCCAGATGCCGAGCGGCGCGGCGCCCAGCAGCGCATTGAGCCACGGCAAGCGTGTCGGGTGGCCGTGCAGCAGTTCGTGCTGCAACGACAGGTACCACGTGGTGCAGAGCGTCAGCAGCACACAGGCCAGCGGCAACCCAAGCTGACGCGCATGTGTGGCAACGCCAAACCAAGCCGAATACACCACTGCGATCAGCAACCATGTCGGCAATTCTGTGCGCCATACCCAGTGACGGGCGGCATGCGCAAGCTCCGCGCGCTGTCGGTCGTCAAGGTAGGTGGCCATGCATGTGCGCTCGCGCTGTGGAATGAAGGCACAGATTACGTGCCCACCCTGCATGACCGGAACGAAGGATTGCCGATAACGATATGTGGTGCTGCAGCCCAGCGCACATGGCGCCTGAAAACGTCTTTGATTCCTTGGAACGGTTCTTTACCGTGACGTGGAGCGCATCTGCGGCTCAGGCCACCTGCTGCGCCTGGGCCCGTGCGGGATGCTCGGGGCGACGCAGCCCCAGGTGCTCGCGCAACGTCGTGCCGGCGTATTCACTGCGGAACAGGTTGCGCCGGCGCAGTTCGGGCAGTACGAGTTCGATGAAGTCGGTCAGCCCACCGGGCAGGATGGGCGCCATGACGTTGTAGCCGTCTGCGCCATGCGCCAGGAAGCGCTCTTCCAGCGCATCGGCAATCTGCTCCGGCGTGCCAATCACCTGCCAGTGGCCGCGCGCACCTGCCACGCGTTGGTAGAGCTGGCGAATGGTGAGCTGCTCGCGCCGCGCAAGGTCGAGCATCAGCGCCTGCCGGCTCTTGCTGCCGTTCGTTGCCTGCAGTTCTGGAATCGGGCCATCGAGCGGATAACCCGACAGGTTGACGCCCGTCAGCCCGGAAACGAGTGCCAGGCCGACCACCGGATCGATCAACGATTGCAGTGCCTCGAACTTCTCGCGCGCTTCGCTCTCACTGCGCCCCACCACCGGAAACACCCCCGGCATGATTTTCAGATCGTCGGGCGCACGCCCATATCGGGCGAGCCGGCCCTTCAGATCGGCGTAGAACGCGACGGCATCGGCGAGCGTCTGCTGCGCGGTGAACACAACCTCGCCGCTGCGGGCGGCAAGCTCCTTGCCTGGTTCGGAAGAGCCTGCCTGCACCACGACCGGATGCCCCTGCGGCGTGCGGGCCACGTTGAGCGGCCCGCGCACGCTGAAGTGCGTGCCCTTGTGCCCCAGCACATGCCGGCGCGACGGATCGTAGAACTGGCCGCCCGCCTTGTCGTACAGGAAGGCATCGTCGTCCCAGCTGTCCCACAGGCCCGTCACCACATCGGCAAACTCTTCCGCGCGCTGGTAGCGCTCGGCATGTGCGAAGTGGTGGTCCCGGTTGAAATTGAGTGCTTCGTACTCGCTGGACGAGGTGACCAGGTTCCACCCTGCCCGGCCGCCGGAGATGTGATCGAGCGATGCGAACTTGCGGGCGACATGGTAGGGCTCGTTGAAGCTGGTCGAGGCCGTACCGACGAGCCCGATGCGCTCCGTCACCGCCGCCAGCGCCGACAGCAGCGTGATCGGCTCGAACTGGGCCTGGTAGCTATGGGCCGTTCGGCTCAGGAAGGCCACATCGTCCCCGCGTGTGCCCACGCCGTCGGCCAGGAAGATCAAATCGAACTTGGCGGCCTCGGCAGCGCGCGCCAGTGCAACGTAGTGCTGGAAGTCGATGCCCGCGTTGGCTTGGGTATCGGGATGTCGCCAGGCGGCAATATGGTGTCCGCCTGGGTACAGGAACGCGCCAAGGCGCAGTTGGTCAGTGCGTCGTGCCATGGACAATCTCCCGATCGACAGTTCAGAAAATGCGGCCTTCCTTCAGGTGCTGCGTCTCGCCGGTCAGGTGGTAGGCGCCTACCACGCGCGCCTTGTGCAGCAACGGGTTGTGGTTGAAGATCGTGCGCAGGTTGCGCCAGTGCCGGTCAAAATTGTGCGTGCGCGCGGTCATCGAGGCGCCGCCGGCTTCGAACAATTGCTGCGCGGCATGCAGTGCCAGCTTGCTCACCACCAACTGTGTCTTCGCCGTGGCCAGTGCGCCTTCCAGCACCAGCGCGTCGGCGTCGGCTGCATCATGGCGGATGGCTTCGGACGAGCGATCCAGCACGCGCGCGTTCTCGCGCACCAAGGCGTCGATGGCATGGCTGTGCGCCGCCAGGTCGCCCACCACCTGTTGGATGAAGTGGTCGTCGCGCGCCGTGGGGGCGGGGCTGTGCAGCACTGGCCGCCCGTGGTTGACCACATACCGCTGCGCATCGGCCACCACATTGCGCACGATGCCGGCCGCCACAGCCACGAGGTGCAACTGGCGCAGCGCACCCGTATGGCGCCCGACCAGCGTGCTGGCGATGCGCGAGGCCACCTCGTCGGCCAGCACCTGCACGTGATCGAACACGATGCTGCCGCTGGCGGTCATGCGCTGGCCCATGCCATCCCAGTCATCAACCACCTGCACCCCCGTGCGCGCCACGGGGATGATGATCTGCAGATCGGCGCCCGCCTCGTCGTGCACGTTGAAACGGCCATAGTCGGCAAATGCCGTGCCGGTGGTGTAGTACTTGCGGCCGCTCAGGCGGTAGTGCTCACCCTCGCGCTGGAGCGTGGTGGTGATCTCCCCCGGGCGCGACGTACCGCGCTCGGTGGAGCCACCGCCAAAGATGGCGCCGGCCAGCAGCCGATCGAGCTGCGTCTGGTGGAACGCCGTGAGCGGCGACAGGCGGATCACCTCCGTCAGGTCGTAGTGGATGCGCAGCGCGTGGGCCACGTTCGATTCGTGCGCAGCCAGCGTGGTAACCGTCTCGAACAGATCAACGAGGGACCCACCAAGCCCGCCCCACTCCGCAGGAATCCGCAGCAAACCCAGCCCAGACTCGCGAAAGCGCGCGAAGCCCTCGTACGGCAATACACGCCGCACCTCGCGCGCGGCAGCATCTTCACCAATGCGCTCGGCCAGGGCCGGCAACGCGGCAATGGCATCCTGAAGCCGGTGATGGAGATGGAGATCGCGTGGTGTGTTCATAAGGTCAAAACGATATGGGTTGATTGGCAAACGGGGGGGGGGGAACGAACGTGCCTATGCGCCTATGCGGCAGCGCGTGTCTCCGCCTGACTGGCTGGCCGCGCCAACCCGAAGTGTTCACGTAGGGTCCGGCCTGCGTAGTCGGTGCGGAAGATCCCGCGCCGCGGCAGGATGGGCACAACCCCATCGACAAAATCCTGCAGCCCGCCGGGCAGCGCGTCGGGCATCAGGTTGAAGCCATCGGCCGCGCCATGGCGGAACCAGTGTTCGATCTCGTCTGCGATCTGCTCGGGCGTGCCGACCAGGACACGGTGCCCACCGCCGCCGGCCAGTTCGCGGATGAGCGCGCGCACGGTCAGCCCCTGCTTGCGCGCCAGGGCCAGCGTGACGGTAAAGAATGTGTGATTGCCATTGCCGTTGTTGGGCAGCGGCAGATCGTCTGGCAGGCGCGCGTCGAGCTGGAGCCGATCCACGGGAATACCGAGGATGCCGGCCAACCGCGTGAGGCTGTAGTCCCACGGGATCAGGTCGACCAGTTGATCGCGCCGCGCGCGTGCCTGCGCCTCGGTGGCGCCAAGGATGGTGGTCAGGCCCGGCAGCACGCGGATCGCCTCCGCACCGCGCCCCAGTGCCTGCGCGCGTGCCTTGAGGCCGTGCGCGTAAGCCAGCGCCTCGTCAAAGCTCTGCGCTGCCGAGAACACCGCCTCGGCATGACGCGCCGCCAGTTCGCGGCCATCCGACGAAGCACCGGCCTGGACGAGCACCGGATGCCCTTGCGCCGAGCGCGGCAGGTTCAACGGCCCATGCACACGGAAGAACGCGCCACGATGGGCAAGCGGCTGCACCTTGTCCGCATTCACGAAGCGCCCGCCGGCCTTGTCGCCGACAAAGGCATCGTCTGCCCAGCTGTTCCAGAGCGCCTTGACGACGCCCGTGAACTCATCTGCACGCGCGTAGCGTTCGGCATGGTCCGGCACGGCATCCAGACCGAAGTTGCGTGCCGATGGCAGATCCGCCGTCGTGACCACGTTCCAGCCCGCACGCCCGCCACTCACGTGATCGAGCGTGGCGAAGCGCCGGGCGATGTTGTAGGGCTCGTTGT
This sequence comes from Ralstonia sp. RRA, assembly GCF_037023145.1. NCBI lineage: Bacteria > Pseudomonadati > Pseudomonadota > Betaproteobacteria > Burkholderiales > Burkholderiaceae > Ralstonia > Ralstonia sp. RRA. The sequence continues at coordinate 1,342,825 of NZ_CP146092.1, read as the reverse complement.
AGCTGGTGGAGGCCGTGCCGATCAGGCCGATGTGCGTGGTCGCCGCCGCAATGCTGGCCAGCACCACAGTCGGCTCCAGCGCGGTGATGGGCCGGAAATGGATCTGATCGACGATGGCCGCGTTGTCGGCCAGGAACACGGCGTCGAACTTGGCAGATTCCGCAATCCGCGCCACGTTCACATAGTGCTGCACGTCGACAAACGCAGCAGGGTCACTCTCGGCAAGCCGCCAGGCAGACGGCACAAAACCGGAGTGCAGGATGTTGACGTTCAGATGCAGCTGGCGGACGTGCGAGTCGCTCACGGCGTGCTCCGCTCATGGACAAGCAGTCACCTTACCGGCCCTGCCGCACAGCGCTAACGAAGCAATCCTTGGTTCGATATGCGGATTGCCCACGCGCCCGGGGCAGCCGCATCCGATGAATTTGCAAGCTCGGTTTTGTTCTTGGACCCATCAGACCGCCCCACCCTAGACTGGCAACTCGCTTCCTTGTCCAGAACATCACCATCACCATGAAACGACGCTCGCTCCTCCAAGCACTTCTGGCCACCATGGCCACTATGGCCGCCATCACCCTCGGAGCCGGTCCCGCACTGGCGGCTGACAAGCCGATCAAGGTCGGCGTGCGCGGCGGTGTCGATGAAGAAATCTGGGAAGTGGTGACCCGCGTGGCCGAGAAGCAGGGGCTCAAGGTGCAGCCCATCGTCATCACCGGCACGGCCAGCCCGAACGAGGCGCTCAACAACGGCGACCTGGATGCCAACGCGTTCCAGCACATCCCCTTCCTGCGCGACCAGATCAAGCAGCGCGGCTACAAGCTGGCGACGGTGGGCAATACGCTCATCTCGCCCATCGCCTTCTATTCGCGCAAATACAAGTCGCTCGAGGCGTTGCCGGTCGGCGCCCGTATCGGCCTGCCGAATGACCCGAGCAACCAGACCCGCGCGCTCGTCATCCTGCGTGACCACGGCCTGATTAAGCTGCGCGACGGCTTCGACCCGTATACCGGCACGGCAACGCTGGCTGACGTGACCGCCAATCCGAAGAAGCTCGAATGGGTGGAGAGCGCCTCGGTGGTGCTGGCGCGCTCATTGCCGGACGTGGATACCGCCGCCATCGTCAACACCTTTGCCTACCAGGCCGGCCTGATCGCCACGCGCGACGGCATTGCAGTGGAGAAAAAGGAGCACAACCCGTACGTGAACATCATTGTCGTGCGCGAGCAAGACAAGAACGCCCCGTGGGTGGCACCGCTGGTAAAGGCCTATCAGTCGGAAGAGGTCCGGCAGTTCATCCTGAGCAAATATCAAGGCTCGGTGATCCCGGCATTCTGAAACCAGGGCCGGGGGCACGCCCGGCCGCCTTTCGCAGAGCCCGCATCGTGACGCATCTCACCGCATTGCCAGACCGCCCGCCGCACATCACATTCGAGCGTGTCGACAAGACGTATCCCGGGGCGAGTGCGCTGGCACTCGATGGCATCTCGTTCAACATTGCCCGCGGCGAGGTATTCGGCATCATCGGGCGCAGCGGCGCGGGCAAATCGACGCTGCTACGCACGATCAACATGCTCGAGCGCCCCGATGCCGGGCAGGTCCGCATCGACGGTGCCGATATCAGCACCCTGGATGAAGACGGCCTGGTCACGCTGCGCCGTCGCATCGGCATGATCTTTCAGCACTTCAACCTGCTCTCGGCCAAGACCGTGTTCGAGAACGTGGCCCTGCCCCTGCGCGTGGCGAGCGTGCCGCGCGATGCCATCGCCGCTCGCGTCACGGAGCTGCTTGAACTGGTCGGCCTCGCGGACAAGGCGCACGTCTATCCGGCCAAGCTGTCGGGCGGCCAGAAGCAGCGCGTGGGCATCGCCCGTGCGCTGGTGCATCGGCCGGAGATCCTGCTGTGCGACGAGGCCACCTCCGCCTTGGACCCCGAGACCACGGAGCAGATCCTGGCGCTGCTGCGCGACATCAACCACCGCCTTGCACTGACGGTGGTGCTGGTCACGCACGATATGGCGGTGATCCGCGATGCTTGCGATCGCGTGCTGGTGCTCGATCACGGCCGCGTGGTCGAACACGGCACCGTCAACCACGTCTTTGCCGCCCCCCACGCCGAAGCCACGCTGGCGCTGCTGCGCCCGTTGCGCCAGCGATGGGCCGCTTCGGCCGATGGCGCATCGGTTGCGCGGGCCCCGCACACGCACCCCCAAGACCGATCCGAACGCACCTACGCCCATGCTTGAAAAATACCTGCGCGCACTGGGCGAGACGCTGCTGATGGTCAGCAGTGCATGCCTGGTGGTCTTTGTCGTCGGCCTGACGCTGGCCATCGTGCTCACGCTGACGGCGCCGGGCGGTCTGCGGCCACAGCCCCGTCTGCATCGGACGCTGTCGGTACTGGTCAATACCTTCCGCTCGATCCCGTTCATCATCCTGCTGGTGGCCATGCTGCCGGTCACGCGGCTGATTGTCGGCACCACGATGGGCACCTGGGCAGCGGTGGTGCCCCTGAGCGCCCATCTGATCCCGTTCTTCGCGCGCGTTTCGCAAGTGGGGCTGAACGAGGTCGATCATGGCCTGGTGGAGGCCGCGCGTGCCATGGGCTGCCGCCGTTGGCACATCGTGCGCCATGTGCTGTTGCCCGAGGCGTTACCGGCCCTCGTTGGCGGTGCGACCGTCACGGTCATCGCCATGATCGGCGCTTCTGCGATGGCCGGCGCGGTTGGTGCAGGCGGCCTGGGCGATCTGGCCATCCGCTACGGCTATGAGCGCTACGAAACCGCGGTCATGTTCAACGTGATCGCCATCCTGATTGTGCTGGTGACGCTGGTGCAACTGGGCGGGGAACGCCTGGCGCGCCGGTTTGATCATCGTCTTTGACCGGCCCCCATCCCGCCCAAGCCTAGTTGTGGCAGACCAGACCATCCTGCAATTGCGCCACCTCAAAGACGATATCGCCCGCGCGCTGTTCGCGCGCCCGGGCCAGCGCACCACTGGTCTTCCAGAAGCGCACTGCCTGGTCCAGATACGCGGCTGAGACGGGGTCCGGGCTACGCAGGGCAATCTGCGCTTGGCCGTTGTCGGGCGCCACGCCCTGCTCCAGCGTTCGGTAGAAGCGCCATTCGGGCAACCGCACCAGCCGCTCGAGCACGCGCTCGTCATCGGCCAGCGCCTGGCAGTCGCCCGACAAAAATGCCCAGATGGCGCGAATGGCCGACGGGTATGCCTGAGGCACAGCGCCATGGCGTGCAACCAGCGCCGCCGCGTACGGGCTGCCCTGGGGGACGCAGACACTGCGCCCGTGTAGATCGTCGGTGGTTCGATACACCGTGTTGCGCAACACCACCAGGGCGCCCTGCCCGCCGGTATAGGCGGTGGGCACAGGCTGCCATGCCGCCGGCGCCGCGCCAGCGCCGGCCATCACCAGATCGACAGGGGCATCGTCCGGCAGATGGCCATCCGCCGGCACGCCGATCAGCCGCAGCCTGAGTTGCAGGTGCTGGGCCAGCGTGCGCGCCAGATCAGCATCGAAACTGTCAGGCCCGAGGGGCGTTGGCACGCCGGGCGGCGCAGGGCGTGCGTAGGCGCGCACGGCAACCACCAACTCGCCGCGGCGTTGTGCCTCGCGCAACGCGGGGCCTAGCGGCAGCGCCGTCCAGTCAGGCTCGGGTTGATGTTGCGCCAGCCACGCCTGTATAGGCGCCGGAAAACGCTCGGGCACGTGGGGCACATCGTGGATGAGGACTGGCAGACCGAACCATGCCAGCGCGCCTGTTGCAGCAAAAGCCACAGCTGCGGCCGCCAGCGACCGGCGCCGCTTGGACGGCACGCGTGCACCGCCCGTTAAAGCTGGCCGGCGCCATACTTGCGCCGGCTCAGGCATTGAGCGTCAGCCCCTTGCGCCAGCGGGTCAGACGCTGCTCGATCCGCGCCAGGATGGTGTTCAGCACCAGCCCGAGCAAGGCCAGCAGCAGGATGCCCGCGTACATCGTCGGAATCTGGAACACCTCCTGCGAGTTCAGCGTGAGGAAGCCCAACCCGGAATGCGCGCCAATCATCTCGGCCGCCACCAGGGCGGTTACGCAATAGGTGCCCGCCAGCCGGATGCCGGTAAAGATCGACGGCGTGGCCGAGGGCAACACCACCTTGCGGAACACGAACAGGTTCGACGCCCCCATCGACCGGGCCGAATGGATCAGCAGCTTGTCCACCTGGCGCACCCCGCCGATCGTGCTCAGCAGCACCGGCCAGAACGACGCCCAGAAGATGATGGCCACCTTCGACAGCTCGCCGATGCCCAGAAAGAGAATGAACACCGGAAACAACGCAAACGCCGAGGTCTGCCGGAAGAGCTGGAGGATCGGATCGACGATGGCTTCAAAGCGCGTAAACCAGCCCATCAGCAGGCCCAGCGTCACGCCCAGCCCGATCGCCAGCAACAGCCCCCACAACGAGCGCTGCAGGCTGGCCGCCACGTGCTTGAGCAGCGCCCCGCTGTGCGCAAGCTGCCAGATAGCATCGACCACCTGCGAGGGTGGGCTCAGGTAGGCGTCGCTCACGATACCCAGACGCGGCACCAACTCCCAGAGCAGCAGGAACCCGATCACGCCGGCCAGGCCGAGTGCGCGATCGCCCAGGCGGACAGCTAATCTGCGCGCGCTCATCGAGCTGCCTCCGGTATGGCGGTCTCGCCAGGGGTGTCGTGTTGCGTGGGGCGATGTACCACTTCGCCTTCGGCGCGCTCGCGTGGGTCAGCCGTGGCGCCCAGCGGGCGCGGCGTGGTACTCGGGTTGGCGAACTGCACTTCGTCCTTGAGGATGTCCCACGCCTGCTGGCGCAGCGCGACGAAGGCCTCGGAATTGCGCAGCTCAGGCAGGCGCGGACGCGGCAGCGGTATTTCCAGAATCCGCTTGACGGTACCGGGGCGCCGCGTCATGACGGCAATGCGGTCCGACAGGAAGATCGCCTCATCCAGGCTGTGGGTGATGAACACGATGGTCTTGCGGTATTGCTCCCAGATGCGCAGCAGCTCGCCCTGCAGGATCTCGCGCGTTTGCGCGTCGAGCGCGGCAAACGGCTCGTCCATCAGCAGCACGTCGGGCTTGTAGGCCAGCGAGCGGGCAATCGCCACGCGCTGCTTCATGCCGCCCGAGATCTCGTGCGGATAGCGCGCACCGGCACCGGTCAGGCCAACCAGCTCAAGATGCTCCTGCGCGATGCGGCGGCGCTCCGCCTTAGGCACGCCGCGGATCTCCAGGCCGACTTCGATGTTCTCCAGCACCGTGCGCCACGGAAACAGCGCATAGCCCTGGAACACCACACCCTGATGCGGGTTGATGCCCGCCAGCGCATGGCCGTCGATGCGGATGTTGCCGCCGGTGCGTTCGGTCAGCCCCGCCAGGATGCTGAGGAAAGTCGATTTGCCGCAGCCCGAAGGCCCCAGTACTGAGAGGAACTCGCCGTCTCGGATGTCGAGGTCGAAATCGCGCAGCACGGCAACCTCTTCCGTCTGCCCTGCGTCGTTGCGCACGGTGTAATCCATGCGCACGCCACGGGCCACGATCTTGCTGCTCATGACGGCACCTTCAGGCTTTTGCGGATGCGGCGGCGCCGGTCGCGTAGGGGTTGAACTGGTTGGTGTAGATGTCGCGCGCAGCCACCTTGCCTTTGGCGAGCTTGCCTTCGCGCTCCAGCACGTCGATGTAGTACTGGATCGGCGGCTCGGTGATGACGAGGTCATCCACATAGGCAAAGCGATCGACGAAAGGCAACTCCAGCTTGATGCGCTGCGAGACCAGCTTGCGTGCATCTTCCGGGTTGGCGTTAACCCAGTTGCCGGCCTTGGCCAGCGCCGTCACCACGTCGCGCACCGCCTCAGGCTGCTCGCGGATGAACTTGCCGTGCGCGCTGTACGGCGACATGCCACCCAGACCACGGTCGAGGTCGTAGTCGCTCCACAGTCGCACCAGGCTTTGCGCGTGGTCCGCACGGCCCGAGAACGGCGCGTGGATGATGGCGAGATCGGTATTGCCGGACACCAGCGTCTGTTCGGCCTGGTCGTCTGGGATGACCACGAAGTTGACCTTGTTGACGTCCACGCCCTTCTGCCGCAGGAAGGTCTTGGTCACAAACTCGGCGCACGCGCCAAAACTGTTGAAGCCAATGGTCTTGCCTTCCAGGTCCTTGGGCTGGCGGATGCCAGAATCCTTGCGCACGAAGTACTTCATGTGCGGCGCTTCTTCCAACGTCTTGCCACCGGCAGCCACCACCTTGATGTCGGCACCGCTGGCATAGGCGGAGATCACCAGGGGCACCATGCGCGAGCCGAAGTCGATCTCGCCGGTACCGACCAACGGGATGATCTGCGGCGCAGCCACCTTGCCGATGTATTTGGGGCGCGTGTTGGTGCCATCGAAGTAACCCAGTTGATCGGCCAGGTAGATCAGGTCGAACGATGGGTTATCCGGATATTTGAAGCGGACCTTGTCACCCGCCTGCTTGATGACAGCAGGACCGCCACCCGAAACACCAGCTGATTTATCGGCCGACCCATCGCCACTGCGCGAACAGGCCGTCAGGCCCAGACCCGCGCTGCCCAGCGCGGCAAGTGAAGCGAGCTGCTTGAGCGCACGGCGGCGCGAAGTGCGTTGGGGAGCGCGGGATGACATCGGAGGTTCTATCGAGTTTGACGTGCAAGGGGCTAACGGCACGCCAATACCTCAACGCGCCGCAAGACGCGACGACTTAGTATTGGGGAAACCTGTGCGCGCGCCAACGAAGGAAAAAGCATGGGCTTATGCGCGCGCATACCGCAATGCTCTCGCTTGCGTTCGGCAGCACGGTTTGCGCATGCCGAGAAGGCTAGACACGAAGTGACCTCTCCCCTCCTTCCGCGCCTTCCCGCGCACGCCATCAATCCTTCGCGCGCGCCCGCTCGACTGACATGCTGGTCGGCATCATGTTGAGGTTGGCGTTGTGCATCACCCATAGCGACCCGGCGACCACGATCACGATCAGCAGCGCCGTGCAGATGAAGATGCCGGCGTTACTACGCTGGCCAGGCTTGAAACCCAAGTGCAGGAAGAACGCCAGCTGGACCAGCAGTTGCGCCACACACAGCCCGACGATCGCCGCCGTGGTCGTGGCCGACGACGGCCCACCGTACATGACCACGCCGAACGCTGCGGCGGTCATGGCGACGGACAGAATCAGCCCGAAGATGTAGCTGCGCAGGCTGCCGTGCACGGCGGGCGTATCGGCATGCAGCACGTGAGTGGCATGCAGTTGGGACGTGCTCATGCGAACTCCCGGAGGTAGACGAAGGTAAACACACAGATCCAGACCAGATCCAGGAAGTGCCAGAACAGGCTCAGGCATGCCAGCCGCCGGCGCGTGACACTGTCCAGCCCGAAGCGCTGCACCTGGTGGACCATCACGAGGATCCACAGCAAACCGAACGACACGTGCAAACCATGCGTGCCAACCAGCGTGAAGAACGCCGACAGATACGCGCTCACGCCGGGGCCTACGCCTTCATGCAAAAGATGCGCGAACTCATACAGCTCCATGCCGACGAAGGCCGCACCCAGCACGAAGGTGGCCAGCAGCCAGCGGACCACGCGGCCGCGAGCAGCCTCGCTCTGGTCGAGCATGGCGACGCCGAAGGTGAAACTGCTGACCAGCAGCAGCATGGTTTCGGCAAACACAAAGGGCAGCTCGAAAAGCTGGCGTCCGCTGGGGCCGCCGGCGGTGCTCTCCGACAGCACGCCGAAGGTGGCGAACAGCACGGCGAAGATCAGGCAGTCGCTCATCAGGTACAGCCAGAAGCCCAGCGTGGTGTTGGTGCTGGCGTCGTGATGGGCGTGATCGTGCGCGTGGGTGTGGGCGGTGCCCTGCCCGGCCGCGCCGACGTTGGGGGCGAGTGAAGCAGTCATGTTCAGGCAGCGTTCTGCAGTTGGACGTAGCGGGCGCGCTCAATGCGCTCGACCTCGGCGGCCGGCACGTAGTAGTCGGTGTCGCGGTCGTAGCTGCGCAGGATGAAGGTCGCGATGGCGCCGACCAGGCCGGCAATCGCAATCGCCCACATGTGCCAGACCACCGCAAAGCTCAGCAGCAGGCCGAAGCACGAGACGATGAAACCCGACGCCGTGTTGCGCGGCATGTGGATGTCTTCGTAGCGGTCCGGCTGCTTCCAGGCCTTGCCGGATTCCTTGTCGTCCCAGTGCTGTTCGAGTGACGTGATGGTCGGGACGTGCGCGAAGTTGTAGAACGGCGCGGGCGAGGCGGTCGACCACTCCAGGCTGCGAGCATCCCAAGGGTCACCGGTGAGGTCGCGGTTCTGGTGGCGGTCGCGAATGCTCACCACCAGTTGCACCAGCATGGCGAGGATGCCCATGCCGATGACAGCCGCGCCCACCAGTGCCACCACAAGATACGGATGCCAGTCGACGTTGGCATAGTGGTTCATCCGGCGCGTCATGCCCTTGAAGCCGAGCACGTACAGCGGCATGAAGGCCAGGAAGAAGCCCACCAGCCAGCACCAGAACGAAATCTTGCCCCAACGCTCGTTGAGCGTGAAACCGAACACCTTCGGGAACCAGAAGCTGATGCCGGCCAGGCAGCCGAACACGACGCCGCCGATGATCACGTTGTGGAAGTGCGCCACCAGGAACAGGCTGTTGTGCAGCACGAAGTCGGCACCGGGCACAGCCAGCAGCACGCCGGTCATGCCGCCCACGGCAAACGTCACCATAAAGCCGATCGTCCACAGCGTTGCGGAGTGGTAGCGGATGCGGCCGCGATACATCGTGAAGAGCCAGTTGAACAGCTTCACGCCGGTGGGGATCGAGATGATCGACGTCATGATCCCGAAGAAGGCGTTGACGTTGGCCCCCGAGCCCATGGTGAAGAAGTGGTGCAGCCACACGAAGAACGACAACACGCCGATCGACGAGGTGGCGTACACCATCGACTTGTAGCCGAACAGCGGCTTGCGCGAGAAGGTGGCGATGATCTCCGAGAAGGCACCGAAGGCCGGCAGGATCAGCACGTAGACCTCGGGGTGTCCCCACACCCAGATCAGGTTCACGTACATCATGGCGTTGCCGCCCAGCTCGTTGGTGAAGAAGTGCATGCCGAGCACGCGGTCAGCCGTGAGCAGCGCGAGCGTGGCGGTCAGCACCGGGAAGATCGCCAGGATCAGGATGTTGGTGATCAGCGCCGTCCAGGTGAACACCGGCATCTTCATCAGGCCCATCGTCGGTGCACGCATGCGCAGGATGGTGACGATGAAGTTGATGCCGGTGAGCGTGGTACCCAGGCCGGATATCTGCAATGACCAGATGTAGTAGTCGACTCCGGGTGTCGGGCTGTATCCCAGCTCGGACAGCGGCGGATAGGCCACCCAGCCCGTGGCGGCAAAGTCGCCCACGAACATCGACAGCATGACCAGCACCGCGCCCATGGCCGAGAGCCAGAAGCTCAGCGAATTGACGAACGGGAAGGCCACATCGCGCGCGCCGATCTGCAGCGGCACGATCACGTTCATCAGGCCGAGCACCAGCGGCGTGGCCACGAAGAAGATCATGATCACGCCGTGCGCGGTGAAGATCTGGTCGTAGTGGTGCGGCGGCAGGTAGCCCGCAGCATCGCCGTAAGCGATGGCCTGCTGGGCGCGCATCATGATGGCGTCAGCAAAGCCTCGCAGCAGCATGATCAGCGCCATGATGATGTACATGACGCCGATCTTCTTGTGGTCGACCGAGCAGATCCATTCGGTCCACAGGTACTTCCATTTGCCGAAGTACGTGATGGCCGCCACCAGTGCGGCACCCCCGAGCAGCACAGCAACCATCACCACCATGATGATGGGCTCGTGCAGTGGAATGGCTTGAAGATTGAGCTTTCCTAGCATGACTTATTGCTCCGTGCGGGAGACGGATGCCGGCACGGCGGGCCTGGCGGCCAACAGTGCTTCGGAGCCATCTGCGCGGCAGACCTGGCCGTTGGCCAGCATGTATTTGTCGACGACACCGTCGAACAGCCGGGGGGCGACAGCGCCATACAGCGTGACCGGGTCTTTGCTGCTGGGTTGCTCGAGCGTGCGATAGGCGTTGCGGTCGAGCACCTTGCCGGACGCCTTCGCCCGGCTGACCCACGCATCGAACTCCGCGCGCGAGGTGGCGAGGGTCTTGAAGTGCATGTCGGAGAAGCCCGCACCGCTGTAGGCAGCCGACTGGCCGAGGTAAGTGCCGGGGTGATCGGCAATCAGATGCAGACGCGTCTGCATACCGGCCATGGTGTAGACCATGCTGCCGAGCTGCGGCACGAAGAACGCGTTCATCATCGATTCCGACGTCAGGCGGAAATTGATCGGCGTGCCGGTCGGGATGGTCAGCTCGTTGAGCGACGCCACGCCGTACTGCGGATAGATGAACAGCCACTTCCAATTGAGCGCGATAACGTCCACCTCGACCGGCTCGACCTGCGCGGTCAGCGGCTGGTAAGGATCCAGCTTGTGCGTGGTGTCCCAGATCAACACACCCAGGCAGGCGACGATCAGGCATGGGATGCCCCACACCACCACTTCAATGGCTGTCGAATGCGACCACTTGGGCGCGTAGGTGGCGCGCGTGTTGGATTCGCGGTACCGCCAGGCAAACCAGAGCGTGAGCACGATGACCGGAATGACCACCAGCAGCATCACGCCCAGCGAGACCAGGATCAGCGTTTTTTCCTGCTCACCGACGCTGCCCTTGGGCGACAGCAGTTCGAGCGTGCATCCGCTCATGAGCGTGCTCGCCAGGATGCCGAGCGCGAGTGCGCCGAACCGGCGCGGGGATGTCAAAGCCTGTCTTGAGGGGCGCGCAGGACTGGGGGGCTCACCTGTGCGCCAAGCGATCGAGTTGTGCATCTTCGGATGACCTGAGTTGTGACCCGCCACCAGGCATCCCTACTCCGGAAGATTCACGTACACGCACTGGCTGCGCTTGCCCGCAATCGTGAATTGCAGCTGGGCGCCCTGCTGATGCTGATACCGCTGAATGTATGGATTCCTGTGGCGATGTCTGGCATGCTAATCGAAGACAAAACCCATACAAGAACGTAATTTTTGGCAATGAAATCCATGCAAGATGCGGCCGATGCTCCCACGGGTCAATGGGCATTGCGAATCACCCCAGGGCGTGGCGCCCGGTATCAGCAGATCGTCAATTACATCGAGCAAGCCATTGGTGACGGGCGATTGCGACCGGGCGACCGCGTGCCGCCGCAGCGCGATCTGGCCAAAACGCTTGGCGTCGACCTGACCACCGTCACGCGGGCGTATGCCGAGGCCAAGCGGCGCAACCTGGTCGACGCCAAAGGCGCGCTCGGCACCTTCATCGCTGCACCACGGGCCGAGCTTGCCGCCGTGGTCGACATGAGCATGAACGTGCCGCCCCCGCCCGCGCAGGTCGACTTTGACGACATGCTGCGTCGCGGGCTCTCCCAGGTTCTCCTGCGCAGTGACCCGCATCTGCTGATGACGTATCACCTGGGCGGCGGGAGCCCCGCGGACCGGGTCGCGGGTGCGCGCTGGCTCGGGCAGATGATGGGCCCGATCGAACCGTCCAGAGTCGTGGTGTGCCCAGGGGCGCAGGCGGCGCTTGCCGCGCTCATCCAGAGCCTGACGCGTCCTGGGGATAGCATCGCGGCCGAGCCCCTCGCTTACCCCGGGCTGCGCTCGGCAGCGCTGCAGCTCGATCGCAAGGTGGTGGCCATCGAGTGCGATGCCGCCGGGATGCGGCCGGACGCGCTGGCGGCCGCGTGCACTGGTGGCGTCAGGCTGATCTACCTGAACCCGACCATGCAGAACCCGACCACGCACACCATGCCGATGTCGCGCCGCAAGGAACTCGCGCGGGTCGCGGCGAAATACAAGGCGCGGATCATCGAGGACGACCCCTACTGGCTACTATCGACGGATGCACCGCCGCCCATCGCCAGCATTGCCCCCGAACTGACCTGCTACGTGGCGACGCTCTCGAAAACACTGAGCCCAGGTTTGCGCACCGCCTACGTGCTCTTGCCCGAAGATGGGGTCACTGGCGAGGGGTTCCTCGCCGCGCTGCGCTCGTTCGCGCTCATGTCGATGCCGCTGGCCGTGGCCTTGTCGACGCAATGGATCCACGACGGCTCGGCGCAGACACTGCTCGAAGGCATCCACACCGAAGCCCGCGCACGGAAAGACATTGCAAACCGGTGGTTGAGCGGCATCGGGCAACTGCCACCGACGGGCATCCACGTCTGGCACACGCTTCCCGATCACTGGTCGGCGGAACAGTTGACCAAAGCCGCCCTGGCGGAGGCTCTGCGGGTGACGCCGTCGGATGTTTTCTACAATGGCCCGACGCCGCCCAATGCCATTCGTATTTCCCTCGGCGGCGTACAGGACAAGGCCGAGCTGTCGCTTGCGCTCCGCAAACTCGCTACGTTGCTCGAGCGCAAGCCTGCTTATCACCAAGTCGTGGTCTAGTCGCTCATCAAGCAGCGTGCCCTTGCGACACGTCCAGCACGCGCTTATCGGCAACGATGACGCGCAGCTCGCGCGCGTCATCGTTGCAACGTACAGCGATTAGCTACCCCGCCGTGCACGTACCGCCGCGGCAAGCTCCTCCAGCAGGGGTTCCGTCTGGGACCAGCCAAGACACGCATCCGTAATCGACACGCCATGCTGCAGGGGTACGCCGGGCTTCAGGTCTTGGCGCCCCTCTTCCAGATGGCTCTCGATCATGACGCCGATGATGCGCCGCTCACCTGAAGACAGTTGATGCGCCACGTCACGACCCACGTCGACTTGACGTGCATGCGACTTCCCGGAATTTGCATGCGAGCAATCCACCATCACCTGCTCACGCAGCCCAGCCGTCCGCAGAATCTTGCAGCAGTCTTCAACCGCTGCCGCATCATAGTTCGGCCCCTTCTTCCCACCGCGAAGAATGACGTGAGCATCATTGTTGCCGCGCGTCTCAAAAATCGCAGCCATCCCCATCTTCGTCATGCCCATGAACGAGTGACTGGCGCGCGCAGCCAAAATCGCGTCCGCCGCGATCTGGACGCCACCATCTGTGCCGTTCTTGAATCCGATGGGACAACTCAGCCCGGAGGCAAGCTGCCGATGGCTCTGACTTTCAGTCGTTCGCGCCCCAATCGCACCCCATGCAATCAGGTCCGCAATGTACTGCGGGCTCAGCAGATCAAGAAACTCAGTAGCAACGGGCAGCCCCAGCGCATTGATCTCCAGTAGGAGTTCACGCGCGCGGCGCAACCCTTCATTAATGCGGAAGCTACCGTCAAGCCGCGGATCGTTGATATAGCCCTTCCAGCCGACGGTTGTACGCGGTTTTTCAAAATACACGCGCATGACGATCAGCAGATCGTCTCGCATGCGCTGTGCTGCCGCTTTCAGCCGATGCGCGTATTCGATGGCCTGGTCGTGATCGTGGATCGAACACGGACCCACCACAGCGATCAGGCGATCGCCCCGGCCTTGCAGAACGTTGGTGATGGCCGCTCGACTCACCTCGACATGGGCTTGCACATCGGGCGAAACAGGCAGCTCATCAAGCAGAAGCGCCGGAGAAATAAGCGGCCGGACGGCACCAATCCGCACATCGTCAATACGGGTCGTGTCCTGGGTGGCATCTGCCACTCCAACCTCTTGGTCATGCTGGGGATTATCGATACGAATCATCGTCGTCACCTATTACGTCATTTCTGTCACCCCGCATGGTGCAGGAAATTGACGACAGATGGGATGACAATGCTTAACTGAACGACGCGATGACCGGCTCGGGGTGCTTTCGGCGCTTGTCGTCTACTGCGCGCTAGACGCTTGGGTATCGAGCGCGGCCTGATCACCCAACCACCAGGCCGCTTGCTCAAATGCTGGTACCGCTATCAGTTCCAGACGGGATTGTCCTTCTGCTCCTGCGCCCCGGAGACCTTCGACCAGTACGCACCGATTTGGCGCTGCGTGACATAGCCACGCTTTCTGATGTCGATCTTGTCGAAATTCTCGTAGACACGCGGCATACCTGCCTTGGCCTCCTCGCGCGTCAACTTGCCATCGTGATCGGTATCGGCCGCCTTGAAACGTTCGGCGATTTTGGCCTTCGCCTCCTTGAGGCTCCATTTCATGGGCTCTTGCTCAGTTTGCTGTTGCGCAGTCGCGCTTGCGCATATGAATGCCGCTACGATGGCCAGGCCGACACAAGACTTACGCAGAATCATGGTTCGATCTCCTCAAGGTTTTTGTGTTGGCCCCAGATCTCTTGCCATTCCGGTGATGCCGCAACGCCAAGCGCGCGCGGGGCCGAGTTCAATCTAGGTCACGTGGGAGATAACGCCAACCGTCAGATGCGCTATTCGATAACGGCGAATCCTGTATCCGTTCTCAAAGTGGGCCCCAACGGATAACTCGGAGGGCTGCCTCAAAGCGTTCATGCTGTTCGAGAAGCCTGGCTGCTTCGCCTTCATCGGCAACGGTGACGGCGACCACCGCGAGCAAGGCCACGGCCTAGGACCGTGCATGCTGCACAATCCGAGCTACGACTTTAACGACGAGCTGCTGCCGTTGGGCGCGACGTATTGGGTGAGGCTGGTGGAGCGGTACCTGGCGCGGGGCTGAGGTTGTTTGGCGCAGCAGAGCGCAAGAAGCCACCCGTTGGGTGGCTTTTTTATTGGGCTGTTGCGGCAGGGAGGCAGCGGTGGTGCTGCGTTTGGGAGGCGTAAAAGCAAACACCCCAGCCGGATGAGGGCTGGGGTGTTTTTATGGAGAGCCTGGCGATGACCTACTTTCACACGGGAATCCGCACTATCATCGGCGCGGAGTCGTTTCACGGTCCTGTTCGGGATGGGAAGGGGTGGTACCGACTCGCTATGGTCACCAGGCTATGACTTGTCGCGTCGCTGACTCGATGGTCAACGCCGCCAATATGGGAATGTAGTTCAGGTTGTGTATTTTGTATCAGGCACAAGGCAGACCCAGCCGGAAACATACCGGTTATAGGATCAAGCCGCACGGGCAATTAGTACTGGTTAGCTGAACGCATTACTGCGCTTCCACACCCAGCCTATCAACGTCCTGGTCTCGAACGACCCTTCAGGGAGATCAAGTCTCCAGGGAATCCTCATCTTCAGGCAAGTTTCCCGCTTAGATGCTTTCAGCGGTTATCTCTTCCGTACATAGCTACCCTGCGATGCCTCTGGCGAGACAACAGGTACACCAGCGGTACGTCCACTCCGGTCCTCTCGTACTAGGAGCAGCCCCCGTCAAGATTCCAACGCCCACGGCAGATAGGGACCAAACTGTCTCACGACGTTTTAAACCCAGCTCACGTACCTCTTTAAATGGCGAACAGCCATACCCTTGGGACCGGCTACAGCCCCAGGATGAGATGAGCCGACATCGAGGTGCCAAACACCGCCGTCGATATGAACTCTTGGGCGGTATCAGCCTGTTATCCCCAGAGTACCTTTTATCCGTTGAGCGATGGCCCTTCCATACAGAACCACCGGATCACTATGTCCTGCTTTCGCACCTGCTCGACTTGTCGGTCTCGCAGTTAAGCACGCTTTTGCCATTGCACTTTAGGTACGATGTCCGACCGTACCAAGCGTACCTTCGAACTCCTCCGTTACACTTTGGGAGGAGACCGCCCCAGTCAAACTGCCTACCATGCACTGTCCCCGACCCGGATTCACGGGCCAAGGTTAGAACCTCAAACAAACCAGGGTGGTATTTCAAGGTCGGCTCCACCGAAACTAGCGTCCCGGTTTCAAAGCCTCCCACCTATCCTACACAGATCGGTTCAAAGTCCAATGCAAAGCTACAGTAAAGGTTCATGGGGTCTTTCCGTCTAGCCGCGGGGAGATTGCATCATCACAAACACTTCAACTTCGCTGAGTCTCGGGAGGAGACAGTGTGGCCATCGTTACGCCATTCGTGCAGGTCGGAACTTACCCGACAAGGAATTTCGCTACCTTAGGACCGTTATAGTTACGGCCGCCGTTTACCGGGACTTCAATCAAGAGCTTGCACCCCATCATTTAATCTTCCGGCACCGGGCAGGCGTCACACCCTATACGTCCACTTTCGTGTTTGCAGAGTGCTGTGTTTTTATTAAACAGTCGCAGCCACCATTTTATTGCAACCCCTTCGTCCTTCTGGCGCGAGCCAGTCAAACTACAAGGGCGTACCTTATCCCGAAGTTACGGTACCAATTTGCCGAGTTCCTTCTCCCGAGTTCTCTCAAGCGCCTTAGAATACTCATCTCGCCCACCTGTGTCGGTTTGCGGTACGGTCTCGTATGACTGAAGCTTAGAGGCTTTTCTTGGAACCACTTCCAATTGCTTCGCGACCTAAAGTCGCTCGCCCCACACCCTTGAATCACGCACCCGGATTTGCCTAAGTGCCATCTCCAATGCAGGGACCGGGACATCCAACACCCGGACAACCTTCCGCGATCCGTCCCCCCATCGCATCATACGACGGTGCAGGAATATTAACCTGCTTCCCATCAGCTACGCATCTCTGCCTCGCCTTAGGGGCCGACTCACCCTACGCCGATGAACGTTGCGTAGGAAACCTTGGGCTTACGGCGAGGGGGCCTTTCACCCCTTTATCGCTACTCATGTCAGCATTCGCACTTCTGATACCTCCAGCATCCTTTACAAGACACCTTCACAGGCTTACAGAACGCTCTCCTACCATGCACTTACGTGCATCCGCAGCTTCGGTATATTGCTTAGCCCCGTTACATCTTCCGCGCAGGACGACTCGATCAGTGAGCTATTACGCTTTCTTTAAAGGGTGGCTGCTTCTAAGCCAACCTCCTGACTGTTTTAGCCTTCCCACTTCGTTTCCCACTTAGCAATATTTAGGGACCTTAGCTGGCGGTCTGGGTTGTTTCCCTCTTGACACCGGACGTTAGCACCCGATGTCTGTCTCCCGTGATTGCACTCTTCGGTATTCGGAGTTTGCTATGGCGGGGTAATCAGCAATAGACCCCCAACCATGACAGTGCTCTACCCCCGAAGGTGAGACACGAGGCACTACCTAAATAGTTTTCGGAGAGAACCAGCTATTTCCAAGTTTGTTTAGCCTTTCACCCCTATCCACAGCTCATCCCCTAACTTTTCAACGTTAGTGGGTTCGGTCCTCCAGTACGTGTTACCGCACCTTCAACCTGGCCATGGATAGATCACTTGGTTTCGGGTCTACACCCAGCGACTGAACGCCCTATTCGGACTCGCTTTCGCTACGCCTTCCCTAATCGGTTAAGCTTGCCACTGAATGTAAGTCGCTGACCCATTATACAAAAGGTACGCCGTCACCCGTTTCCAGGCTCCGACTGTTTGTATGCATGCGGTTTCAGGATCTATTTCACTCCCCTCCCGGGGTTCTTTTCGCCTTTCCCTCACGGTACTGGTTCACTATCGGTCGATTACGAGTATTTAGCCTTGGAGGATGGTCCCCCCATCTTCAGACAGGATTTCACGTGTCCCGCCCTACTTGTCGTACACCTAGTTCCACAATACTGCTTTCGCATACGGGGCTATCACCCGCTATGGCCGGACTTTCCATTCCGTTCTGCTAGCAATACTGCTAAAGAGTACAAGGCTGATCCCATTTCGCTCGCCACTACTTTGGGAATCTCGGTTGATTTCTGTTCCTACAGCTACTTAGATGTTTCAGTTCGCTGCGTTCGCTTCCCTTGCCTATGTATTCAGCAAGGGATGACCCATACGGGCCGGGTTTCCCCATTCGGACATCTGCGGATCAAAGCTTGTTTGCCAGCTCCCCGCAGCTTTTCGCAGGCTACTACGTCCTTCATCGCCTGTAATCGCCAAGGCATCCACCACATGCACTTATTCGCTTGACCCTATAACGAGTATGTCTCGTTACAGGCTGAGTTCTCGCGTTGTGCCGTATTCCAAGACAATCTTTCGATTGCTCTGGTAATACTGGTTGATACAATCACAACCCAGTGTCGCGTTACTACCGAGCATCTCATCAATGCTCCGCGACACCTTTACTACATTCCATATTGTTAAAGAACAGCCGAACTTTTACGCTCGTCTTGGCTAGGCCAAATGCAAACACCATCGACGCATCGTCGATGCTTGCATTTGGCAACCAAAAGGTATTGGTGGAGGATGACGGGATCGAACCGACGACCCCCTGCTTGCAAAGCAGGTGCTCTCCCAGCTGAGCTAATCCCCCAGTCACGGCAGAGAACTTCTTCCACCGTCCGTAACTTGGTGGGTCTGGTAGGACTTGAACCTACGACCCCCGCCTTATCAAGACGGTGCTCTAACCACCTGAGCTACAGACCCTTGGCTGTAACATCAAACAAACCGATAAGTGTGGACGCCTAACGTCGGATGCACGCTCTTAAAGGAGGTGATCCAGCCGCACCTTCCGATACGGCTACCTTGTTACGACTTCACCCCAGTCATGAACCCTGCCGTGGTAATCGCCCTCCTTACGGTTAGGCTAACTACTTCTGGCAAAACCCACTCCCATGGTGTGACGGGCGGTGTGTACAAGACCCGGGAACGTATTCACCGCGGCATGCTGATCCGCGATTACTAGCGATTCCAGCTTCACGTAGTCGAGTTGCAGACTACGATCCGGACTACGATGCATTTTCTGGGATTAGCTCCACCTCGCGGCTTGGCAACCCTCTGTATGCACCATTGTATGACGTGTGAAGCCCTACCCATAAGGGCCATGAGGACTTGACGTCATCCCCACCTTCCTCCGGTTTGTCACCGGCAGTCTCTCTAGAGTGCCCTTTCGTAGCAACTAGAGACAAGGGTTGCGCTCGTTGCGGGACTTAACCCAACATCTCACGACACGAGCTGACGACAGCCATGCAGCACCTGTGTCCACTTTCTCTTTCGAGCACCTAATGCATCTCTGCTTCGTTAGTGGCATGTCAAGGGTAGGTAAGGTTTTTCGCGTTGCATCGAATTAATCCACATCATCCACCGCTTGTGCGGGTCCCCGTCAATTCCTTTGAGTTTTAATCTTGCGACCGTACTCCCCAGGCGGTCAACTTCACGCGTTAGCTACGTTACTAAGGAAATGAATCCCCAACAACTAGTTGACATCGTTTAGGGCGTGGACTACCAGGGTATCTAATCCTGTTTGCTCCCCACGCTTTCGTGCATGAGCGTCAGTGTTATCCCAGGGGCTGCCTTCGCCATCGGTATTCCTCCACATCTCTACGCATTTCACTGCTACACGTGGAATTCTACCCCCTCTGACACACTCTAGCCGTGCAGTCACCAATGCAATTCCCAGGTTAAGCCCGGGGATTTCACATCGGTCTTGCACAACCGCCTGCGCACGCTTTACGCCCAGTAATTCCGATTAACGCTTGGACCCTACGTATTACCGCGGCTGCTGGCACGTAGTTAGCCGGTCCTTATTCTTCCGGTACCGTCATCCACACCTAATATTAGTAAGTGCGATTTCTTTCCGGACAAAAGTGCTTTACAACCCGAAGGCCTTCTTCACACACGCGGCATTGCTGGATCAGGGTTGCCCCCATTGTCCAAAATTCCCCACTGCTGCCTCCCGTAGGAGTCTGGGCCGTGTCTCAGTCCCAGTGTGGCTGATCGTCCTCTCAGACCAGCTACTGATCGTCGCCTTGGTGGGCCTTTACCCCACCAACTAGCTAATCAGACATCGGCCGCTCCTATAGCATGAGGCCTTGCGGTCCCCCACTTTCACCCTCAGGTCGTATGCGGTATTAGCTAATCTTTCGACTAGTTATCCCCCACTACAGGGCACGTTCCGATGTATTACTCACCCGTTCGCCACTCGCCATCAATCTAGCAAGCTAGATCATGCTGCCGTTCGACTTGCATGTGTAAGGCATGCCGCCAGCGTTCAATCTGAGCCAGGATCAAACTCTTCAGTTCAATCTGCTGTTTTCGCTCTTTACGAGCGGTCGCTCACTCTCAGAATCTGACTTGAACTTTCGTTCAAACCTTACTTCTGTGCGAGCACTTCATTACTTGTAAGCTAGCGAATTTACATTCGCCGCATCCAGTATTAAGCGCCCACACTTATCGGCTGTTTGCTTGTTAAAGAACTGCGCGATCAACTTTGTTCACCGCGTCGCTGCGTTTGCTGCAGCAGAGAAACGAGATTATGCAGAGCTTTTTCGTCGCTGTCAACAACTTGCTGAAGAATTTTTATCGTTCAACGCGTCGCTAACTTCACTGCAACCGCGGACCGTCGCTAACCACCCGACAACCCGCAAACCCGCACCACCACTACTTCTCCACCGCCTTAACCACCCCGCCGTCGCTTTCGTTTCGGCGCTGTCGTTTGCAGCGAGGGGCGAACTATAAGGACGTTTCCCGCACTTGGCAACACCTTTCTCGTGACCAACTGATGACCAGCGCGTGAAGAATCCGCGCTAGCCCAGGCTGGGACTGGGATTGCGGGCAAAAAAAATATTTCAAAAATAACCGCCGCATCCCGCAGGGCGATCCGATTGACGCGTTGGCGGCCGCGTTTGCCTATGAAAGGAGCCTTGGAACGGCATCGCCCCGGGCATGTCCGGGGCGATGGATCTTCTTATATGGAGATACCCAGACGGACGCCCAGCTACGCTCAAGGCGCAGCC